>NZ_CP012752.1:2409090-2710227 GCF_001302585.1 Kibdelosporangium phytohabitans | reverse complement strand
GCGGGGCGCTTAATGCGTTAGCTACGGCACGGAACCCGTGGAAAGAGCCCCACACCTAGCGCCCAACGTTTACGGCGTGGACTACCAGGGTATCTAATCCTGTTCGCTCCCCACGCTTTCGCTCCTCAGCGTCAGTATCGGCCCAGAGACCCGCCTTCGCCACCGGTGTTCCTCCTGATATCTGCGCATTTCACCGCTACACCAGGAATTCCAGTCTCCCCTACCGAACTCAAGTCTGCCCGTATCGACCGCAAGCCCAGGGTTAAGCCCCAGGTTTTCACGACCGACGCAACAAACCGCCTACGAGCTCTTTACGCCCAATAATTCCGGACAACGCTCGCACCCTACGTATTACCGCGGCTGCTGGCACGTAGTCAGCCGGTGCTTCTTCTCCAGGTACCGTCACTCTCGCTTCGTCCCTGGCGAAAGAGGTTTACAACCCGAAGGCCGTCATCCCTCACGCGGCGTCGCTGCGTCAGGCTTTCGCCCATTGCGCAATATTCCCCACTGCTGCCTCCCGTAGGAGTCTGGGCCGTGTCTCAGTCCCAGTGTGGCCGGTCGCCCTCTCAGGCCGGCTACCCGTCGTCGCCTTGGTAGGCCATTACCCCACCAACAAGCTGATAGGCCGCGGGTTCATCCTGCACCGCCGGAACTTTCCACCCCCAACCATGCGACTGGAGGTCATATCCGGTATTAGACCCAGTTTCCCGGGCTTATCCCAGAGTGCAGGGCAGATTACCCACGTGTTACTCACCCGTTCGCCGCTCGTGTACCCCGAAAGGCCTTACCGCTCGACTTGCATGTGTTAAGCACGCCGCCAGCGTTCGTCCTGAGCCAGGATCAAACTCTCCAACAATGCTTTGTCAAAGGTTCGACGTCCTGACAAACCAGAACTCATCTGGTCCATCTGTCCATCTCAAAGGAACCTCTCGACGAGGTTCATAAAAGCTCTACTGGCTTTCAATAGATCGACACACTGTTGAGTTCTCAAACAACACACGCTCACTCATCCGGAGTGCTGTAAACACTCTATCAGAGGGCTTGCCTTGCTAAATTTTGGGGTCTGCATTCCGTTCCCCGGTTTTTCTGGGGCCCGTTCCTGCTGACATGGAATAAGTTACACGACCCGGAACAGGCCGTTTCAGGGGGGTCCCCTTAACTGCATCACCGCAGGTCAGCGGCCGTAAAACGGCCAGCGAGGCCCGCTGGGACCCCACCGGCCGTTCGCTCCGAGTTCACCTCAGAGGGCTCTGAGTTCCTCGACGACCGCCGCGACCGACTTCTTCGCGTCGCCGAAGAGCATCGAAGTGCGCGAGTCGTAGTAGAGGTCGTTGTCGACTCCGGCGAACCCCGGGCTCATCCCGCGCTTGAGCACGATGACCGACTTGCTCTCGTTCACGTTGAGAATCGGCATGCCGTAGATGGGTGAGCTCGGGTCGGTGTGCGCTGCCGGGTTGGTCACGTCGTTCGCACCGATCACCAGCGCCACGTCCGTCCTGGCGAACTCGCCGTTGATCTCCTCCATCTCCTTGAGGTGGTCGTACGGCACGTCGGCCTCGGCGAGCAACACGTTCATGTGCCCCGGCATGCGGCCGGCGACCGGGTGGATGGCGTAGTAGACCGCGACGCCCTTGCTCTCCAGTTCCTTGGCCATCTCGCGGACGGCGTGCTGGGCCTGGGCCACAGCCATGCCGTAACCGGGTACGACGACGACCTGGCGGGCGTAGCTCATCTGGATCGCCGCGTCCGAGGCACTGGTCTGCCGGACGGTCTTGTCGGTCGGCCCCGCCGGGCCAGGACCACCCGTCCCGCCAAAACCACCGGCGACGATCGCCGGGATCGACCTGTTCATGGCCTTGGCCATCAGGTTGGTCAGGATCGTGCCGGACGCGCCGACGATCATCCCGGCCACGATCAGCGCCGTGTTGTCCAGCGCGATGCCCGTCGCCGCCGCGCTCAGCCCGGTCAACGCGTTGAGCAGGGAGATCACCACGGGCATGTCCGCGCCGCCGATCGGCAGCACGACCATCAGCCCCAGCAGCGCGGACGACACGAGGATGCCGGCCATCAGCCACTCGGACGTCCCGCCCGCCACCACCACGACGCCGCAGGCGACACCGATGACCAGCAGCAGCAGGTTCAGCGGCTGCTGCAGCCTGCCGACGCTGATCGGTTTGCCCGGCAGGATCTCCTGGAGCTTGCCGAAGGCGACGTTCGATCCCCAGAACGAGATGGATCCGATCAGGGCCGCGAACAGGGTGGCGATGGAGACGTGCGCGGGTTCGTCGGCGAAGCCGTGCGACTGGCGGAACTCGACCCACGCGACCAGCGCGACCGCACCACCGCCGACGCCGTTGAACAGCGCGACCATCTGCGGCATCGCGGTCATCTTGACCTTGCGGGCCGCGGGAACCCCGATCGCCGTGCCCAGCGCGACGCCCAGCAGGATCAGCCACCAGTTGCCCATGCCCGGGGTCAGCGCGGTGGCGAGGATCGCGATCCCCATCCCGACCGCGGCCAGCAGGTTGCCGCGCACGGCGGTCCGCGGGCCGGTCAGTCCCATCAGCCCGTAGATGAACAACGCGAACGCCACGATGTACAGGCACTGGATCGTGACGGGGTCCTGGAGCCAGCTCATTTCCGCGGCTCCTTGCCCTTGAACATCCCGAGCATCCGGTCGGTCACGAGGAACCCGCCGACCACGTTGATCGTGCCGAAGGCGATGGCGACCACCAGCAGGATCTGGTCGAGCGTTCCCGTCGCGCCGAGGCCGAGCACGATCAACGCGCCGAGCAGCACGATGCCGTGGATGGCGTTCGTGCCGGACATCAGCGGGGTGTGCAGGGTGTTGGGCACCTTGGAGATCACCGCGAAGCCGACGAACCCCGCGAGCACGAGGATGGCCAGGTTCTGCACCAGCATCACGACCTCCTCGTCACGCAGGCGGACGCGACGATCTCGTCTTCGAAGTCGAGCCGCAGCCGCCCGTCGGTGATCAGAAGTTCAAGCAGGGACTGGACGTTGCGCGAGTAGAGCTCGCTCGCCGACTCGGGCATCGCGGCGGGCAGGTTCAGCGGCGCCACGATCGTCACGTCATGCCGGACGACGACCTCGCCGGGCACGCTCACCTCGCAGTTGCCGCCGGACTCCCCCGCGAGGTCGACGACCACACTGCCCGCGCGCATCGCGGTCACCGAGTCCTCGGTCACCAGGATCGGGGCCTTGCGGCCGGGCACCTGGGCGGTGGTGATCACCACGTCGTAGCCGATCACGGCCTCGTTCAGGCGTTTGAGCTGTTCGGCGCGTTCCTCGTCGGTCAACGCACGCGCGTACCCGCCTTCGCCGACGGCCTCGATGCCCAGGTCGAGCCACTTCGACCCGACCGAACGCACCTGTTCGGCGACCTCGGGGCGCACGTCGTAGCCCGTGGTCTGCGCGCCGAGCCGACGAGCCGTGGCCAGCGCCTGCAGACCGGCGACACCCGCGCCGAGGACCAGCGTCTTGGCCGGTGCGACAGTTCCCGCGGCGGTGGTGAGCATCGGGTAGAAGCGCGTGAGGTGCTGGGCGCCGAGCAAAGCGGCCAGATAACCGGCGACGCTGCTCTGCGACGACAACGCGTCCATCGACTGCGCCCGGGAGATGCGGGGGATGGCTTCCATGGCCAGTCCGTGCACGTCGCGGGTGGCCAGTGCGTCAGCGACACCGGAACCGTCGGACTGCGTGCCGAGGAAGCCGATCAGCACGCTGCCGGGTTTCAGACGGCCGATTTCCTCGTCGGTCGGGGCCGCGACCTTCACGACCACGTCGCCGGCCCACGGATCGCCGAGGGTGGCCCCGGCCTCCTCGTAGAGCCAGTCGGACATCAACGCCCCACCACCGGCGCCGGGTTCCACCACGACGGTCAACCCCGAGGCGCGTAGCCGTCCCACAACCTTGGGGACAAGCGCTACCCGTCGCTCTCCGGGGGCCGACTCGCGCGGCACTCCGACCACGATGTTCTGGGTTTCCGCCATTGGAGACCCTCCCATGGAAACAGAACGTACGTCTTCTGTTCTGCCTCCAGTTCTACCACCGTGTGGTGTGCGCCACACCCGTCGAAGGATGGCGTTTCAGTCTCGAACGAGTGTCTTGGGGTTTTCCTGGGCCTCCCGGGCGCGCGGGACTACGACTTTGGGCGGCCTCGTCACGTACGGCCGGAGCAAACGGATGACGATCAGGCCCACCGCCAGCAGCGGGACCATCGCCGCCATCGCAGCCGCGGTCGCACCGGCCCGCAGCACGTCGCGCGGCACCAGCGTGATCCGGTTGGTCATCACGGAAACCTTGCCGGGCAACGACAACAACCACAGCAGCAGGATGAACCCGGCCATCGCGATGATCGCCCGGTAGACCGCCGGGTGATAACCGATCCCCTCGGCCGCCGCCATCACGGCCAGCCAGCCGGCGAGCGCGGTGAGCTGGGCGCGTTCCGTGGTCGCCGCCCAGAGCAGCCCGGCGGCCACGGCGAAGACCGTGAACACCCACCACCGGGAATCCTCACGCGCCCACTGCCCGACCGCGTCGAGCCAGCCGACGGGGACACCCGCCCAGGCGAGCAGGGCCCTCGGCACTTCCGACGGCGCCATCGGCGGTGCGATCGCCTGGCCGACCACCCACGCCAGGGACCACACCGACACCACGCACGCCATGACCAGCTGCCAGCGCGGCCGATCCGTCACACACGCCCAGATCCGCGCCAGTTCACGCCGCAAGGTCCGCATCGCGCCAACAACTCCCTCGCCGGCACCTCTCCCACCTAAAATGATCTTTGATCGACTTCGGTACGTCCAGTCGCCGTCGAGTTGATCACTCGACCGGGGTTGAGGATCCCGCGCGGGTCCAGCGCCTGCTTGATCTGCTGGTGCGACCACAACGCGGCCTCGTCGAGCTCGCGGGCCAGCCACTCGCGCTTGAGGAACCCGACGCCGTGCTCGCCCGTGATGGTCCCGCCGAGCTCCAGGCCCAGTCGCATGACGTCGGCGAACGCCTGCTGCGCCGCCACGGCCTGGTCGTGGTCGAACAGCACGGCCGGGTGCATGTTGCCGTCGCCCGCGTGGCCGCAGGTGGCGATCAGCACGCCGTACTCGGCGGCGATCCGCTCGATGCCGTCCACCAGCGCCGCGAGGTTGCGGCGCGGGACGCACACGTCGTCCACGAGCGTGGCGGGGTACTGCTCGAACGACAGCCCGGCCAGCCTGCGGCCCTGCATCAGCAGGTCGGCCTCGGCCGGGTCGTCGGACACGATCACGTCGGTCGCCGCGCACTTGCGGGCCGAGAGCTCGAAGGCCGCGAGCTCTTCCGGCGCCCTGGTGCCCGCGTCGGACTGGGCGATCAGCACCGCGCCGACGCCGTCAGGGAAACCCAGGTCCTTGAGCCTGTTGACGGCCGCGACCGTCGCGGCATCCATCAGCTCGAGCGCGGCGGGACGGATCCCGGCGCCGAGGTGGTCGGCGACGGCACGGCAGGCGTCCGCGGTGGTGTCGAAGAACGCGATCGCCGCCAACGGCCGGGCTGTGGCCGGGCGCAACGCCACTGTCACTTCGGTGACCACTCCGAGCGTTCCTTCGGACCCGACGAACAGCCGGGTCAGGTCATAACCCGCGACGCCCTTGGCGGTCCGCCGTCCGGTACGCATCACACGCCCGTCCGCGAGCACCACCTGGAGGGCGCGGACGAAGTCGCCCGTCACGCCGTACTTCAGGCAGCACATGCCACCCGCGTTGGTCGCGACGTTCCCGCCGATCGACGAGATGTCCTTGGACCCCGGATCCGGCGGGTAGTAGAGCCCCTTCTCCGCGACCGCCGCGGCCAGCGTGGCGTTGATGACGCCAGGCTGGACCACGGCGATCTGCTCCTCGACGTCGATCTCGACGATCCGGTCGAGTTTCTCCACGTTCAGCAGGACGCAGCCGTCGAGCGCGTTCGCGCCACCGGACAACCCGGTACGCGTGCCCTGCGGGACGACCGGCACGCCGTGCTCGTGCGCCCACCGCAGCGTCTGGACCACGTCCTCCAGCGACCTCGCCCTGACCAGCGCCCGCGGTGTGCCACTGGGGCAGAAAGTGGCCCGGTCGGTCCGGTACGCGTCGAGCACGTCCGGGTCGTCCGTGGTGGCGCCGGCCGGGAGTGAGGTCACTCCCTCACGCTACTTCAAACCGAACGCCAACAGCACATTCCCGTGTTCGCTCGGGTAGAAGGGGTAATAGCCCGATTGGATGTACAGCATTCCGTTCGAGACAACGGCACCGCCGCTGCCCGAGATCGCGCTGCCGTGTCCGGTCAGGCCGTTCACGCCCTGGAAGTCACGCACGGTGTCGTACTCCCACAACACTTTGCCGTCACGTGCGGAGTACGCACGCATCTTGCCGTCGTTGCTGCCCTCCCACACGAGACCCGGTGTCGAGGTCGCCGCGGGGCCGTGCGCCGGGGTGCAGATGTCCTTGTGCTGCGCTGCTCCACCCCAGTCGCATCCGTTGGCGGGGTTGGGTGTCTTCCACAGCACCTGCCCGGTTTCCGGTTTGACGGCGAACAACGTGCCCGGTTCGGCGAAGTACGTGGCGATGTAGAGCTTGTCACCGTCGTACGAGGATCCCCACTGGATTCCGGAGATTCCGCCACTCGGAAGCGGGACGCCCAGCTGGCGGCGCCACTTCACGTCACCGGTCGTGGCGTCGAACGCGTGGTAAACACCGCTCTTCTGGCCCACGCCGACGTACGTGCGGCCCTTGACGCGGAAGATGTTCGGGGTAGCGCCGATGTCGTAGTCGAGGTTCGTGCCGTCCTTGAGCCCCGGGCAGTAGCCTTCCGGATCGGGCTGGTTGCACAGGTCACGCCAGGTGTCCGCTTTGGTCACCTGCTGCTTCCACCGCACGGCGCCACTCCGGGCGTCCAACGCCAGCAGGCTGTCGAAGTCGCCCGCGCTGCCGGTGTAGTTCTGGCCCGTTCCGACGTACAGCGTGCCGGTCCGTTCGTCGATCACGGGCGAGCTCCACACGCCCGCGCCGGATGGCTCGAACTTCTTCGCGCCGCTCGGGTACGTGCCCACCTCCTTGGGCTCGGGAACCGTGTAGTGGCGCCAGACGACCTCACCGGTGTCGGCGTCCAGCGAGTCGATGTGGCCGCGGAACGTGCAACACGGGTAGTTCTTGTCGCCGAGGTTCTCGGCGCTGGACGCGCCGACGTAGATCCGGCCGTCGTGGTACAGCGGTGAACTGGTGTGCATGCCTGTCGGGTGTGGCTCGGTGTCCTTGGCCCACACCAGTTTCCCGGTCCTCTGGTCCAGTGCGTACATGTAGCCGCCGCTGTCGCCGAAGTAGACCTTGCCGCGTGCGACCGCGGGGCCGTCGAGCACCACCCGCTGCGACGGGTCCACCGACGCCAGGTCGAAGGTCCACTTCGTCTTGCCGCTCTTGGCGTCGAGCGCGTAGAACGTGCCGTCGGGACCGCCGAAGAACGCGGTGCCGTCGACCACGGCGGGCTGGCTCTTGGCCACCACGCCCGTCTTCGGGTACGCGAAGGCCCACTTCAGCTCCAGCTTGCCGACGTTGGCCGGGGTGATGCGGAACTCAGCCGGGTTGTGCCGTGACCCGGCCTTGTCCCCCTGCCACGTCGGCCAGTCGCCGCCTCGGTGGCTGTGCGCGCTCGCGACTGTGCCTGCCAGGGTCACGCCTGTCAGCGTCAAAGCCGCGAGTCGGATCAGTGTGTTCCCCATGGGCTCACCGTGCACTACGCAGCGTGCTCGGACATCCACCCGAAGTACAGACCCCCGTTAGCCGAAAGGCTGACGCCCGGTATCGACCGATCAGTCAAAACCGCAGGTCACTTGCGCGGCAGCCCCGGCGGGTTGATCTCGGAGCGGGTGATCGCCTCGTTGGCGAGGTTCCAGCGGGCCAGCACCTCGGCGTACTCGCCGTTCTTGATCAGCTCGTTCAGCGCGTCGGCCACCGGCGTGACCAGTCCGCTGCCCTTCTTGGTCATGCCCGCGATCTGGGCGGGGATCTCGCCGCCGCCGGACACCTGACCGACGATCTTGGTCTCCCCGGAGACCTTCGCGTGGTACGCCGAACCGGGGTAGGGGCCGACGTACAGCTCGATCCGGCCCGACTTCAGCGCGAGGTAGCGGTCCGAGGCGTTGGTGTAGTACTGGAACTCGACCGGTTTGAGGCCCGCCGCCTTGTTGGCCGCGTCCCAGCGCAGCAGGATCTGTTCCTGGTTCGTACCGGAGGTGACAGCCACCCGGCGACCCGCGATGTCCTTGGGCCCCGAGACGGTGATGTTGTTGCCGGTACTGGTCTCGAAGGCGATGGTGTCCACGCGGTAGGTGGCGAAGTCGTACTTGTCCTTGCGTTCCTCGGTCACGGTGATGTTGGAGAACCCGACGTCGTACTGGCCGGATTCCACTGACAGGAACAGGTTCTCCCACGAGGTGGGTTCGAAGCGCAGCTTGAGGCCGAGCGTGTCGGCGACGAGCTGGGCGATGTCGGTCTCCACGCCGACCGGGGTCTTGTCGTCGTCCGCGCGGAACGTCAACGGAGGTGAGCCCTTGCCGTCGACACCGACGACGAGTTCGCCCCGGTCCCTGATCGCCTGCGGCACCTTCGCCGCGATCTGCTCGTTCTTGGTCGCCCTGACCCGATTCTGGTCGGGGCTGGTGTTCACACCCGCCTTGTTCTGCGCGGGTTTTCCAGCGTCGGCCGGTCCGCCACACGCGGACAACGCCACGAGTGAGGCCAACAGGAGCGCGATGCGCCGCATGAGGGGATCTCCTTCTACAGGACCTTGCTGAGGAAGGCACGGGTGCGTTCCTCGCGGGGGTTGTCCAGCACGTCCGCGGGCGTGCCCTGTTCGACGATCTGGCCTTCGTCCATGAACACGACGGTGTCGGCGACCTCGCGCGCGAATCCGATCTCGTGGGTGACCACGACCATCGTGGTGCCGCCGCGGGCCAGGTCCTTGATCACGTCCAGCACCTCGTTGACCAGTTCGGGGTCGAGCGCCGAGGTGGGCTCGTCGAACAGCAGCAGCTTGGGGCGCAGGGCGAGGGCCCGTGCGATCGCCACCCGCTGCTGCTGGCCGCCGGACAGCTGCCTCGGGTACGCGTCCGCCTTGTCCACGAGGCCGACGCGGTCGAGCAGCGCGAGGCCGTCGGCTCTGGACAGCCGTGGCGACTCCACCACGTTCTCGATCACGGTGAGGTTCGTGAACAGGTTGAAGTTCTGGAACACGAACCCGATCCCCCGGCGCTGCTTGAGGATCTCGGCTTCTCTGAGCTCGTGGAGCTTGTTGCCGGAACGCCGGTAGCCGATCAGGTCGCCGTCCACGCTGACGAAGCCGCGGTCGAGCCGTTCGAGGTGGTTGATCGCGCGCAGCAACGTCGACTTGCCGGAACCCGAGGCGCCGATGATCACGGTGACCTCGCCCGCCGCCACGTCGAGTGTGATGCCACGCAACACGTGCAGCGCGCCGAAACTCTTGTGCACACCTTGGATACGCAGCATCAGCGCCGGACGCCCTTCCCGTAGTGCCGCTCGACGTAGTGCTGCACGATCGACAGGACCGAGGTGATCAGCAGGTACCAGAACGTGGCCACGAGCAGCAGCGGGATGACCCGGCCGTTGCGGGTGTAGATCACCTGCACCTGGTAGAACAGCTCGGGCAGGGCCATGATGTAGACGACCGACGTGCCCTTGACCATGCCGATGATCTCGTTGGCCGCGGCCGGGACGATCGTGCGCATCGCCTGCGGCAGCACGATCCGGAAGAACTGACGGCGCCGCGGGATGCCCAGTGCCGCCGCGGCTTCCCGTTGCCCGGCGTCGACGCTGATGAAACCCGACCGCACGATCTCCGCCGAGTACGCCGCCTGGTGCAGCGACAACCCGAGCGCTGCGGCTGCCAGCGGCGGGATCAGGTCCTGGGTGCCGACCGAGAAGAACGACGGCCCGAACGGGATCCCGAACGACAGCTGGTTGTACAGGATGGCCAGGTTGTACCAGAACAGCAGCTGCAGGATCAGTGGCACGGAACGGAAAATCCAGATGTACGCCCAGCTGACGGCACGCAGCAGCGGGCTCGACGACATGCGCATCAACGCGAACACCGTGCCCAGCACGAAACCGATGACGATGCCCAGCGCGGTCAGCTCGATCGTCAGCAACACGGCTTCCAGCACCGACGGGTAGAAGACGTAGTCGGCGAAGGTCGGCCAGTCGAACGCCGTGTTGGTGACCAGCGCGTGCCCGGCCATCGCCAGCAGCACGAGGACCACGGCGCTGAACACCCAGCGCCAGGGATGCCGTACCGGCACCACCCGTAACGCGGATTCCTCCTCGACCTCCGGCGCGCGCGTCGCGGTACTCATGGCACGCTCGGCACGGGCAGGAGTTTGTGGAACGGCAACGGCTTCTCAGCAGGTGGACTGTCCACATCGAACAGAGGATGGTATCCGGTCGCCAGGTAGAGATCCCGCGCCTCGGGCTGACGCGGACCGGTGGTCAGGAAAATCCTGGTATATCCCCGTTTCACCGCCTCGCGTTCCAGCTCGGCGACCACGACGGCGGCGAGGCCGCGCCTGCGGTGCGCGGAGTGCGTCCAGATCCGTTTGAGTTCGGCGGTGTCGCCGGAGTAGCGCTGGAACGCGCCGCCCGCGATGGCCGCGTCGTTCTCGACCAGCAGCACGAACGCCCCGTCCGGTGGGGCGAACCGGTCGGCGGGATAGGTTTTCAGGTCCTCGTGCAGCCGTCCGTAGCGTCCGGTGTACTCCCGCACGAGGTCCTCGAGCAGCGGTTCCACGAGCGGATCGCTCATGTGAACATGCCGGACTTCAAAGCGCGACATGGCGCCGGACGCTACGGACGGCTTCGACGCAGCGTCAACGAATCCCAGATGATGGTCTTCGTTGCTACGTTCAGAACAAAGTCGGCACGATCGCCTCGATAACGTGCGGCCCTTCCTTGCCTTGCGCCGCACGGAACTGCTCGGCCAGCTCCTCGGCGGTCGTGGCACGGGTCGCCGGGATGCCCATGCCGGTGGCCAGTGCCACGAAGTCCAGGTCCGGGCGGGACAGGTCGAGCCAGTCCAGCGCCTTGGGCCCGGTGCTCTCCGCGCCGACCCGCTGCAGCTCCAGCTTGAGGATCGCGTACGAGCGGTTCGACAGGACCACAGTGGTGACGTTCAGGTTCTCGCGGGCCATCGTCCACAACGCGGACGCGGTGTACATCGCGCTGCCGTCGGCCTGCAGGCAGATCACCGGGCGGTCCGGGCACGCGACCGCGGCGCCGACCGCGTTGGGCAGGCCGAAACCGATGGAGCCACCGGTCAGCGTCAGCACGTCGTGCTTGGGCGCACCGGCGGTCGCGGTCGGCAGCAGCAGGCCCGAGGTGTTCGACTCGTCGATGATGACGGCGTTCTCCGGCAGCAGCGCGCCGATCACGTCCACCCAGTTCTGCGGGGTCAGCTCACCGGTGGGCAGTTCGGGCCGGTTCTCGGCCTGCAGCACGGGCTCGACATCCGGCGCAACGATCGCGGCGACGGCTTCCAGTGCCGCCGTGATGTCGTCGCCCGGCTCGGCGAGCACGTGGACCTTGCAGTCGTCGGGTACGAGGTCGCTGGGCTTGCCGGGGTAGGCGAAGAACGACACCGGGGACTTCGTCCCGGCCAGCACCAGGTCGCGCACATCGGTCAACTGCCAGGTGACCTGCTCGGCCAGGTAGCCGAGTCGTTCGAGAGCGGGCACACCGGCGCCACGCTCGATGCGCGCCGGGAAGGTCTCGGCGAACAGTTTCACGCCCGTGGCCTGGGAGATCCGGTTGGCCGCGCGGATCGCGCGCTCGCGCGTGCCCACGTTGCCCAGCAGGATCACGGTCGACTCGCCGGACCGCAGCACGTCGACGATCGACTGCACCACGTTGTCGGCGACAGTCGGCCGGACCGGGGCGTCCAGCGGCGCCGCGGGCTTGCCGCCATCGCCCCACGAGATGTCCGCGGGCAGGATCAGCGTGGCGATCCGTCCCGACCGCGCCACTGCCACGGCTTCAGCGGCGTCCGCGGCGAGAGCCTCGGTGGACGCGCTGGTCCTGGTCCAGCCGACCGTGCCGGACAGCGACTCGATGTCCGACTCCAGCGGGGCGTCGTACTGCTTGTGGTACGTCGCGTGGTCGCCGACGACGTTGACGATCCCGGTCCGCGCGCGGCGCGCGTTGTGCAGGTTCGCCAGGCCGTTGGCCAGACCCGGGCCCAGGTGCAGCAGCGTCGCGGCTGGTTTCCCGGCCATCCGGGCGTAGCCGTCGGCCGCGCCGGTCACCGCGCCTTCGAACAGCCCGAGGACGCCGCGCATCTCGGGGACGGCGTCCAACGCGGCGACGAAGTGCATCTCGGAGGTGCCCGGGTTGCCGAAGCAGACGGTCACGCCCGCGTCGACGAGCGTGCGGAGGAGGGCCTGTGCGCCGTTCATGGTCTCGCGAACTCCAACTCAGTCGAAAAGGACACCGGGGTTGAGGACGCCGGCCGGGTCGAACGCGGTCTTGATCCGCCGCATCAAGTCCACTTTGGCCGGATCGGTCAGCGCGGCGAACCGCTCGGCGTGCTTGCGGCCGATGCCGTGCTCACCGGAGATCGCGCCGCCCAGGTGCACGCCCGCCTCGAACAGGCCGTGCAGCACGCGTTCGCGTACCTCGCTGTCCTTCTGCAGCACGGCGAGGTGCACGTTGCCGTCACCGGCGTGCCCGCAGCCGATGACGAACGTGTTGTTCTCCTGTGCGATGGCGCGGACGCGTTCCATGAACTGCGGCAGCGACGCACGCGGGATCACCGTGTCGATGATGTCGTCGGCGCCCGCTTCCTTGGCCGCCCAGAACGCCTTCTCCCGCGCGTCGATCAGCTTGCCCGCGGCCGTGCCCTCCAGGACGTAGACGTCCTTGGCGCCCAGGCCCGACAGCAGTTCACCGACTTCGGCGACGTCCTCGTCCAGCCGGTCGGCGGTCCGGCTCTCCAACTGGACGACCAGGTACGCGTGCGCGGTCTCCTTGACCTCGTCGGGAATCCCGAGCTGCAACTGGGCGCGGTAGGTGATCGCGCCCATGGTCAGGCCGTCGATGTACTCCACGATCAACGGGCCCAAGCCGCTGGCCACGACCTTCGGCACCGCCCGCGCCACCTCGTCGAGGTCGGCGAACGGCGCCAGCACCGTGCCCTGGTGCGGCAGGCGCGGCTGGAGTTTCAGCACGGCCTCGGTCACCAGCGCCAGCGTGCCCTCGGAACCGATGATCAGCTGGGTGAGGTCGTAGCCGGTGCTCGCCTTGACGAACTTCCCGCCGGTGCGGATCAGCTCACCCGTGGCCAGGGCGGCTTCCAGGCCAAGGACGTTGTTGCGGGTGACGCCGTACTTGATGGCACGCATCCCGCCCGCGTTCGTGCCGACGTTGCCGCCGATGCTCGCGCTGAGCTCCCCGGGGTAGACCGGGTACACCAGGCCGTGCTCGGCCAGCTTGCCGTCCAGGTCCTCCAGGCTCACGCCCGGCTGCACCACGGCGACGTGGTTCTCGGTGTCGATCTCCAGGATCGCGGCCATCCGCTCGAACGACACCAGCAGCCCGTCCTCGCGAGGCCGCGCCGCGCCGGACAGGCCGGAGCCCGAACCGCGCGCGGTGACCGGGATCCCCAGCTCAGTGGCGGTTTTCAGCAGCTGCGCGACCTGGTCGGCCGTCTCGGGCAGTGCGACGTACGCCGGTTTCACCGGGTCGTTGCTCAATGCCTCGTCGTGCGCGTAGTCCTCGCCGATCGCCTCGCCTGTCAGCAGGTGATCGGCTCCCACGATCCCGGACAGCCGCGCTGCCATGTCCGCCACTGGACGCTCCCTTCATACCCGCCGGTAACAGTATCCCGTCGGGCGGAAAACCGGTTGTGCCTGATTGATAACGTCGGGGACGTGGCATGTTTCTGCGCGAGCAGGTTGCGGCGCCGCTGAGGCGCGCGACCTTCGTCCCCACCTGCTGATCTCCAGCTGAGCCCGGTTCACCCGGCTCGGCGGGTCGTTGTCGCCTCCGAACAACAGCGCTCATCCGAACCCTCTGTTCCGCGCTGGAGCCGACACATGCTTCCCCACGCCCGCACGGGTGTCCACGTCCTGTCCGCACACGCCGTCATCCGGCGGCTGATCCGGTCGTCCGGGGTCGGGCCGGACGACCTGGTGATCGACTTCGGAGCCGGTCCCGGCACGATCACCGCGCCACTGGCCGCGACCGGGGCCCGCGTCCTCGCTGTCGAACGGGACGTGGCGTTCGTCCACAGACTCACCCGGCGATTCGCCGACCAGCCGCTCGTCAAGGTGGTGCACGCCGACCTGCGCACGGTGCCGTTGCCCGGCCGGGACTTCTCCGTCGTGGCCAACATCCCGTTCGCACTGTCCACTGTGCTGCTCCGGCGGCTGCTCAACCGGCGGCGGCGTTCGCTCGCCGCCGCCGACCTGGTGGTCGAATGGGGCTTCGCCCAGCGGATCGTGGCCGCGCGGACCCCGGAAACCGCCAAGTGGTCCGAGAAATACGAGTTGCGGGTCGCGGGACGGATCCGCCGCACCGACTTCCGCCCGGTCCCCCGCGTGGACTCGGCGCATCTGGTGATCCGGCGAAGAGGCCGCGAATGAGCTGAACCGAACCCCGCCAACCACTCGTATGGGTGGTGAGGCGCTTACTTCGGGAAGGGCATCGGATGCGCAACACGCACAGGAAGATCACCAGGAAGAAGGTCATCATCGCGGCGGCGGGCATCGCCGTGGCGGCAGCGGCGGCCTTCACCATCCCCCAGGCCAGTGCCAAGGACTCCCGGGCCGTGCCGAGCCTGGACGAGATGCGCGGGATGACCGGCACCGCGTGGGCGGTCGACCCCGACACCGGCCAGACCCTGGTCACCGCGGACAGCACCGTCGACACCGACCGGTGGAGCGCGCTGGTGTCCCACAGCAACGACAAGGTGAAGGTGCAGCGGGCGCCCGGCAAGTTCAGCCTGTTCGCCGAAGGTGGTGACGCGATCTTCGCCGGTGGGGCACGGTGTTCGCTCGGGTTCAACGTGACCATGAGCAACGGCGCGCCCGGCATCCTCACCGCGGGCCACTGCACGGCGGGCGGGCGGAACTGGTCGACCGCGCAGGGCGGCCGGGCTGTCGCCACCGTCCAGTCGTCGACGTTCCCCGGAAACGGGGACTTCGCCTTGCTGTCGTACAACAACGTCGGCACCCAGGCGCCGAGCGCCGTGGACACCGGCGGCGGGCGGATCGTGCAGATCACGCGGGCCGCGAACGCGCGCGTGAACCAGAACGTCCTGCGGATGGGCAGCACGACCGGGCTGAACGGTGGCCGGGTGACCGCGTTGAACGCCGCCGTGAACTACCCGGAAGGCCGGGTCACCGGGCTCATCCAGACCACGGTGTGCGCCGAACCCGGCGACAGCGGCGGCCCGCTGTTCACCCAGGACGGCACCGCGCTCGGACTGACCTCGGGCGGATCCGGCAACTGCACGGCCGGTGGCGTGACGTTCTTCCAACCGGTCACCGAGCCGCTGCAAGCCTTCGGCGCCAAGATCGGCCAGTAAAGCTCGTGAGTGGTTGGTCCGGTTCTAACCGGACCAACCACTCACGAGTGTTCTTCTCAGTCGAGGATCTCCGCCACGGTGCCCGCGGCCACGGTCAGGCCGCCCTCGCGGATGGCGAAACCCTGGCCCTTGCTCAGCGCCACCGGCTTGCCGAGGTCGACGACGAACTCGGCACTGTCACCCGGCAGGACCATCGCCGTGCCGAGCGTCAGCGCGCCAGGCACGTCACTGGTCCTGAAGTGGAACTGCGGCCGGTAGTTGTCGTGGATCGGCTTGCGCCGCCCGCCTTCCTGCTCGGTCAGCACGTACGCGTCCGCCCGGAACCGCCGGTGCGGCGTGACGCTGCCCGGCAGCGCCAGCACCTGGCCGCGCCGGATCTGGTCGCGCTTGACGCCACGCAGCAGCACCGCGGCGTTGTCACCCGCCTCGGCCCGCTCCAGCGACTTGCCGAACATCTCCAGCCCGGTCACCACGCTCGAGAACGTCTCGTCCAGGCCGACCACCTCGACGGTGTCGCCGAGCTTGATCGTGCCCTGCTCCACCGCACCGGTCACGACCGTGCCGCGACCGGTGATGGTCATCGTGTTCTCCACCGGCATCAGGAACGGCAGGTCGAGACGCCGCACCGGAGTCGGCACGTGCTCGTCCACCGCCGCAAGCAACTCCACGACCTTCTGCTCCCACCCCGGGTCGCCCTCCAGCGCCTTCAGGCCGGAGACGCGCACGACCGGGACCGAGTCGCCGTCGAAGCCGTAGCGGCTGAGCAGCTCACGGACCTCCAACTCGACCAGGTCGAGCAGGTCGCCGTCGGCCACCATGTCCGCCTTGTTCAGCGCGACCACGATGTGCTCGACGCCGATCCGCCGCGCGAGCACCACGTGCTCACGGGTCTGCGGCATGGAGCCGTCCTCGGCGGACACGACCAGGATCACGCCGTCGAGCTGGGCGGCGCCGGTGATCATGTTCTTGACGTAGTCGGCGTGCCCCGGCATGTCGACGTGGGCGTAGTGCCTCGCCGGCGTCTCGTACTCGACGTGCGAGATGTTGATCGTGATGCCCCGGGCGATCTCCTCGGGCGCACGGTCGATCTTGTCGAAGGCCACGTACTTCGTGCCCGCACCGTCGCGCGCGAGCACCTTGGTGATCGCGGCGGTCAGCGTGGTCTTGCCGTGGTCGACGTGACCCATCGTGCCGATGTTGACGTGCGGCTTGCTGCGCACGTAAAGCTGCTTGCTCATTGTTCCCTGGATTTCCTGGAAGCTGGACGCGGAACCCGCGAAGCCGGCAACCCTCCTCCTCGGGTTCCGCGCAGGAAGGTGCGGAGGGGAGGAGGGTCAGCTATCCAGTGCTGCCAACACGGATGCCGACAACGCGCTCAGCAGGTTCAAGCCTGCGAGCGTCGCGAAGTCGGACATCGGGAACACAGCGGAGGACTGTAGCTCAGCCACAGTCCTCCGCCAATCGGTTTTCCGGTTACCTCAGGGTGAGCTTGGCGACGCGTCCCTTCTCACCGGCGGCCCAGCAGGAGGCGTCCCTGCCGCAGTCGACGGTGTCGAAACTGCCGGAGTCGAACTGGAACCAGCGGTTGCCGTTGTCGAGGCTCACGTCGCTGCCGGTCGGCCCGACCGCGAGGATCGCGAACGGCAGGTACGGCACGTAGGTGGCGCCGGAGCGGTAGCCCTTCGGTGCCCGCGCGGACTTCGTCCACGACTTGCCGCCGTCGCTCGTGCGCGCCGCCGCGTCCTTGGTCGGGTTGACCGGGTCGAAGTCGCCGCCGACCGCGACACCTGTCCGCGAGTCGCGGAACGCCAGCGAGAACACGCCCGCGCTCGGCCCGCTCTGCAGCGGGGTGTCGCTCACGGTCCAGGTCAGGCCCCGGTCCCTGGTGTGGAAGGCTCGTGCTTTGGCGTCGCCGCCGGTCGCGATCCACGCGTCCTTCGGTCCCGAGGTGACCAGGCACTGGCCGCTCGCGGCGAACGCGAACTCCTTCGGCTGCGCCGCGGGCATTCCGTTGGTGGGCAGTACTTTCCAGCTCTTGCCGCCGTCGTTGGTCGACAGGACGCGGAACTTGCCGTCGACCGGGTCGCTCAGCGCGAGGCCGTTGCGCCGGTCGAAGAAGCCGATGCAGTCGTAGAACGCTTTCTCGTCGGTGTTGCGGAAGGACTCGGCCCAGGTCCTGCCGCCGTCGGTCGTGCTGTAGATCCGGGACTTCTGGCTCTCGCCGATGCTCAGCGCGACGGCGTTGTCCGCGTCGAACGCCTCGATGTCGCGGAACTCCAGGGTCTCGGTGCCGGGCGGGCCGACCTTGGCCCACGTCCGGCCGCCGTCGGTGGTCCGCAGGACCGTGCCGAGGCTCCCGCTCGCCCACGCCGTGCGGCCGTCCACGACGGACAAGCCGCGCAGCCGTGCCTCCGACCCGGTCGGGGTGAGCTGCCACTTCGGTCCGTGGGATCCGTCCGGAGCAGCGTTCGCTGGTGCCACAGCCGTGATGAGCAACACGGCTGCGCACGACACACTGGATAAAGCACCCATCCACCTCATGCGCGCGGAAATTACCAGGGGGTACCCACCCCGGCCACCGCCAAGAGTGTTGTAAGAATCCGGTAAGGGCGTTTCGCCGCCTTTCAGCCGCCATGGGCCTTCTAATGGACGTATGCGAGCACTGTTTCGGAGGAAGATCACCTGGGCGGCGCTGACCGTGGTCGCGGTCGCGGGGGCGTTCGCGCTGTGGGCGTTCCAGCCGTGGCGGCTGTTCACCAGCAGCACGATCGACGAGGCGCTGCCGGTCGCCGCCACCGCCCCGCCCGGCACGGCCCAGACCTCCAGCACGTCCAGTGCTCCCGCGGCACCCGCCGGACCGAGGCAACTGGCGTCCGGGTCGTTCGTCGCGCAGGAGCACGCCACGTCCGGTCAGGCCGCCGTGCTCGAACTGCGGGACGGGCAACGGGTGCTGCGGCTGACCGGGCTGTCCTCATCGGATGGACCGGACCTGCACGTCTGGCTGACCGACGCGGCCGCGGGCGGCGACTGGTTCAAATACGACGACGGCCGCCAGGTCAAGCTCGGCTCGCTCAAGGCGACCCACGGCAACCAGAACTACGTCATCCCACCGGGGACCTCGCTCGACGGCCTGCGCAGCGTGGTCATCTGGTGTGACCGGTTCAACGTGGCCTTCGGCTCGGCCCCGCTGCAGTTGTAGGCCGCTAGTTGTATGACAGCGTGTCGCCGCGTTCGAAGTCCAGCAGGAACCGCTTGCGCTCGATCCCGCCGCCGTAGCCGGTCAGGTCGCCGGTCGAGCCGACCACCCGGTGACACGGCACGATGATGCTGATCGGGTTCTTGCCGTTGGCCAGGCCGACCGCACGGGACGCGGTCAGCGTCTTGCCGAGCCGCAGCGCCAGCTCGCCGTAGGAAACCGTTTCGCCGTACGGGATGTCGCACAGCGCTTGCCACACTGTGCGCTGGAAGTCCGTGCCGTGGAAGGTGACCGGCACGTCGAACGTGGTCCGGTCACCGGCGAAGTACTCGTCGAGCTCCTTGACGACCTCGCCGAACGGTTCACCGTCCCAGTGGCCGAACGTCTCCTGCTGCGGGCGGTGCCGCTGCTGCTCCATGTACAGGCCGCTCAGCACGCCGTCCGTCGCGACCAGCGTGAGCTTCCCGACCGGGCTGTCCACCACGGTGTGACACCTCATCTTCGACATGGTGCCAGTCTGATTCCCGCGAGCCGCGTCGGCTGGCGGGAATCGGCCATCACCATGCCGGGTACTGGCCGGTGAGCGCCCACGTCGCCTGGCGGGCGGCGCCCACGGCCACGTACTCCGCGGGTTCGGGCACGTCCACGGGCAGACCGAAGACCTCCGGCGCGACGGCTCGCACCGCGGCCGACCGCGCACCCCCGCCGATCAGCAGAACCCGTTGCGCGGCAAGTCCGGCGGTGCGCAACGCGGCCAGCCCGACACCGAGCCCGCCGAGCATCCCCTCGACCGCCGCACGGGCCACGTTCGCCGCGGTCATGTTGTCGCGCCGCATGTTCAGCAGCGATCCGGTGGCGTCCGGCAGGTTCGGCGTGCGCTCACCATCCAGGTAGGGCACGAACTCCAGCCCACCCGCGTCCTCGACCGACAGGGCGAGATCGTCCAGTTCGGACAGTTCGACACCGAGCATCCGCGCGGTGGCGGTGAGCACGCGCGCCGCGTTCAACGTGCACACCAGCGGCAGGAATCTGCCTGTGGCGTCGGCGAATCCGGCTACCGCACCGGTGTCGTCCGGGGTGATCTCACCGGCGACGCCGAACACCGTGCCGCTCGTGCCGATCGAGACGGCCACGTCACCGTCGTCGAGCCGGAGCCCCAGCGCGGCGGCCATGTTGTCGCCCGTGCCCGCCGAGACGAGCATTCCGCCGGGCGTGCGCCCGGCGGGCTCGTCGGGAGCGAGCACGCGCGGCAGCCGGGGCACCCGGCCGAACGCCTTGGTCAGGATGTCCTCGCGGTAGACGCCCTGCGTGGCGGAGTAGTAGCCGGTTCCGGAGGCGTCACCGCGGTCGGTCACCAGTTCGCCGGTGAGCTTCCACGTCAGCCAGTCGTGCGGGAGCAGGACCGTGGCGACGCGGGCGGCGAGGTCCGGCTCGTGTTCGGCGAGCCACCTCAGCTTGGTCACGGTGAAACTGGCGACCGGCACCGAGCCGACCGCTTTCGCCCACTCCCCCGGCCCGCCGAGCTCGCGGGTCAGGTCCTCGGCGGCTCCGGCCGAGCGGGTGTCGTTCCACAGCAGCGCGGGCCGGACGACCTCGTCGCGCTCGTCGAGCGCGACCATGCCGTGCTGCTGACCGCCGACGCCGATCGACATGACGCCGTCGAGCAGGCCGTCGGCGGTGGCTTCCTCGAACGCCCGCCACCACTTGTCCGGATGAACCTCGGAGCCGTCCGGGTGGGGTGCCCTGCCTTCGCGCACGACCTGCCCGGTCTCCGCGTCGCACACGACGACTTTTGTTGACTGGGTTGACGAGTCAACGCCCGCGACCAACGCCATCGGGACATCTTAGGCGGGAATTCGTTCATCGCTTGAACTGATCGTGAACCATTGACAGCGGGTGTGCGCCCCGTCACCATCAGTTCGCCTACTCGTGAGTAGATAGGAGTCTCCCGTGCGTCCAGCTTTCCTCGGCAGCGTTGCCGTGGCCCTGGCGCTCGCGTTGGGCACGACCAGTGCCGTCGCCAGCCCCATCGACACCGTGGATGCGGAGTACCCGGTGCCCTACGGCCTGGCGGGTTTCGCCAAAGCCGCGCAGGCGCAGCTCACCCAGCCCGGCTCCGCCCCGCCCGGTGCGAACAACTGGTCGTGCAAACCATCCGCCGCCCATCCCGACCCGGTCGTGCTCGTGCACGGCGCCAGCGCGAACATGACCGTGAACTGGCAGACGATCTCTCCCCTGCTCGCCAACAACGGCTACTGCGTCTTCGCGCTGACCTACGGCGTCCCACCCGGGACACCGTTCCCGATCAACCAGATCGGCGGCCGCAACCCGATGGAGCACAGCGCCGCCGACCTCGGCGCGTTCATCGACCGCGTGCTCGCCAGGACCGGCGCGGAGAAGGTCGACATCATCGGCCACTCCGAGGGCAGCCTGATGCCCAACTACTACGCCAAGTACCTCGGTGGCGCGCCGAAGATCAGCGACTACGTCGGCCTCACCCCGCTGTGGGACGGCAGCAACGTGCTCAACCTGGCCAGGCTCTACGCACTGGCCCGCCAGTTCGGCCTCGGCCCGATCATCGACGGCATCGTCGACCTGGTCTTCCCGGCCGCACGGCAGTTCCTGGCCGGCTCCGACTTCATCGTCAAGATGAACGAGGGCGGCGTGGCCGCACCCGGCGTCAAGTACACGATGATCATGACGAAGTACGACGAGGCCGTGATCCCGTACACCAGCGGCCACCTCGACAGCCCCAACGCGACCAACGTCGTGCTGCAGGACCTATGCGAACAGGACCGCGCCGGTCACGGCATGGTCGCGTTCGACCCGAACGCCACCCAGGTCATCCTCAACACACTCGACCCGGCCAACGCCAAGCCGGTCAAGTGCCACGCGGTCCCGGTCAGCCCGTGACCCGTCCGGGGAGGGGCGGCGTCGCCGCCCCTCGCCGGTCCCCGGCCCAACCGGCCAGGCGCGGCGCCAAAGCCCGGTAGAAAGCCGGGGACAAGCCCATGCCGATGTGACTCGACTCGATCTCGACCCATTCCGCGCACGGATCCAGGCACAACTGCCACGGCACGATCCCGTCGGACCTGGAGAACACCGACACAGCGGGGATTCCGTCAGGCAAAGCCGCCGCCAGCGCGGCACTGTTGGTCTGGAAGCAGGCACCGGCGAGGCAGTCCTCGGCCAGCAGGCCCGGCACGCCCACCGCCGAGAGCCGCGTCAGCCACCACGCGGTACGCACCGCTTCGGGTTTCGCACCAAGCGGATCAAGCACCGGCGTACCGAACATGAACAACCCGCGCACCAAGTCCGGGCGGCGCGCCGCCAGCAGCCGGCCGAGCCAGCCACCGCGGCTCTGACCGAGCACGATCACCTTGCCACCGCACACCTCCGCGTGCCGCACCAGTCTCCGCTCCAGCCGGTCGACCAACTCCGTCGTGCACCCGACGTTGAACCCGATCCGCGCTCCCACCGGACGGTAACCCCGAGCCGTGAGCCATCTCGCGGCCAGCGCGAGACTCTGGTCGGGAAACCCGAAACCCGGCACCAGGAGGACACCGGTACCGCGGCCCGCACCGGGATCGGCCGTCCGCCACACAGGATCGCGCAACAGCCTGCCGATGCCGCGCAACGCCAACGTGACCTTCTCCTGGTTGCGCGAACGCACCCGCGGCTGCAGCAGTGTCCACATTGCTATCAGATACCCGGTGTGCGACAACACAAAACGCCCCGACCGGGCGTCACCCGTAAACGACGCGGTTGACCAAACGGTTCATCGCCACGTACCCCCCGCCGGTCCACTTCGCCCGCGCCAGCGCCGCCCGGGCGGCGTTCGCACCGGCCGCGCCGTGCACCGCGCCACCGGGATGCGCGGACGCACCAGCCACGTACAAGCGGTCGATCGGGGTGTCCGCCCGGCCGCTGCCCGGAACCGGACGGAAGACCAACTGCTGGTGGATCGCCGCAGTCCCCTGGTTGACCGCGCCGTCGACCAGGTTGGCGTTGCGGTCCTGCAAGTCCGACGGGCCGCTGACGGCGCGTGCCGTGATCAGGTCCCGGAAGCCGGGGGCGTGTTTCTCGATCACCTGCTCGATCCGGTCCGCGCGGCGGCGCAGCCGATCGGCTGACCACCGCTGCCCCCTCGGCACGTGGGTGTACGCCCACATCGACTCGGTCCCCTCCGGCGAGCGGGCCGGGTCGGTCGTGGTCATCTGGCCGGCCAGCAGGAACGGGTTGCGCGGGATCCGGCCGCACGCGAGGTCGTTGCTGTTGCCCGCCAGCCCGTCGAGATCCCCGCCCAGGTGCAGCGTGCCCGCCCGCGCGGCCTCCGGCGCGGTCCACGGCACCGGGCCGGCCAACGCCCAGTCCACCTTGATCGTGGCGTCGTCCCAGTCGAACCGCCCCAGGTCGGACACGAGCCTTCCCGGCAAATGCTCCTCGCCGACCAGGTCCAGGTACAGCAGTGGCGCCGGAACATCAGCAAGGACCGCACGGCCCGCACGCACGAGCTCGCCGTGCTCGTCGCGCACGCCCACCGCCGCACCGCTCCCGAGAAGCACCTTGGTGACGCGCCTGCCGCACGCGACCCGACCGCCACGCGCGGACAGCCGTGCGACCAACGCGTCCGTCAGGCATCCCGCGCCACCCTCCGGCACGGGGAACCCCACGTCCTGGCCGAGCATGGTCAGCAGCCAGCCGAACATCCCGCCCGCGGACTGGTCCGGCCCGAGATCGGTGTGCATCGCGTTGCCCGCCAGCAGGATCTTGCCGCCGTCCCCGGCGAACCACTCCTCGCCGAGCCTGCGCGCGGGTAACGTCGCCATCCGCACGAACCGCAGCAGCTCGGCGCTGCCCAGCTCGCGCAGCAACCCACGCAAGGCCCGGACTGGCGGGAACGGCCCGGTCACCGCGGCCAGCAGCGGGTCGCGGATCCGCTGCCACTTGGCGAACTCGGCACGCCATACATCGCCGTCCCCAGGAGCGAACGCCTCCAGAGACTTCGCCGTCGTGGTCAGGTCGCGCGACAGCAAGGCCACCCGGTCGTCGGGGAACACGTGCGCGAGCACTTCCGGCGCGTGCCGCCACGTCAGGCCGTGCCGCTCCAGGCCGAGCCGGTCGAACACCGGTGACGCCGCGCCGAGCGGGTAGAAGGCGCTGAACAGGTCGTTGCGGAAACCGGGGGCGGTGATCTCGCCGGTGCGCACCGCGCCACCGGGCTCGGCCGCGGCCTCCAGCACCAGTACCGACCAGCCCGCGTCCGCCAGGATGTTCGCCGCGACCAGGCCGTTCGGTCCCGACCCGATGACCACCGCATCCGCTGTCTCGATGTCCGGCATGACTCTGAGTACCACACCCCACCGACATCGATGCTCGGTTCGGCCGAGCGCCAGACGGGCACGTTTGCATGTAGTGTGCGACGAAACCGGCCTGTGTGCGCGAGCGTTGTTGCCTTCCCCGGCTCCAGAACGGACGACACATCCGATGTTTACGCTGATGAGGAAGATCGGCGTGGCGGTTGCCGCCGCCACGGTGCTCCTGAGCGCCGCGTGCACGCAGGTCAGCGAGGGCAGACAAGTCCAGATCCCGACCTTCGGCGGCACCCCGCCACCGGTGGCGACGGAGACCACGACGACCCCGTGGACGCCCACGTGGGAAGCGAGCATCCCCACGGTCGCACCGGCGATCAAACCGACGGCCGGCAAACCGCCGGTCCCGAAACCGACGACGACGAGACCTCCGGTCACCACCACGGCCCCGCCGCCCACGTTCACCATCCCCGAGATCCCCGGTGTGCCGTTCGCGCGGGAAGGCACGCGGTGCCCGCGGGAAGGCGCCGTCGCCATCACGAAATCGGGCTCGCCCCTGGTGTGCGTGCGCTCCGGCCGCGGCGACCAGCTGCGCTGGCGCCAACCCTGAGGACCCGCCCCTGTTCCGGTGAACGGGACTTCGGCCGCACATATTGACCACTGACCCGATGAATGCCTAACGTTCAGGTGTCCGCCGCCAACGGAGAAAGACGTTTCGAGGAAGTTGGCGATGATGCGACACGGACCCGTGGTCCTCACCCTGCTCGCCGGCATGGTCCTGCTGCCCGGCGAAGCCGCCGCGGCGACCATCCGCGTGACCAGTCTCCCCGCCCTGCAGAACGCGTTGAACTCGGCGAACCCCGGCGACCGGATCGAACTGGCCGACGGCAGCTACAACGCGACGAGCGCGATCCAGATCAAGCGATCCGGCACAACGGGCAAACCGGTCACGGTGACCGCGGCGAACACCGGCCGCGCGGAAATCCGCGGCTCGACCGGGTTCTCGTTCGCGAACGGCGTGAACAACGTTGTGCTGCAAGGATTCAACCTCCGGCACAGCGGCTCCGTGTCGATCCCGGCCGACGCGCACCACATCCGGCTGACCCGCAACACCGTGCAGCTCAGCGGCGACGGCAACTGGGTCACGGTGAACGGCGACGACGTCGAGGTCGACCGCAACACCTTCCAGAACCGCAGCACCGCGGGAGTTTTCCTGCAGGTCGCGGGACCAGGCGACGACGTGGCCAAACGCACCAGGATCCACCACAACTACTTCTACAACCACACGTTCGGCGGCGCGAACGGCGGCGAGTCGATCCGTTTCGGCTACAGCCACAAGCAGTCGTACTCCTCAGGCGGGTTCGTGGAGTACAACCTGTTCGAGAAGGCCAACGGTGACCCCGAGGCGATCTCGGTGAAGGCGTCCGAAACCACAGTGCGCTACAACACCATCCGTGACAGCAAGGGCTACATCGTGCTGCGCCACGGCAACCGGAACACCGTCGAGGGCAACGTCATCTTCGGCGAATCGGGAATCCGGTTCCACGGCAACGACCACAAGATCGTCAACAACTACGTCGCCGCGACCGGGCAGCGCGCGATCGTCTTCGGCAAAGGCTCCGAAGCCGACAGCGGCCCGACCAGCACCGGGCACGACCGCCCCGACCGCGTCACGGTCGCGTTCAACACCGTCCTCGGTACCAGCGCGGTGATCGACAGCGACAGCGGCGACTTCAAGCCCAAGGACTGCGTGGTGGCCAACAACGTCATCGTCGGCACCGGCGGCCCGCTCGTCGACATGGCCGACGGATCGACCGTCCGCTACGAAGGCAACATCGCCTGGGGCGGCAGCGCCGGAATGCCCAACGGCTACCGCTCGGTGGACCCCAAGCTGGTGCAGGACTCCCACGGCATCTCACGGCTCGCCGCGGGCAGTCCCGCGATCGACACCGCCGCGGGCACGTACTCCTCCGTGACCAAGGACATGGACCTGCAGACCCGCTCCGGCAAGTACGACGTCGGCGCCGACGAACTCGGCGGCTCCCGCAAACCGCTCAACAAGTCGGACGTCGGCCCCTCAGCTCCCTAAGCTGCGGCAATGCAGATCATCAAAGGTGCCGGCGAATGGAACCCGCCCACAGGCGCGGAGAACGACTGGGTGGAGAACCTGCGGGTGCCGGACTTGTCCGTGGGGACGTACTGCATCCCCGTGGGCGGCGTGGACACCCAGAGCCCGCACACCGAGGACGAGATCTACGTGGTCACCTCCGGCCGCGCGAAGATAGTGACACCGGACCACACGGCCGAAATCGGCCCCGGTGCCGTGATCTTCGTCCCGGCCGGTGAGGACCACCGCTTCGAGGACATCACCGAGGACCTGGCCCTGCTGGTGGTGTTCGGTCCTGCGTACGGCAGCCGCACGCAGGACCAGTGACCACTCAGTCCCGTTCGATGATGTGCCCGACGACATCCGGGCCCGGGTGAGCGTGCCCGGAGCCGTCACGGCGCAGGTCGGGCTCGGGCAGTTCCACGGCTGAGCCGGTGCTGGACGCACCGGCCGGTCGTGGCCCGACCCAGGCCAACGCGAGTCGCGTCTCGCCTTTGAGGAACCGGTGCGTGCGGACACCGCCCGTGGCACGCCCCTTAGCCGGGTACTCCGCGAACGGAGTGACCTTGACGCTCATCCCGGTCGAGGTCACGACCATGGGCTCGCCGTGCTCGTCGTCGTCGGTGCGGACCGCCCCGAAGAACACGACCTCCGCTTCCTTGCCCAAGTTGATGCCGGCCATCCCGCCGCCCTTCAGACCCTGCGGCCTGACCAGCGACGCGGCGAACCGCAGCAGCGACGAGTCCGACGAGACGAACGCGACGGTCTCGGTGCCGTCCTTGAGCCAGGTGGCGCCGACGATCTCGTCGCCATCCTTGAGCGTGATCACTTCGAACTCGTCCGACCGCACCGGCCACTCCGGCGCGCAGACCTTGACCACACCGTGCTTCGTGCCGACCACGAGACCCGGCGAGCCCGCCCCCTGCTCGCCCAGCGGCGCGATGCCGACGACCTTCTCACCCTTCTCCAACGGCACGAGCTCCTTGGCCGCCATGCCACCGCCGAGCGACACCGTCCCGGGCGCCTCGGGCAGCACCGGCAACGGCAGCACGTCCGTCTTGAACGCACGGCCCTGGTTGGTGACCAGGAGGATCTGGCCGCGTGCCGTCGAGTGCACGACCGCCGCGACCGTGTCGTGCTTGGCCCTGCCGTTGCGGCGGCGGGCCTCGTTCGACTCCTCCGACTCCGCCGCGGTCCGGGCCACCAGGCCCGTCGCGGACAGGATCACCTGGCACGGGTCGTCGGCGACCTCCAGCGGACCAGCCGGTTTCGACGCGGCCAGCACCTCCTTGAGGTCACCGTCGATCAACGCGGTCCGGCGCTCGGTCGTCAGCTCCTTGGCGACCTTGGCCAGCTCCGACGAGACGACCTTGCGCAGCACGGCGTCGTCGTCGAGGATCTTGGACAGCTCGGCGATCTCCGCGTTCAGCTTGTCCTGCTCGTCCTCGAGTTCGATCCGGTCGAACTTGGTCAGCCTGCGCAGCGGCGTGTCCAGGATGTACTGCGCCTGGATCTCGGACAGCTTGAACTGCTTCATCAAGCCGTCCTTGGCGTCCGCCGCGTTCTCGCTGTTGCGGATCAGCCGGATCACCTTGTCGATGTTGATCAGGGCCTTGAGCAGGCCCTCGACCAGGTGCAGGCGCTCCTCGCGCTTGCGGCGGCGATAACGCGTGCGCCGCGTGACGACCTCGTAGCGGTGCTTGAGGAAGACCTCCAGCAACGCCTTGAGCCCCAGCGTCCGCGGCTGGCCGTCCACCAGCACCAGGTTGTTGATGCCGAACGACTGCTCCATCGGCGTCAGCCGGTACAGGTCCGCCAGCAGCGCCTGCGGGTTCACGCCGACCTTGCACTCGATCACCAGCCGGGTGCCGTTCTCCCGGTCGGTGAGGTCCTTGACGTCCGCGATCCCGGTGAGCCGCTTGGACTTGTTCACCTCGTCGGTGATCTTCTCGATGATCCGCTCGGTGCCGACGCCGTACGGCAACTCGGTGACCGTGATCGCCTGGCGGCCACGGCTGCCCTCCAGCAGCCCGGTCTCCGCACGGGCCCGCATCCGCACGACACCGCGGCCGGTCTCGTAGGCCTTGCGGACCTCGTCGAGCCCCAGCAGCATGCCGCCGGTGGGCAGGTCCGGCCCCGGCACGAACTCCATCAGCTTGTCCAGCGAGGCATCCGGGTGGTTGATCAGCCAGCGCGCCGCGGTCACGACCTCACCGAGGTTGTGCGGGATCATGTTGGTCGCCATCCCGACCGCGATGCCGGAAGTACCGTTCACCAGCAGGTTCGGGAAAGCCGCGGGCAGCACGGACGGCTCCTGCAGCGAACCGTCGTAGTTCTGCCGGAAGTCGACAGTGTCCTCACCGAGTTCGCCGACCAAAAGCATCGCCTCAGGCGACATGCGCGCTTCGGTGTACCTGCTCGCCGCCGGGCCGTCGTCCGGGCTGCCGAAGTTCCCGTGGCCGTCGATCAGCGGCGAGTTGAGCGAGAAATCCTGCGCCATCCGCACCATGGCGTCGTAGATCGCCGTGTCACCGTGCGGGTGGTAACGGCCCATCACGTCGCCGACGACACGCGACGACTTCACGTACGCGGTGTTCGGGCGTTGCCCGTTCTGCTCCATCGAGAACAGGATCCGGCGGTGCACGGGCTTGAGACCGTCACGCGCGTCCGGCAGGGCGCGGGAGTGGATGACCGAGTAGGCGTACTCCAGGTAGGAGTCCTCGATCTCCGTCTTCAACGAGTTGTCGATGACTGTGGCGCCCGCGCTGTCGAACGCGCTCGGATCGACCCGTGTGGTCGTGGTGCCTTTGCGGCGTGCCATTGGTCAGTGCTCTCTCTGTCCTGAAGGCTCTCTCGGTCCTGAAGAAGCGGTCAGACGTCGATCGCTTCGCGGTCCACCCGGCTGGACGACTCGACCAGCCAGTTGCGCCGCGGCTCGACCTTCTCGCCCATCAGCAGTTCCAGTGCGTCCTCGGCGGCCTGCGCGTCGTCCATGGTGATCCGGCGGACCGAGCGGGTGGCCGGGTTCATCGTGGTCTCCCACAACTCGTCCGCGTCCATCTCGCCGAGGCCCTTGAACCGGGGCACGGGGGTGACGACCTGCTTGCCCGCCTTCTCCAGCGCGGCGACCGTGGTCTCCATCTCGCGCTGGGTGAAGGTGAACGTGGTCTGCGCGTTGCGGCCCTTGGTGACGACCTTGTGCAACGGCGGCATCGCCGCGTACAGCCTGCCGTCCTCGATCACCGGCCGCATGTACTTGGCGAACAACGTGATCAGCAGGGTCCGGATGTGCGATCCGTCGACATCCGCGTCGGCCATCAGGATCACGCGGCCGTAGCGCATCTGCGGCAGGTCGAACGTGCGACCCGAACCCGCGCCGAGCACCTGCACGATCGAGGCGATCTCGGCGTTGCGCAACGTGTCGGCCAGGCTCGCCTTCTGCACGTTGAGGATCTTGCCGCGCAACGGAAGCAACGCCTGGTACTCCGACACCCGGGCCATTCTGGCCGAGCCGAGGGCGCTGTCGCCCTCCACGAGGAACAGCTCGCTGCGGGCGACGCCCGTGGTACGGCAGTCGACCAGCTTCGGTGGCATGGCCGCGCCTTCCAGCGCGGTCTTGCGCCTCGCGGCGTCCTTCTGCTGCTTCTGCGTCAGCCGCACGCGGGCCGCGTCGACGATCTTCTGCAGCACGACCTTGGCTTCGGCCTTGGTCTTGCGGTCCTCGGTCCACGACTTGACGTACCGCTCGACGATGCCCTGGATCACCTTGGTGATGCCCGCCGTGGACAGCTCGTCCTTGGTCTGCGAGGTGAACTGCGGTTCGGGGATGCGCACGTGGATGACCGCGGTCATGCCTTCGAGCACGTCGTCGAGCTGCGGTGGGTCCTCTTTGGGCTTGAGCAGTCCGCGCGTCTTGGAAATGGCTTCCTGCAACGACTTCAGCGCCGCGCGCTCGAAGCCCTTGCGGTGCGTGCCGCCGTGCATGTTGCGGATCGTGTTGGTGAACGACTCGACGATCCGGTCGTAGCCGGTGCCCCACCGGAACGCGATCTCGACGTCAGCCTGGCGTTCCACTTTGGACCGCATCACGCCGTTCTCGTCGGCCGCGTTCTCGAAGTACGTCCCGGTGCCCCGGATCAGCAGCGTGCCGGTGACGCCCTTCTCCCCGTCCGGCGCGAGGAACTCGACCATGTCGGTCAGGCCGTCGGGGAAGTGGAACGTCTCCTCCTCGATCGCGCCTTCCGACGCGTCACGCAACACGTACGTGACACCCGGGACGAGGAACGCCGTGTTGCGCAGCTTCGACCGGACGGCCTCTTTGTCGAGCGCGGCGCCGTTCTCGAAGTAGCGCGCGTCGTGCCAGTAGCGGATCGAGGTCCCGGACGCCTCGCCGCGCTTCATCTTGCGCACGAGGACGAGGCCCGGTTGCTTGGTGAACTTCGCCTTGGGCCCCGGCGCGTCGAAGACGCCCGCGACGCCCTGCGCGAACGAGATCTCGTGGACCTTGCCCTCGTGCTTGACCGTGACGTCGAACCGGTGCGACAACGCGTTCACCGCGGACGCGCCGACCCCGTGCAGACCGCCGGAGGCCTTGTAGCCGGAGCCACCGAACTTGCCACCGGCGTGCAGCCTGGTCAGCACCAGTTCGACACCGGACAACCCGGACTTCTGGTGCACGCCGGTGGGAATGCCCCGGCCGTCGTCGTCCACCTGCACGCTGCCGTCGGCGTGCAGGGTGACCACGACGCGGGTGGCGAACCCGGCGATGCCCTCGTCGGTGGAGTTGTCCACGATCTCGGTGAACAGGTGGTTGACGCCGCGGCTGTCGGTCGACCCGATGTACATCCCCGGGCGCTTGCGGACAGCCTCAAGCCCTTCGAGGTGCGTCAGGTCGTCGGCCCCGTAGGTGGTCTCGGCTGTCACGACGTCGCTCTCCCCAAGAGTCGTTTGCTAGGTACGGCGTGCAGAAGAGTAGCCGTACCCACCGACAGTCTGTTCGAAGACTCTCAGCCAGTCGCGAGTGTGAGAGGCAGGAACAGGCGCTCCCTGTCACCGGGCAGCGACGCTCCGTACACCATCGCGGTGGTGTCGAACTCCCGCTCGGCACCGTGACTCTCCAGCCATTCACGCAGCTCAGGGTGGGTGTCGGCGAGGTGGAACCGGATCGGCTGGTCGCTCCCGGCGGCCAGATCGGCGATCAGATCCCGCGCCGTCCGCTCGTCGGTGGCGACGAGGGGCCCGATTGCCGTGTTGTCCACGTTACGCCAGGCGGCACCGTATCCACGAACACCGTCCGTGCCCTCGATCACACGCACCTGGTCGGCCGCCGACAGCACCGCGCGCAGCACGTGCTCCCTCGGCGCGCCGAACACGGCCGCGTCCAGCCGCACCATCGCCGGAACGTCCTCAATGGACACTGGGCGGGATCCGCCGGACGGCGGCAGCCGCAGGTCACCGGCGTACCTCGTGCACTCGCCGACAGACCGGAATCCGAGTTTCTCGTACAACGGCTTGCCGAACCTGGTCGCGGTCAGCCAGGTCGACTCCGTCCCGCCGTCCGCGATGGCGTGTTCCATCAGCCGCGTGCCCAGCCCCTGCCTGCCGAACCCCTCCGCGACGAGCATCATGCCGATGGCCGACAACCTGGTTCCGTACCTGGTCGAGACCACACACCCGGCGAGCCCGCCGCCCGGGTCGTCGATCCCGAACACGGCACCGATCTCGAACATGAGGGTCCAGACCCGCCTGTCGGGCGTCCAATCCCGTGACACGGCCAGAGCGAGGCAGTCATCCAGTCGTGTGATGTCGATGCGCTTGATCAGCATCGGGTCACGGTACAAACGGGCTGACCGGCGGACCAGGGGTTTTCAGCCGCTGACGATCAACCGGAACCCCGCGTCGTACTCGTCGAGCTCCAGCAGCTCGGCGTGCTTCTCACGCCAGGTGCCGTCGGCCACGTCGGAGCGCAGCCGCGCCAGTCCCCGCTCGACCGCCTCGCGAGGCGCCTGGGCCAGCGCCGAGCACGTGTCCCGCACGGTCAGGTACGCCTCTGGCCTGCGCCAGTACGCCGGGAAAACACCGTCAGTGAAGTCCCACGGCAAGGGCAGCGGGATCATGCTGTCCGCGCCGAGTTCGGCGGCGATGTCCGGCGCGGACGGCCGGGACAGCTCCAGCTCGGCGATCTGCGGCACGTACTCGCGGACGAACCAGAACTCGGCGTGCAGCCGGGTGTCGTAGGCGAGCACGACCCGGCGCGGGGCGACCCGGCGCAGCTCGGCGATCCCCCTGCGCCAATCGGACCAGTGGTGCACCGTGAGCACGGCCAGCGCGGCGTCCACCGCGCAATCCCTGACAGGCAAGGCTTCCGCGACGGCACGGACGACCGGGGCGGCGTCCGCACCCCGCTGGCCGACCATCTCGCCGGACGGCTCGACCGCGTAGACCACCCGATCGGCTGGTTCGTAACTGCCGGCGCCCGCGCCGACGTCGAGCACGGTCCCGGCTTCCTCCAGCGCGGCGAGGATCGCCGACATCCAGCGCGGGTCGGTCCGCCGCGCGGTCGCGTAACCGACGCCGATCGAGTCGTAGAGCACGAGCCGAGCCTAGGCTCAGGGAATCACCTTGCGCCGCCGGAAATCCGCGAAGATGTCGAGGAACATCCGCTCGGTGTCGACGAACTCGTGGAAGCCGAGCCGGCGCGCCTTGCTGCCGTCGGCGAGGAAGTCGTAGTCCCACGAGAAAACGAAGTCACCGAAACCCCATGACGAGACTTCCTTGTACGTGTGCGGTGCCAGGTCGTGCTTGGCGACCATCGCGTCCCACAGCGGTTGCTTGTCGGCCATCACGTCCTCGAGCCGCATCCGCAGCGGCGGCGCTGTCTCCATCTCGAAGACCCGGGCGATCCTCGGCCACATGTCCGGCCACCGGAACAGGTCGCCGTTGTTGATGTTGAACGCCTGGTTCGCGGCGGCGGCCGAGGTGGCGGCCCACACCGCGGCCTTGGCCAGCAGGCCGGCGTCGGTCATCTCCAGCAGCGGCCCGTACGCGCCCGGTGCGCCCGGGAACCGCAGCGGCAGGCCGAGTTCCTTGGACATGGCCGCGTACACCGCGATCACCATGGCCAGGTTCATCGGGTTGCCGAGTGCGAAGCCGGTGACCACGGACGGCCGCAGCGCCGACCACGTCCACGTGCCGGACCGTTGTTCCAGCAGCTCCTGCTGGGAGACGTTGAACTCGGGCGGCATGTGGCCTGCGTCGTCCTCACGCGCCGGTGTCTTGAACGGGCCGAGGTGCGCGCCGTAGACCTTGTAGCCCTGCATGAGGTTGACGTGCCGGATGAACGGGTCGACCGCGTCGACGACGTTGGCCAGCATCTCGACGTTGGGCCGCACGAGCCCGGACCACGTCGGGCGGTCCTGGAAGGCCGCGTAGAACACGTGCGTGGCCTCGGTGAGGCCGCCGAGCGTGGCCTGGGTGCCGGCCGGGTCGAGCAGGTCGGCGGACACGTAGCGGACCTTGCCGGTGTCCTGCCCGCCGCGCCGGGACACGCCGATCACCCGCCAGTCGTCCAGAGTAGCCAGGTGGTCGATGAGATTGCTGCCGATGACACCGTTCGCGCCGATGACCATGGCGACCTTCTGTTCCATGCCTCGATCTTGAGCGCGCCGCGACCATAAGTCCAAGTCTTCATTTTCACCGATGCCATAAAATCTCTTCATGACAAGTTTGCGACAACTGGAGTACCTGGTGACGGTGGTCGACGAGGGCTCGTTCACCCGCGCGGCGGAGTTGTTGCACGTCACCCAGCCCGCGTTGTCGCACCAGATCCGCGTGCTCGAGAAAGACAGCGGCGGCGCGCTGCTGGAGCGGCTGCCCCGCGCGGTGCGTCTCACGCCGATGGGCCGCGCGATGCTGCCGCACGCACGGGCGGCACTGGCCGACGCGGAACGTGCCCGGTGCGCCGCCAGGCAGGCGTCCGGCCTGGAGACCGGCGAACTGGAACTGGCCACGCTGTACTCGGTCAGCCTCGGCGTGCTGCCCGCGGTGCTGCGGGCGTGGCGGCGGCGCTGCGAAGGCGTCCACATCAGACTCTTCGAGCACCGGCACACCGACGAACTGCACGCCGCGATGCTGGCCGGGCAGGCCGACCTGGCCATCGGGCCGCCGCCCCCGGACTGGCAAGGTCCACTCTGGACGCTCGGAACCGAGGAGTTCGTCGTGATCGACCCGGAAGCGCCGCCGGGCGCGACCCGGGTCGAACTGGTGACGCTGGCGACGCGCAGCTGGGTGCACTACGCGCCGGGCCACGGCCTCGCCGACGTGCTCGACCAGGCGTGCGCCGCGGCCGGGTTCCGGCCGTCAGCGGCGGTCCGGACCGAACAGACCGCCGCCGCCCCGATCCTGGCAGCCGCGGGACTCGGGCCGACCCTCGTCCCGAACAACATCCTCCCGCCGTCCTTCGACGGCCCGGTGCTGCGGCCGGACCCGCCGGTCACACGGCCGCTCGCGGCGTACACCCGCAGCGCCCCGGACCCGCTGACCTCGGCGTTCGTCGAGACGCTGCTGGCGGAAAAATCGGTGGTCTGACCGTTCGCGGCGGTGTTACGTTGCCGGGTAGTCGAGCCGGGCCGGCAGGGCCCTAGGAAAGAGATGGCCAATGATTGTGCGTCCCGAGGGCGCCGAGTAAGCGCGTTCCTGGCGTCGTGGCGCCCTCCTTTCCGGTGATTCTGTCGAACACAGCCCGGCTTGGAGCCCAGAGTTGACCATCAAGAACCCTTATCTCAGCACGGACACGTTCACCTGCGTCCGATGTGGACTTGTCGTGTCCAGGCAGGCCCCGGACGGGCGGCTGCGCAACCACTGCCCCAGCTGCCTGCACTCCCGGCACACGTCCGGCACCGACTGCCAGTCACGGATGATCCCGATCTCGATCGCCGTGCTGCGCAACGGCGACTGGATGATCATCCACCGCTGCACGCGGTGCGACGAGCTGACGTCCAACCCGATCAGCGGTGACGACAACCAGCTCATCCTGGTGCGGATGGCGGTCAGGCCGCTGGCCCAGCCGCCGTTCCCGCTGGAAGCGTTCGGGGACCTGTGATGCCGCGGCGCAATCCGGGCCGGGGTGCGCCACAGCGGTCGAAGGACAAGCGGCGGGACAGCCCAGGCGACGCGTTCAGGTGCGTCGGCTGCCGTCTCGACGTGCCCTTCCACGCGCCCGGCACGGCACACCGCAACCATTGCCCGAACTGCCTGACCAGCCTGCACGTCGACGGCCGGATCCCCGGTGACCGGCGGGCACGCTGCCGCGGCCGGATGGTCGCACTGAGCCTGTCGGTGCGCCCGGACGGCGAATGGATGATCATCCACAGCTGCCTGGCGTGCGACGAACTCAGCGCGAACCGCGTCGCGGGCGACGACAACGCGCTCGTGCTGCTCCGGATGGCTCTGCGGCCGTTCGGGGCACGGTTGCCGCAACGAGCGTTGCTGGCGTTGTAGCTACTTCGATTGCGGGAGTTTCTTCGAGCCGCGCTTGACGGCGGGAGCGGACGGTGGCGGGACCACCGGTCCGATGTCGCCGTCAGGCGCGGTGTCCAGGTCGGCGATCACGGGCGCGTGGTCGCTCGGCCCCGTGCCCTTGCGCGCCTGCCTGTCCACCCACGATGCCTGGACCCGCGCGGCCACCGGTGAACTGGCCAGGATCAGGTCGATCCGCATGCCCAGGTCCTGGTGGAACATGCCCGCCCGGTAGTCCCAGTACGAGAAAACCCGCTTGTCCGGCCAACGGTCGCGCATGACGTCGTGCAGACCCAACGCCTGCAATTCGGCCAACGCGGCCCGCTCCGGCGGCGTCACGTGGGTCTGGTCCTTGTACGCATCCGGGTCGAACACGTCCGCATCGGTAGGCGCGATGTTCATGTCACCGCACACGACCACAGCCTCCGGACCGGCCTTCACCACGTCACGCAACACGCTCAGCCAGGCGAGCTTGTAGTGGTAGTGCTCCGAATCAGGCGTGCGCCCGTTGGGCACGTACAGCGAGTGCACCCGTACGCCGTCACAGGTCGCGGACACCGCACGCGCTTCGACGTGCGGGAAACCAGGCGCGCCAGGCAAACCCACGGTCACGTCCTCGATGCCGACCTTGGACAGGATCGCGACGCCGTTCCACTGCACCTCGCCGTTCAGCGCGAACTCGTAGCCGCGGTCGCGCAGTTCCCCACCCAGCAGCTTGGTGAACGCCTCGTCGGCGAGCTTGGTCTCCTGCAGGCACACGACATCGGGTTTGCGCTGGTCCAGCCACGGCAGCAGCCGGGGAACACGCTGTTTGACCGAGTTCACGTTCCACGTCGCTATACGCACTCCGCCCACGGTAGTCCCCCGCGGGTCCAGCCACCCGGTGGCCGCGCGGTTGTCGTGCGTGCCGCATTCCTGATCGCCGTATCGGAATGTTCCGCTCACACGCCGGGATCGGTCCTGACATGATCGTGCCAGAATCCGCGCCGAGCCATTTCCGGCAGAAACACCGAGGGGAAACCATGACACGCCGTCTGCCTGCTTTATCGCTGCTCGCCGCCGCCGCGCTGCTGGCCGGGTGCTCCATCGCCAACCCGACGTCCAGTGAGGTCTCGCTGCAGTACGGCGCGGGTCCGTTCGACTCGCGGAAATTCGTCGAATGCGAAACCGACCGGGATGTCAGCGACGTCAACGACGATCACTACTACTACCCGAACGGCCAGCGCGACTTCACCTTCGGCGACGGCGACGGCATCGACTCGGCACCGCTGACGTCCACGACGCAGGACTCGCAGGAGATCAAGGTGAACGGGACGGTGAAATTCACCCTGAACACCGACTGCTCACCATTCACCGACCCGACCGGCAAAGTGTGGCCGGGCGGCAAACTCCAGATGTTCCACGAACTGATCGCGTACAAGTACGACGCGGCGCCGACCGACGGCGGCGAGCAGATGAAACCCGGTTGGACGGCGTTGTTGCGCAACTACGTCGGTGCCGCATTGGACCGGGCCACGGACAACGAGGCGCTGAAATACCCGTGGCAGAAGCTGTACACCGACGCGCAGGCCAAGGCGAAGTGGGAAAAGGACGTACTCGCCCAGCTGCCAGAGGTGCTCAAGAGCCTCACCCAGGGCGTCGACCTGATCACCATCAACTCGGTGCTGCTGCAGAAACCGGGCATCCAGCCGGGCCTGGTGCAGGGCCTGACCGACAAGCAGGCGGCCGAGCTGCGCAGCCAGGCCGCGGACGTGGACAAGCAGGCCGCGGCCAACTTCCCCGGCGGGATTCCCGGATACCAGGCCTACCAGCAGCAGCAGGCGGTCAACGAGGCGATCAAGTCCGGCAAGGTGCAGGTGCTGCCGGTGCCGCAGGGCTCGCCGATCCTGGTGTCGCCCAACAAGTGACTCACGCCTTCACCAGCGCCTGATCCAGGTCCTGCCAGAGGTCCTCGACGTCCTCGAGCCCGATCGACAACCGCAGCAACTGCTCGCTGATGCCCGCGTCCTCGCGGGCATCAGGCGGCATGATGCGGTGGGTCAGCGAACCGGGGTGCTGGATGAGGCTGTCGACGCTGCCGAGGCTGACAGCGGGCGTGATCACCCGTACCTCGCTGACAACAGCGCACGGGTCGCCCGTCACCTCGATGGACACCAGCGCGCCGCCGATCCGTGGGTAGTGCACGCGCTCGACCTTCGGGTGATCGGCCAGCCGCCGCGCGAGCTCAGCCGCCGTGGCCGACGCCGCACGGATCCTCACAGGGAGCGTGGAAAGCCCGCGCAGCAACAGGTATCCCGCCATCGGGTGCAGCACTCCGCCGGTGACGAACCGCAGTTGACGCAGGACGCGCGCGTATTCCTCGTCGCACGCGATGACCCCGCCCATCACGTCGCCGTGTCCACCGAGGAACTTCGTCGCGCTGTGCATGGTGATCCGCGCACCGTGCTCGACCGGTCGTTGCAGCACAGGTGTCGCGAAGGTGTTGTCCACCAGCACGGGCACCGGCCCGGCGGCTTCGGTGACGGCCGCGATGTCCACTTCGGTCAGTGTCGGGTTCGCGGGTGACTCCACGACGACCAGGCCGGTGTCCGGCCGGATCGCACTCGCCACCTCGTCGGCGGCGGCCCACGTGACGAACGTGCCGAGCAGCCCTGACTCCAGCAGGTGATCCGTGGTGCCGTACAGCGGACGCACCGCGACCACGTGCGGCTTGCCCTGCACGACCGACGCCAGCAGACACGCTGACAGCGCGGCCATCCCACTCGCGAACGCGACCGCGGTCTGGCAACCCTCGAGTTCGGCGATCGCGCTCTCGAAACGCTCGACCGTCGGGTTGCTGACGCGGCTGTAGATCGGCAGGCCACCGTCCATCTCACCGGTGGCGAAGGTGTCCAGGCGTGCCGCTTCGGCAGCGCTGTCCCGCGCCGGGTAGGTAGTGGAGAAGTCCAGGGGAACGGCGTGCACGCCCAGGTCGACGAGATCGTCGCGACCTGCGTGAACTGCGCGGGTGTCGAGTGCCATGCCGGAAGCATCCCCGTCCGTTCGGCGGGGCGGCGCGCTGTCCGCACCCGGTTCGGCGGGGTGGCGGGATTGATCCCCGCGATTCGGCGAGCGGCTCGATTCCCGGGCCGCGGCCGGATACGGTTCGGCGCATGCCCGACACCGAGACCCTGGATTCGGTCGACGTCGCGATCCTCCGGATCCTGCAGGCGGACGGCCGGACAGCCAACAAGGACCTGGCAGCCCAGGTCGGCGTGGCGCCGTCGACCTGCCTCGACCGAGTGGCGAGACTGCGGCGTCTCGGCGTGATCACCGGCTACGCGGCGACCGTGGCCCCGGAAGCCGTCGGCCGCAGCGTCCAGGCCCTGCTGAGCGTGCAGGTCCAGCCACACGCCCGGCCGGTGGTCGACCCGTTCGTGCAACACGTGCTGTCCCTGCCGGAAACCGTGGCCCTGCACCACGTGACCGGGGCCAGCGACTTCATCGTGCACGTCGCGTGCAGCAGCACAGCCGACCTGCAACGCCTGGTGCTCGACGAGTACACCACCCGCCGCGAGGTCGGCCGCGTGGAAACCCACTTGATCTTCTCGACGTGGACCGGCGGCCCGGTCCTGCCGCCGCGCTAACGCTGCAACAGCCCGAAATCCGACGCCTCGATGACCCATTCGTACGTTCCCGCGGTGACGGCTTCGGCCGCTGCCCGGCGCGCGGATCCGTAGGCGGCGGCCGCGAGGTTCGCACCGAGGCTGACCCGCGCGGCACCGGCTGCGGCGAACTCGGCGATCGTGGGCGCTCCCGGTCCGGCCATGACGTTCACCGGGCCACCGATCTCAGCGACGAGCCCTTTGATGACGTCCACGTCCGTCAGCCCTGGCACGAAAACACCGTCGGCGCCGGCGTCGAGGTAGGCGACGGCACGAGTGATCGTGTCAGCCAGGTCGCCGGTGGACAGCAGGTACGTGTCGATGCGGGCGTTGACGAACAGGTCCGCGCCCGCGGCCTTGCGGACGGCACTGATCCGAACTGCCTGGTCAGCGATGGCGCGTAACGTCTGCGGACCGCCGTGCCAGGCGTCTTCGAAGTTGATGCCCACGACACCGGCGTCCCTGAACTCGGTGACGGTCTGCGCGACGCCGTCCAGGCTGTCGGCGTAACCGCTCTCGATGTCGGCCGTGACCGGCAGGTCCACGGCCCTCACAATGCGCCGGACAACCTCGAGCATGTCGGCACGTGCGAGGTTCTCGCCGTCGGGGAGCCCCAAGCTCCAAGCGATCCCGGTACTCGTCGTCGCCACCGCGGCCACTCCCGCGGCCTCGATCAGGCGAGCGCTCCCCGCGTCCCACGCGTTGGCGAGCACGAGGGGCTTGCCGGGCACATGCAGCGCCCGAAACTCTTGGTACATCACGATATCCGCTCCACTTCCGCTGATCACTCCTGTCAAGGATCACGGAGCGGCGGACACCTGTCCGGCCATATCCGGACATCACGGCCCAGACTGTACCTACTGGTATGTACACTGCGATGATGCAGATTTCCCGCACCGCGTCAGCTGCCCGGACTACCGCCCCACCGGAGTGGTTCACCGGCGAAGCCTGGATCGAGCCGATCACCAAGTCGCCCACCCAGATCGACAGCGTCCACTTCACCCCAGGCAGCCGGACGATCTGGCACCGCCACCCGTTGGGCCAGGTGCTGGTCGTGACCGAGGGAACCGGCCTGGTCCAACGCGAAGGCGGCCCCGTCGAAACCATCACCGAAGGCGACACAGTCAAGATCGCCCCGGACGAATGGCACTGGCACGGCGCGACCCCGGCCACTGCGATGACCCACCTGGCAATCGAGGAAACCCCTGGCGACGGCCGGACAACCGAACCCGGGAACCCAGTCACCGACTACCCGGGCAACACGGCCCCACCCGTCACCCGCACAACAGTGCTCGACCAGCTCCTGCCCACACCACACGCCACACACCGCGTCGAAATCCGGCGCATCACCATCGCCCCAACCCACGCGGCGGGCCTGCACGTCCACAACGGACCAGTCTTCGGCGCGATCGAAGCCGGATCGGTGATCTACCAGATCGAAGGCGAACCGGAGGCCACCCTGAACCGGGGAGACACGTTCTACGAACCCGAGGCAACCCGGATAGCCCGCTTCGACGCCCAGCAGGACGGCGTGACCTTCCTCGGCTACTTCCTGTTGCGCACCAACGAAGAAGCCGAACTCACCTTCCCCTGACCCAACCCAAGCCAGCCGAGTCAAACCCAAGCCATGCTGGTAAAGGCCAAAGCGCCCAGCGCTGGGTCAGCAGGAGCTCGCACCGTGGGGGCTCGGCCCCCAAAAGTCATGGAGTGCGACCCGGCGAAGTTGCGAAGCAACAAGCAAGGACACCCCGAGCACGTGGGGCGGGTGGGGCTCGAACCCACGGCCAAGGGATTATGAGTCCCCTGCTCTGACCAACTGAGCTACCGCCCCTGGGATACAAAGAACCCCAGGTGCACTGACCTGGGGTTTTGCTCCTCCAGCTGGACTCGAACCAGCAACCCTTCGATTAACAGTCGAATGCTCTGCCAATTGAGCTATGGAGGACTGTTCTTTGTCTTGCCGGGGATTGTCCTGGCCTGACAGGGGGTAACTCTAGCGCATGTCGCGAGGCAGGGCGGCAGGGGGGTCGTTGTTGAGGGAAGATGGTGTCACGCAGTCAACACACGGGAGGCAGTGCCGATGAAGGTGTTCCTGGCTGGACTCGCTGTTGGCTACGTGCTCGGCGCGAAGGCCGGGCGGGAGCGGTACGACCAGATCATGCGGGCGTACCACACCCTGCTCGAGCACCCCGCTGTACAGAGTGCGGCGGGGGTGGCGCGGGCGAAGATCGGCGAGAAGCTCGGCCGCAACAACCGGCAGCCGGTCAGCTGACCCGCACCACCGCGAACACTCTGCGGAAAGGGAACCAGGTGCGGCCGTCTGCCCTGCGCGGGTAGGCCTCACGGAGTGCTGGAGCGAGGTCCGCACGGAACTGCGTCCATTCGTCGCCGGTCAACGCTGCTTTGATCGGCCGGAGCGCTGTTCCGGTGACCCACTCCAGCACTGGGTCTGCGCCGGTCAGGATCTGGGTGTAGGTGGTTTCCCAGGTGTCGGTATCGCAGCCGTCGAAGAGGTCCGCGTAGCCCGTTGGTGTGAGTACCGCGTCGACTGGGCGGATGTCGACGTCCGCGAGGCGCGTGCTCCACGAACGGGTGACGAGTTCGCGGATGAGGTTGTGCGACGGCCCGTCGAAGTTGCCGGGGACCTGCATGGCTATCCATGCGCCTGACGGCAGTTCTTTGGTCCATCGGCGCAACAGCTTCGGATGTTCCGGCACCCATTGCAGGACCGCGTTGGTGACGACGACGTCCGTGTCCTGTTGGGGTTTCCAGGTGCCGACGTCACCCACATGGGCGGTTATTCCGCGCTTTTTCGCCGCGTCGACCATTTCCGGGGAGGAGTCGATGGCTTCGATGGCCGCGTCCGGCCAGCGGCGAGCGAGAGCGGTGGTCAAGTTGCCCGGTCCGCAGCCGAGGTCGACCACCCGACGGGGTGATTCTGCCTGGATGCGGGCGATCAGCTCGTAGAACGGCCGCGCCCGGTGATCGGCGAAGGTCAGGTACTTGTCCGGATCCCACATGAGCCACCTCCAGCAAACCGTACGTACGTACTTTATTGCTGGAGGTCGGTCCTCATCAAGCTCAACTTCGCGGCGACCTCCTCGGCCACGCGCTCCACGGCGTCCGCATCGGTGCCCTTGTCCGGCCTGACCTGGAGCACGATGCCATCCCGGCCAGGCACCTTGCGCTGGACGAACCACGCCCCGCCGCCCGGCAGCTCGTGCCGGTGCCGGGACGCGATCGACTTCGTCACGCGATCGTGGATGGTGTCCGGGAGTTTGCCGCTCTGCGCGAACACGAACCGCACCGGCGGCATGTCCTCCAGCACGACCGCGGCGCCGGCCTGCGACGCCTCGGTCGCCTCGATCAGCACCAGCGCACCGCCGCCCCAGGTCGCCTTGCTGATCATGTGCCAGCCGACCCGGCGTGACCCGGGCAGCCACAACCCCAGCGACGTGGCCACCATGTGCCCGCCTGATTTCACCTCGGCTGAGGTGAGCACGTACTCGCCGTCGTCGAGAGTGCCCTCGAAGTCGTCGGGGACCTGGCGCCCGGTGAGCCTGCCGACCAGCTTGCGCAGGCTCACGACGCGTACCTCCCGGCCGCCTGCTCGCCCAACGCGATGTTGTACTGCTCCATCGCCACGAGGTCACCGAACAACTGCCGGTACTCGTCGGCGTCCTCCAGCGGGTTCAGCCGCTGCAGCCGGGACTTGATGTCCGCGATCTGCCTGGCCACCAGGCTCTTGTTCAACGCCGCGATCAAACTGTCCACGTAGCGGAGGTCCGGATCGCCGTGCGAGCGCATCGCCTCCACCGACAGCTCGTTCACCAGCGACTGCACGACCTGGTGCTGACAGTTCTTGCCGACCGCGTCGAACAGTTCCGGCCCAGCGAGGCCGCAGGACGCGCCACCCGCCGCGTGCAGCGCCTTGTGCAGCTCCACGTACGCGGGCTCGGTGAACGCCTCGCCCGGCAGGCTGTCGAAATGCGGGCCGGCCAGATGCGGGACCTGCAGCGCCGCCTTCAGCAACTCGCGCTGCAGGTGCAGCTCGGGATCGTTGGGCTTGGGGCGTTGCGGGCCCTGCACCTCGATCTCCAGCGCACCCTGGTTCTTGTCGACCGGGGCGGCCTTGCGCGCCGCGGGAGCGGGCTTGCCGTTCGCGGTCTCCCTGACCCTGCGCACGACCGTCTGGATGTCGTCCCAGCCGATCCAGCCCGCCAGCTGCCTGGCGTACTCGTCCCGCAGGGAGAAGTCCTTGATCTGGGCGACCAGCGGCACGGTCCGGCGCAGCGCCTGGACCCGTCCCTCCGCCGCGTCCAGGTCGTACCCAGCCAGCTCGGCCCGGATCCAGAACTCGATCAGCCGCTGCCGCCTGGCGACCAGGTCTCGTACCGCCGTGTCGCCCTTGACCTGCCGCAGCTCACACGGGTCCATACCGTCCGGGGCGACCGCGATGAACGTCTGCGCGGCGAACCGCTGGTCCTCGTCGAACGCCTTCATGGCGGCCTTCTGGCCCGCTTCGTCGCCGTCGAAGGTGTAGATGACCTCACCGCGGAAGAACTTGTCGTCCATCAGCAGACGGCGCAACACGGAGATGTGCTCGGTGCCGAAGGCCGTGCCGCAGGACGCGACCGCGGTCGGGACACCCGACAGGTGCATCGCCATCACGTCCGTGTAGCCCTCGACCACCACGACCTGGTGCCGCTTGGCGATCTCCCGCTTGGCCATGTCCAGGCCGAACAGCACCTGCGACTTGTGGTAGATCGGCGAGTCGCTCGTGTTGAGGTACTTCGCCTGGATCTGGTCGTCGTCGAAGATCCGGCGCGCGCCGAACCCGACCACCTCACCGCCGAGGTCCTTGATCGGCCACAGCAGCCTGCGGTGGAACCGGTCGATCGGGCCGCGCCTGCCCTGCTTGGACAGGCCGGCCTTCTCCAGCTCCGCGAACTCGAAACCGCGGCTGAGCAGGTACTTCGTCAGCGTGTCCCAGCCGGACGGCGCGAAGCCGCAGCCGAACATCGCCGCGGCGGCCTGGTCGAACCCGCGCTCGGCGAGGAACTCCCGCGCCGGCTTGGCCTCCGGGCTGCGCAGCTGCTCGGCGTAGAACTCGGCGGCCGTCCGGTGCGCGTCGACCAGCCTGGTGCGCGTGCCGCGGTCACGCTGGACGCTCGCGCCACCGCCCTCGTAGGTCAGCTTGATCCCGACGCGTTCGGCGAGCCGTTCGACCGCCTCGACGAAGCTCAGGTGGTCGATCTTGCTCAGGAAGGCGATGACATCGCCGCCCTCACCACAGCCGAAGCAGTGGAACGTGCCGTGCGTCGGCCGTACGTTGAACGACGGTGTCTTCTCGTCGTGGAACGGGCACAGGCCCTTGGCCGCTCCCCCACCGACTTGGCGCAGCGCGACATACTCGCCGATCACATCGTCGATCCTGTTGCGCTCACGCACCAGCGCGATGTCGCTCTCCCGGATCCGTCCTGCCACGCTGTCCATGTTATGCCGGACGCCTACGATGCGATTGTGACGGTCAGCCTGGACGCACTCGCCGGGGAGTTCTCCGAGTACCGGACGCACCTGCTCGGGGTCGCCTACCGGCTCACGAGCACGCTCGCGGACGCCGAGGACGCGGTGCAGGAGGCATGGCTCCGACTGTCCACTGTAGACCGTTCAGAGATCAGGGACCTCAAGGGCTGGCTGACCACGGTGGTCGGCCGGATCTGCCTCGACCGGCTGCGCTCCGCCGCCGTGCGGCGCGAGCGCTACACCGGGTCGTGGCTGCCGGAACCCGTGGTCACACCCCTCGGCGGCGCGCCGGGCGAGGACCCGCTGGACACGATCGTGCGCGACGACGGCGTCCGGATGGCTGCCCTCATCGTGCTCGACAAGCTGACGCCGGAGCAGCGTGTGGCGTTCGTGCTGCACGACGCCTTCGGCGTGCCGTTCGACGAGATCGCCGAAACCCTGGGCGTCTCGGCGGCGACAGCCCGCCAGTACGCCAGCAGGGGCCGCAAGGCGGTGGCCGACGCCAATCCCCCGCCCCGGGCGTCGCTGGACGAGCAGCGAACCGTGCTCGAGCACTTCATGGCGGCGCTGGCCAGCGGCGACCTGCGGGCAGTCGTGCGACTGCTGCACCCGGACGTGGCCCTGATCGGCGACGCGGACGGCAAGGCCCGCACCGCGCGCCAGGTCATCCACGGCGCGGACAAGGTCGCCCGTTTCCTGCTCGGCCTGATGGTCCGCTACGGCCTGCCGCTGCACGAAGTCGGCCAGGCCGTGCTGGTCAACGGCGATCTGGGCGTGCTGCTGCCCGACCGGCCGGGCGACGGCGACCACCTCGACCTGACCCGCAGGGTCTCGGTGTTCGCCATCCGCGACGGGAAGGTGACCGGGTTCTACGACGTGGCGAACCCGGAGAAACTCACCCGCGTCACGCTGTGACGCCCTATTGGTACTGCCGGGCCGCTACTGGGTGAGCGGGACCCGGCAGGCGTCGCCGGACGAGAAGCCCTGTTCGGTGATGCCCAGCGCGCTGTTCATCCGGGCCCGCATGTTCTCCAGCGAGATCTGGTAGGTGAGCTCGATCACGCCCTTCTCGCCGAACACCCGCACCAGTTCGGCGACTTGCTCGTCGGTCACCTGCACCGGGGTGGCGGTCATCCCGTCGGCGTACGCGATCGCGAGCCGCTCCTCAGTGCTGAACTGGGGCGACGTCGCGTAGTCGTCGATCTCCTTGAGCCGCTCGACGTCAAGACCGTCCAGGCGTTGCAGCATGGTGCCGAAATCGATGCACCACTCACAGCCGAGCCGCACGGCGGCCCGGTAGACAGCGAGTTCGCGCACCGACTTCGGCAGCACCTTGCTGGCCTTCTCGGCCATCAGCTCGTGCACAGCGTAGGTGTAGAACACGCCGCTGTGGTGCCTGGCCACCGCGAGCGGCTCCATCAGCACGCCGTACCGCTTGGCCGCCAACCGGTAGATCACCCGGCCGAAGAACCCCGCTTTTTCCGGTGCCACACCCGTGATCCGGGACATCGTCCTGCTCCTCTCGTCGCGTTCGACTACCAGACGAGAGAGCCGCCGAGGGTGTGACAGCCGGTGCGGGGAAATGTTCCAAGCCGGTCCGGACAGCTCCTGTCAGGACGGGTCGTTGACCTTCGCCGAGAAGTACACGACACCGCTGTCCTTGTGCCGCACAAGCAACAGGAACGGCCGGTCCACCGTCACCTCGATCGGCTCGGTGACGTCGAGCGACAGCGCCCGCATCATCACGGCGGTGGCCGCGGCGCCTTCGAGTCCCTGCTCGTCGATCTTGAGCACGGCTTCGTGGATGACCGCCTGGACAGCCAGCGGGTCCTCGCTGACCGCGCTGAGGTCCGCGTCGTCGGTGAAGACCGTGCGGACCCCGAGCCGGTTCAGCGTCGGCGTCAGTTCGGCCTGCAGCTTCAGCCGCAGCTTCGGCAACCGCAGGCTCACCTTCTGGCGCTTGGCCCGGCCGAGCAGCGTCCGCAGCGCCTGAGAGTCCACTGCGGACAGCTCGCCGTCCGGCAGGAGCACGACCGCCTCCACGCCGCCGACGGCGGGCAGCGTGACGACCTGCCAGCCGGAATGCCTCGCGTAGCCCACGTTCTCGTTGAGCCACATGGTCGGCACCGAAACCTCGCCGCCGGGCGCGTTGAACGGCAGCGACTCGGTCGCGGACTCCTCGAACTTGTGCCGCCAGCCGACCTTCAGGTACAGCGCGTTGACCAACGCCGCAACGGTGTCGTGCTTGATCACGCCGGGCGGCAACAACTCGGGAATCAGCTTCCGCGTCGTCTTCGCCACGTCGGCGTTGATCAGCTCGCGGGCGCCTTCCGGGTCGCTCTCGAACGGCGCCGGGCGCACGGATCCGCTCGGCATCGCCCGCAGCGCGTCGGCGAAGGCCTCCCGGATCCGGACGCGTTCGTCCGCCCACAGGGTGTTGGCCACCTCGATCACCGGCTGCTGCTGGTCGCGCTGCGGCTCGTCGAGCCGTTCGGCCTTGCCCAGCAGACGGATCAGGTCCTCGACTTCGGCGGACTTGTCCCCGAGCAGCAACGAGACGAGCTCGTCCCTGGTCGAGCCCGCCGCTCCCCTGGCGACCAGCGCGAGCGCGCTGGCGACCGAGAACGGCGACCAGACGACGTTGTCGGCGGGGCTGCCCGCTTCGGCGAGAACGTCCTGAACAGCGACGGTGAAATCCAGATGTGCCTGCACAGTCACCGGCGCGGGTCCTCCAATGTGATCGTGTGTCCCTCCTGGGGTCGTGGTTTCCCGCCCGCGTCCGACCGCGGGCCGGTCGGCTTCGGGTGCCGCGGTTCGCGGACCCCGGCCGAGCCGCCGGTCTCACCGGGACGCCCTCGTCCGGCTCCCGCGGCCACCCGGCGACGCAGTAGCCGCCGGAGTGCTGACTTGATCGCGCGTGTGATGGGGTTGGCCATACCTCGAGTGTGCCACCGGACACAGTCCGGGGCAGTTCACCTCGAGCGAACGAGCACCGCGTGCCAGGCCACGGCCTGCGCGTCGGTCAGGGACGCCACCTGGTCGATCAGCACACGCGTGCGCTGCGCGTCATCACCCGCGTCTCGCCACGCGGGCTGGAACGCCGGTTCCAGCGCCTCCGGCGCTCGCTTGCCCAGCGCCTCGAGCAACTCGGTCAGCAGCCGGCGCTGCTGGTCCTGCATCGCCAGCCGCGCCGGGTCGCTCATCACGTACCGCAACGCCAGCGACTTCAGCAGGGCCACCTCGACAGCGGCCTGCCTGGGCACCACCAGGTCCGCGTCGTACCGCGACAGGTCCCCGTCGCCGTGGACCCGCCGGGTCTCCCCCACCGCGGCCGAGGCGAACCGCCCGACCAGCTCGCTGGTCAGCCGCTTCAACGCCACCTGCGCGCCGATCGACCCGTCGTACCCGGCCGCCGCGGCCACCGCGGGCAGGTCCAGCAGATGCGCTGCCGCCGCCTCCAGCTCCGGGAACGGCTCGGCGGAGAAGTGCTTAGCCGCGAGCTCCGCGACCGCCGCCCGTTCGTCCGCGTCGGCCAGCACCCCCAGCAAGATGCGGCCCGCGCGTACGCCGTCCTCCACGTCGTGCACCGAGTACGCCACGTCGTCCGACCAGTCCATCACCTGGGACTCCAGGCTGCACCGCCGATCCGGCGCCCCCTGCCGGATCCAGTCGAACACGACGCGGTCGTCCTCGTACACGCCGAACTTGCGCGTGCCCGGCGTGCGCGGCCACGGATACTTCACCGACGCGTCCAGCACCGCCCTGGTCAGGTTCAGCCCGGCGTCCCCGGCCTTGTGCTCCAGCCGGGTCAAGATCCGCAACGTCTGCGCGTTGCCCTCGAAACCGCCGCAGTCCGCTGCCGCCGCGTCCAGCGCGGTCTCGCCGTTGTGCCCGAACGGCGGGTGACCGATGTCGTGCGCCAGCCCGGCCGTGTCGACGATGTCGGGATCGCAGCCCAGCTCCTCCGCGATCTCCCTGCCGATCTGGGCGACTTCGAGCGAGTGCGTCAGCCTGGTCCGCGGCACGCCGTAGACCTCGGTGCCCTCACCCGGCCCGACGACCTGGGTCTTGCCCGCCAGCCTGCGCAACGCGGCCGAGTGCAGCACCCTGGCCCGGTCGCGGGAGAACGGGCTTCGCCTCGGCGGCGCCGAACCTGGCAGCACGCCGCCTTTCCGTGGCTCCTCGAACATCCGGGCCGCGTCGTGCTCGGAGTAGCGCCCCGCGCTGGTCACTGAAGATCAACGCCGATGTCGTCGGCCGGTGCGTTGAACACGCGGTAGTACAACAGGGCCCCGGTTTCCCTGAGGATGTACTTCGCCTGGGTCTGCCTGGTCTGCACGACCGGGCCGGTGTGCGTCGGCGACGTCCACGCCGACAACCCCGCGTCATGTGCCATCGTGCGGGCCCGTAAGGAATGCCACGGGTCGCTGACGATCACCGCGGAACGCCAGCCACGGTCCAATGCGGTCTTCGCCACCGCGTTGATCGTTCCCAAGGTGTCGCTGCCCTCGCCGACAACGATCACTTTGGCCCGCGGCACGCCTTTCGACGTCAACCACCGCCGACCAGCCTCGGCCTCCGTGTACAGATCGCCCGCCCTGCGCCCACCACCGGTGATGATGTAGCCCGCCACGCCAAGGTCATACAGGTTCTTCGCGTGTTTCAGCCGCGCTTCGAGAATCGGCGACGGAACGCCGTCGTACTGCGCCGCGCCCAGGACGACGACAGCGTCCGCCTTGGTCCGGTCGTCCTGCCGGGCCTGCTGCCACACCCGGTACCCCGTGCCGCCGACGACCAGGGCGAGCATCAGCACGAGGCCGAGCAGGCCCCGGGCGATCCACCTCCTGGTCCCCGTCCCATGGGATTCGACGTTCACTCCGGCATCATCGCAGACGGGTCCGACAGTTCCTCGTCCCCGCTGGCCCGCACGGGATTTCCGGCCTCAGAGCCAGCCGCGCTCCTCCGCCAGCCGCGCCGCTTCCGCCCTCGTCCGCGCGCCGGTCTTGCCGATCGCGGCGGACAAGTGGTTGCGCACGGTGCCCTCCGACAGGTGCAGCGACTTCGCGATGTCCGAGATGGTGCCGCCGTCACTGGACTCCGCGAGCACCTCGCGCTCCCGCATGGTGAGCGGACTCTGCCCCGTGGCAAGCGATTCCGCCGCCAGCGACGGGTCGACCACCCGCAGCCCGGCGTTCACCCGGCGGACCGCGTCCACGAGTTGCTCGGGCGGCGCGTCCTTCACCACGAACCCGGCCGCCCCGGCGGCCAGCGCCCGGCTCAGGTAGCCGGGCCGCCCGAACGTCGTGCACATGACGACCTGGCAACTGGGCATCTCGGCCCGCAGCTCGGCGGCCGCGACGATGCCGTCCTTGCCCGGCATCTGCACGTCCAGCAACGCGACGTCCGGTTTGGTCCGCCGGGCCGCCGGCAGCACGTCGTCACCCGTCCCCACCTCGGCGACCACCTCGATGTCGGCCTCCAGACCGAGCATCGCCGCCAGCGCACCCCGGACGAGGGTCTGGTCGTCGGCCAGCAGCACCCTGATCACGTCGTCACGTCCGCGCGCACCACGAACCCGCCCTTTTCTCCTCGTTCGGCTGCCTTCAGCCTGCCGTCGACCTTCGCCAGCCGTTCACGCAGACCAGCCAGCCCGTTGCCGTCCTGGTCGCCTCCGGTGGACACACCGCGACCGTTGTCCACGACCTCGATCCACGACTCGCCCAGCCTGATCTCACACCGGCTGGCGCCACTGTGCCTGATCACGTTGGTCACCGCTTCCCGCAACACGTACCCGAACGGCTCCCGCAGTTCGCCGGGCACGTCGTCGACTGCCTGCGGCAGGTCGGCGTCGATGCCCGCAGCCAGCAGCGCCGCCTTGGCGTTGGCGATCTCCGCGGGCAGCGACATCTTGCGGTAGCCGGAGACCGTCGCCCTGATCTCGGTCAGCGCCTGCCGTGACAGCCGCTCCACGTCGTGCACCTCGGCGAGCGCGCGCTCGACGTCCGGCGAACGTTCCATGATCCGCCGGGCGAGGCCTGCCTTCAGCGTGATCGTCGTGAGGCTGTGGCCGAGGACGTCGTGCAGGTCACGGGCGACCCTGGCGCGTTCCTCGGCCACCGCGAGCGTCCTGATCTCGTCGCGGGCCAGCTCCAGTTCGTCCGATTTCCGGAAGAACCCGCGGGCCGTGAAGATCGAGATGGTCAGCACCAGCATGATCACACCGGCGTCGAAGTCGGGCCGGCCGGTCTCGGCGGCGGTCGCGACGAGCATGGCGGTGGTGCCGCCAAGGCCGTAGGCCAAACCGAATCCGGGAGGCAACAGGATGAGCGCCACGACGATCGCGAACGTCAGGTACGTCAGGTCACCGGCATTCAGCAGCACCCCCAGTGCCACCGGGAACAGCGTCGCCAAGGCCACGTACAGCACACGGACCAGCGCCGAGGAACACAAGCCGTACAGGAGCGCTGCCATGTATGTGACCGAGTACAGCACCACGACGACAACCACGGTGAGCCCGACCCAGCCGGGATACGGCCCGCTGTACCCGTCGATCACCGCGCGGACCAGGAAGAGCAGGAACGCGGCTGGGAACAGCACATGACCGATCCGGCGGCGTTGGCGCCGCCGTTCGGGTTCCGGCCAAGCCCACAGGTTGTTCACGGCTTCACGGTACGGCGTCAACGGCGCGCACTGTCCACACGATAACGACGGACAACGAGCGCACCGAGCACAACCGCCCACGCCGCCAGGACGAGCACGCAGGTGAGCACATTCTCCGACGACCCGAGCGCCGTCGCACCGATCTGGCTCATCCAGTAAGTCGGCAGCACCTTGGCGATCGCGCTGAACAAGCCGGGCAATGCCGACAAAGGCACCCAGAGGCCACCGAACATCGCCAGGACCATCATCAGCACACCGGTGATCGACTGCATGCTGTCGGCGGTGCCGTACTGGCCGAGCAGCAAACCCAGCAACGCGAACGGAATCGCCCCCAGCCAGACCCCCGCGGTGACCTGGGCCCACTGCGCCGCGCCGAGAGTGATCCCCTCCGCGAACCCGCCGACCAGCGGGACGAGCACGACCGCGGGCAGCGCCACCACCATGCCGACGACGCACTTGCCGACGAGATACCCGCCTCCGCTCAGCGGAGTCAGGCGCAACTGCCGCTGCCAGCCGGCGTCCCGTTCGATGGCAACCCGCGCGCCCGCGAACAACGCGGCGGAGAACACGCCCCACGTGATCATGCCGACCATCAGACCGGCCTTCGCGTTCACGTCGCCCTCGCCGAGGTTGGACAGGAACACGAACATCAGGATCGGCAACGCGACGGTGAAGACGAGGAACTTGCCGGCGCGCAGCGCCCGTTTGATCTCCAGTACCAGGTATCCGGTGCTCATCGGGCGTTCTCCTGTGCTGTCAGGGCGAGGAAGGCCTCTTCGAGCCCGGCGGCGCTGACCTCGATGTCGCGCACGTCCGGGTAGTGCAGCAACGCCCGCAACGCGGCGTCGGAGTCCTTGCAGGTCAACTGGATCCGGTCGGCGCGCCGCTCGGCAGCGGCGACTCCGGGCATGCACTCGAGCAGTTCCACCGGGACGTCGGGCAGGACCGCGGCGATCGTGCGGCCGGACGCCATCTCACGGACGCTGGCCACGCTGCCGTCCGCGACGATCTTCCCCGCGCGCATGAGGATCACGCGGTCGGCGAACTCCTCCGCCTCGTCGAGGTAGTGCGTGGCGAACAGGACTGTGCGTCCCTGGTCGGTGAATTCCCGCATCGACGCCCAGAACTCGCGGCGGGTGCCGACGTCCATCGCGGCCGTCGGCTCGTCGAGGACGAGCAGGTCGGGGTTGGCGACCAGCGCGACGGCGAACCGGACGCGCTGCCGCTGCCCACCGGAAAGCTTGGTGCAGCGGCGATTCGCGAGCTCCTGCACGCCCGCGCGGCGCATCGCCTCGGCGACCGGCATCGGCTCGCGGTGCAGCGACGCGATCATCGCGACGGTCTCCTCGACAGTCGCGTCGTCGAGCAGTGTCCCGTTCTGCAGCATCGCGCCGATCGCGCCTTCGGCGACCGCCTCGCGCGGGGTGTTGCCGAAGACCAGCACCTGACCGGCGTCGGGCTCGGCCAGCCCGAGGATCATGTCCACTGTGGTCGACTTGCCCGCGCCGTTGGGGCCGAGCAGGGCCACCACCTCGCCCGGGGCGATCAGGACGTCGATCGCGTCGACGGCGCGCAGGTCGCCGTAGTTCTTGGTCAGTCCCGTGATGCTGACCGCGGCTCCGTGTTCTTTCACGGTGTCAACGATGCGCTGTCCGCGGCCCCGGCCCGCAGGCCGCACGTCACGAATCCTGCCATGACATTTGTCGTGGGCCCATTACCACAAACAGCCGGAAACCTCACCCGGACCAAGATCATAAAGCCGGAGTTGTCCACAGTCGGCAGTTGTCCACAGGCGCGGGGCCCGGCGACTTCCCCGCACCCCGCCCGACTGGCCAGAGTGGAACCATGCCGAACAGAGACCTGATCGACCTGGACGCACTGTCCTCGCTCTTCCCCCATCGCGTAGCCCTCACCGCGGACCTGGTCGACCTAGGTCTCACGGGCGCCACGGTGAAACGAAGATGCCTGCCGGGCGGGCCGTGGCAACGCGTCTTACCCGGCGTGCTGCTGCTCGACCGCACCGCTCCCACCCGATGGCAGCTGATCCAGGCAGCGCTTCGGTACGCGGGCGAAGACGCTGTCGTGACCGGCAGTGACGCCCTCGCACTGCACGGTGTGCGGCCGATGCTTCCCCACGGACGCGTGCACGTTCTGGTGCCCAGCAGGCGTTTCATCCGCAGCAGCGCCAGCGTGCTGGTGGAACGGACCCCAAGCCCGCCTCGTCCGGTGCTGCGGCACGGACTGTTGACGGCCCCGCTCGCCCGGGCCGCCGTCGACGCGGCGCGGCGGATCACCAGCCGGGCCGTGGTGAGCACGTTGTTCGCCGAAGTCGTGTTCCACAAAGGTGTCCGGCTGGACGAGCTGAACACCGAGGTGGTCGTGGGCATGCGGCGTGGTGCCGCGCTGTGCCAGGAGGTGCTGCGCGACATGGGCACGCGTATCCGTTCCGGCGTCGCTTCCGTGGCTCGTGATCTCGTCCTGCGCGCCGGGGTACCCCCGCCGCGCTGGAATGTGCCTGTCGACGACGCCTCGGGCAATCCCCTCGGCGTGGTCACAGGGACCTGGGATGACGTGCGACTGGCGTGGGACGTGCACGCCTTCGATTTCGACCCCGCCCCGGACAGCTACCCGACCGCGCTGAAACGAGGTTCGCGGCTGGCCGCGACCGGCCTCCTCGTTCTGCACACACCGGCGACCCGCCTGCACTCGGACCAGGAAGGAGTGATCACCGAACTGATCACCACGTTCGACCAGGCCCGGTCCCGTGCCTGCCTGAGTGCCTGATCCCCTTGCCGCACAAGCCCCGCGCGGCCGTGTGTACGCCCCCAGCCGCCCGGCCGCGCGGCCCTCACACCGTCCCCCACAGAAAGGAGAACTCGCTTGCCGTTATGACGTTTGGCGTCGTGTTCATGCTGCCGGTCCGGTCGCGGCCCCTCCACTCGCACCGGCCGGCAGCCCGGCGGATACCCACAGTCTTTCCCACGGTCACGGCAGGTGGAGCTCGGCGACCGATGGGATGCGCCGGGTCGACAGAACCGGGATGCGAGCGCGGTGCGCTCCCGGATGGAAGTCCCCGCTGCCCCCTCGTGAGTCCCGGTGTGCTGGCCGGTGACCCACGAGGGGACGGGGAAACCACTACTGCTCGTGCTCTAGCTGCGCTGCTGTCGTTGCTGGTTGACAGGTTGGGCATGGGGGCTGGGTCTTCCGTAGCAGCCTCTCCTACCGGGTCTAATCGGCGAGGCCGCCGTGGGGACGGTGAAGCTGTGGCTGTCCCCCCGTTCCTTGGGTTTGTCGTTGACGGCGCCTAGGTCCTGTCCTCGAGGCTGGTATGGCTGGTCTGGTTTGATGTTGGGTTGTGGTGCGCGGGCATGGGTTGACTGATGAGCAGTGGCAGGCGGTCCAGGCGTGGTTGCCGGTGTCCGGGGCGAAGGGACGGCCTCGGGTGGATGGGATGACCGGCGGGTGATCAACGGGATGTTGTTCAAGGCCAAGACCGGGGTGACATGACGAGATCTGCCTGAGCGGTATGGGCCGTGGAAGAGCGTCTGCGACCGATTTCTGGCGCTGGTCACGCAACGGCACCCCGACCGTGCTGGTCTCGAAGGCTCGGGTGATCGCCGAGGCGATCGATGAGCTGGACCGGGAGGTCTCAGTGGATTTCACCATCGTGCGTGTTCACCAGCACGCCGCGGGCGCCCGCCGTGCCACCAAAGCGCACACAGGGGGCGAGCGGATCGTGCGCCGGGCAGACCGAACCGGATGATCATGCCATCGGCCGGTCTCGTGGTGGGTTGACCACCAAGATTCAGCTGGCCTGTGATGGTCATGGCAGGCCGTTGCCGGTGCTGTGGACCGGCGGCCAGGCCGGTGACACGACCCGGTTCGCTGATCTGCCGGCCGGGATCCGGTTCCCACGACGGCCCGGTCCGGGCCGGCCACCACTCGCCCGGACCGGGTCTTGGCCGACAGGGCGTATTCCAGCCGCGCGATCCGCGCCTACCTCCGTGGTCGTGGGATCGGCGTGGTCATTCCCGAACGTCGCGATCACCAGGACCATCGCCGCAACCGTGCCCGGACAGGTGGCCGCCCACCCTCTTCGACCGCGAGGCCTCCAAGTGTCACAACGTGGTCGAGCGCTGCTTCAACCGGCTCAAGCACTACCGGGCCATCGCCACCCGCTAGGACAAAATCGACCTGTCGTACCAAGCCATGCTCGATCCAGCCATCCTCATCATCTGGCTGTGAGGACAGAACCTAGGTCGCCGAGGACGACGCTGTCGGGCAGGCGGTAGCACTCTTCGGCGTGGATGTGGTGGGAGCGTTCGACCTTGCCGTTCCACTGCGGTGTGGCAGGCCGGATGTACGCGTGGCCGATGCCCTGGTCCAGGACGTGCCAGTGGAACGCGGACTGCGACTCCGCATCGTTGAGTTCCCAACGGATGTCAAGCAGCGTGGGTGTCCGTGGGCTGGGTGGTGCGCGGGCTGTTCGTCGGAGCGCTGCGCGGCTCCTTGTGTCGTCGGTTCGTCCGTCTGTGCTGGTGGGTGGCGCGTCGTGCTACGCGGAGTTCGGCGGGAACGGTGTAGCGCTCGGTGATGAGTTGGCGTGCGTCGGCGGTGGTGATCGGTGTGCCGTCGAGGCCGGTGAGCCGGTAGTGCTCGTCTCTGCGCCAGCGGGCGGCGATGCGGGTGAGCAGTGCTGTGGCGACATGGCAGAGCGCGGAGATGTGGTGCTTGCCAGACTCGGTCATCAGCCGGTGATACTTGGCGGCGAGGGTGGGGCCGGTTCGGCGGACTTGTTGTGCGGCCATGAACAACGCCTCACGCAGGCAGGCGTCACCGGACTTGGTGAGGCCGCTGTGGTGGCTGGTCAGGCCGGAGGAGTTCAGTCTCGGGACCAGGCCGCGTAGGAGCGAACCGCCGATCCGGCGCGCGGACGCCGTGCCACCGAACGCAAGGGCGACGTCCGTGAGCGGGCAGCGAGGTGAACCGGGTCGGATCACCCAGCCTGCCAAGGATTTGCGCGGCCAGGATGGGGCCGATTCCAGGCACCGACTGGACAATGTCTGTGGGGTCGCTCTTGACGAGCAGCACTCGGATATGTTCGTCGAGATCTTTGATCTCGACGGTGAAGTGCAGGGCCAGCTGTGCTTCCAAGGCGATGTCGTCGGCCAGGTCCGGGTACTCGAGTTCGTCGGCCCAGAGCGCGAGCGTTTCGTCGGCCGCTGCGAGCAGCCGGTCGGCGTGGGCTCCGCCCCAGGCGCCGCGGGAATGGCGATGCAGGAACCGTGCGACGAGTGCCCGGCCCGGCCGTCGTACTTGGTGCGGTCGGCGTAGTGAACCAGGAACCGCAGTGGTCTTGTGGGCCAGAAAGCGCAGTAAGGACTTGTTGGCCAGGTCCGCGCCCAGGGCCGCGTGCCAGGACGGCCCGAACAGTTCCGGCAGCGCATCAAGCCGGGTCAGCACGCTGGCGCACCGTTTGACCACATTGGACTGTAGCTTGACTACCCACCGCAGCGGTTCTCCTGGCCGAGACCGACAGCGGTGTGCAGCCCTTCGGGATGCAGCAGCAGCAGCTTGGCCTGGATCTTCGAATCCTGCCGGTGGGCTTGGTGTGCTTGGCGTAGTGGGAGCGCAGGTCCGCTGACTGCTCTGGTGGCACATGACCACGGTGGCGCCTAGTGAGAGTGCATGTGTGCGGTAGATCGACAGCGTGAGCCGTCGCGATCCACTCGTCGAGTTTCACGTCGTTGCCCGCAGCCGATGTCAGCAGGGCAGCAATGCCGCTCACCAAACTGGCGAGGGTGGTCATCTCGGGACAGGCCGCGGTGATCTTCTGCAGCGGGGTCCTGACCTTCGGGCACAGGTTCCCGGGTTTGGTGAGCAGGAGGCTGCTGGCGTGACGGCGGGCGGGAGGGGACGGAGCGCGGCGGGACGGGATAGGACGCAACGGGACGCGCGGCGCGGCGGGACACGGCGCGGCGGGCTGGGCGGCGGGGCTGGGCGGGTTGGCAGTGGCCCAGCGCCCGGCGGGCGCACGGACCTCGAACTGAGCCTTTACGCAGATTGCGCCACAAGTGCCATCGGTCACTGGCACCGCGCCGGACAGCGCGCGCCGGACAGCCTCGGCGTAGGTGGCCGAGGCGTCCCGGCACCCGACCTCGACACCGGATGCTCACGCAGCCACTTCAGGGTGGCCGCGTCGCGACCTGGCAGAACCGCGAGACGTCAGCCGGCCTCGGCATCGATGATGATCGTGGCGTAGCGCTGGCGGCGACGCGGGGCGAAGTCGTCCACGCCGACGACCCGCGCAACGTCAACCGGGACAGCGGCAGACAGCGCAACGCGGCTACGGGCTACGGGCTACGGGCAACAAGCCGACCGGCCAGCCGCGTAACTCTCGCGCTCCATCGGAAATCTGCCGGACAAGCCGCACCGTACGGCACTCATGGAGGTCCAGCAGTCCGGGGATCTGTTCCCCGAAAGTCTGCCGCAGCCGGCTCCGAACCGGGCGGCCAACGCCTTACGCACAACCGGTCGACGACCTGGCGGCCGTCGACCGACGTCCTTCACCGTCCGGTGGTGATACCCATGCACCGACTACGAGCCGGAGCCACTGCTCGTGCGGACCCCGTATCGGGTCAGCAGCCCGGCAACTGGGCGGCCAGGTAGGCCTCGAGCTTGTCGATCGAGACCCGCTCCTGGGTCATGGTGTCCCGTTCGCGGACGGTCACCGCTTGGTCGTTGAGCGAGTCGAAGTCGACCGTCACGCAGAAAGGCGTCCCGATCTCGTCCTGGCGGCGGTAGCGGCGGCCGATCGCGCCCGCGTCGTCGAAGTCCGTGTTCCAGTTGCGGCGCAACGTCGCCGCCACGTCCCGGGCCTTCGGGGAGAGGTCCGCGTTACGCGACAGGGGAAGCACCGCGACCTTGATCGGGGCCAGCCTGCGGTCGAACCGGAGCACGACGCGCTTGTCCACGCCGCCCTTGGCGTTGGGGGCCTCGTCCTCGTTGTAGGCGTCCAGCATGAAGGCCATCATCGAGCGGCCCACGCCGGCCGCGGGCTCGATCACGTATGGCCGGTAGCGGGAGTCCGTGGTCTGGTCGAAGTAGGACAGGTCCACGCCGGAGTGGTTGGAGTGGGTCGTCAGGTCGAAGTCGGTCCGGTTGGCGATGCCCTCCAGCTCACCCCACTCACCACTGGCCATCCCGAAGCGGTACTCGATGTCCACTGTCCGCTTGGAGTAGTGGGACAGCTTCTCCTTCGGGTGCTCGAACAGACGGAGGTTGTCCGGGTTGATGCCCAGTTCCACGTACCAGCGCATGCGCTCGTCGATCCACTGCTGGTGCCATTCCTCGTCGGTACCCGGCTCGACGAAGAACTCCATCTCCATCTGCTCGAACTCGCGGGTGCGGAAGATGAAGTTGCCCGGCGTGATCTCGTTGCGGAAGGACTTGCCCATCTGGCCGATGCCGAACGGCGGCTTGCGACGGGAGGTGGTCTGCACGTTCAGGTAGTTCACGAAGATGCCCTGCGCGGTCTCGGGCCGCAGGTAGGCCATGCCCTCGGCGGACTCGACCGGGCCGAGGAAGGTCTTGAGCATCATGTTGAACGCGCGCGGCTCGGTGTACTGGCCGCGGGTGCCGCAGTTGGGGCACGGCACGTCGGTGAGGTCGCTCTCGTCGGTCGGCTTGCCGGACCGCTCCTGGTATTCCTCGGCGAGCTGGTCGGAACGGAACCGCTTGTGGCAGCTCAGGCATTCCACCAGCGGGTCGGTGAAGACCTTCTCGTGGCCGGAGGCGACCCACACCTCGCGGGGCAGGATCACCGACGAGTCGATGCCGACCACGTCGTCCCGGCCCTGCACGACGGCCTTCCACCACTGCCGCTTGATGTTCTCCTTGAGCTCAACACCAAGAGGCCCGTAATCCCACGCCGACCGCGTACCGCCGTAGATCTCCCCGGACGGGTAGACGAAGCCACGGCGCTTGCAAAGGCTGACGACGGTATCTATCCGATCGGCGGGCACGAACACTCCATACAGGTACATGGGGAAAAGCTCGGGGACTGCCAGGGTAGCCGCCTGTCACCGGCCACCACGAGGGGATTCCCCATTCACCCCATCGGCTTGATCGTCACGGATCCGAGTTGTGATGCACGCATTCGAATCCGACCATTCAGCAGAGAGGATACCGCCGAAGGGACCAATCCATGACCACAGCCGCACCACACCACCAGGCAGAAGCACACCGCCACACCCACGGACCGGGCTGCGGGCACGAAGCGATCGTGCACGCCGACCACGTCGACTACCTGCACGACGGTCACGTGCACCGTGAGCACGTGACTGACCGGGGCGTGCACTACGACGAGTGCGACACCTGCACGTGTCCGCACTGCTCGGACTCGTGCGCTGTGTGTTCGTGCTCCGACTGCGCTTGCCCGACGTGTAACCACGCGGCTTGTTCGTGCGGCTCGTGTTCGGACTCGTGCGCGAACTGCACCTGCTCCGACTGCAGCTGCCCGACCTGCGAACACGCGGCGTGAAGTAGCGCGAGGACTGGAGCGCCTCCAGGTTGCCCGGGCCACGGACGATCACCTGGAGCGCGCGGCACGCTGCGGTTTCGCCGTGCCACGTTCACACGTTCGTGTGCACCTCACGCTGGGCCGGGGAAGCTCAGCGGGGCATGGCCGGGCCGCTGGCGTCGCGCGGGCCCGCGGTGCCCGCGTCGGCGGCGACCACGCTGACGCGGTTGCCGGCCTGGCCGTCGGTAGCCGTCGTGTGGACCTCGTAGGCGCTCGCGTCGCCGCGGGACAAGAACGGGATGACGTGTTCTCGCACGTCAAAGGGGGACATCGCGCGGCGGTAGGCGACCACCGAGGCGAACTCGACAGTCAGGGCCCACCGGTCGGGGTCGTCGGCGGAGTGCCCGAGAACGGCACGGACACAGCCCGCCTGTGCGGTCAGCAGCCGCATCGCTTTGGCCGCGTCGGCGGAGAACTCGGCTGACTCCGTTTCCGGCACGGTGAACCCACAGACCAACAGCACGCTTGCGCCTTTCTGCCCGACACTACGATGCGACGACACGGTATCGCCGAGCCGAGGAGACACACCGTGCGAGGCAGAAGGAACATGCGGGCGCAGCTGCTCGCTGGTGACGGGCCGCTGGCGCGGGCGCGGCCGATCGCCGCGTTCGTCGTGGTCATCGCGCTGTTCTTGACCGGCGTGCTGGTCAGCGGGCTGGTCGGGGCCGTTCTGCTCGGGCTGCTCGCGGTCGGCGTCGGCGTCCTGCTCGCCACGACGTGGCCGGTGCTCAGGCCCAATGAACGGCTGCTGCGCGTGCTCGTCCTGGGGATCCTGATCGTCATCGCGGTCGTTCAGCTGCGCTGAACACGACTACCGAATTCATTAGCGACTAGACTTGGGTCTCTGGGCGAACCTAGCAAGTGAGGTGGCTGATGCTCGAACAGTCGACGACAGACCTGGGCGTTGATCCGGCCACCACCGAGCATTCGCCGGGGCGGACGCCGACAGAGCCCGCTCCAGGGCGTTCACCTGCGACTTTGACTGCAGCGGGCGATCTGCTGCGTGCGCTCGCCGCGCCGGTGCGGATCTCGATCGTGCTGCAGCTGCGCGAGTCCGACCGCTGCGTGCACGAACTCGTCGACGCGCTGGGCGTGGCACAGCCCCTGATCAGCCAGCACCTGCGGGTGCTGAAGTCGGCGGGCGTCGTGCACGGCGAACGGCACGGCCGTGAGGTGGTCTACCGGCTGGTTGATGAGCATCTCTCGCATATCGTGGTGGACGCGGTCACGCATGTGGAGGAGGCTCACACTTGATGACGATCAACCGCACGCCACCCACCACGGCCCGGCGCTCGACCAAGCAGCGCGCCGCGGTCGCGGAGCTCCTCAACGACCTGGACGACTTCCGTTCGGCCCAGGATCTGCACGAGGAGCTGCGCAAACGTGGTGAGGGCATCGGTCTGACAACGGTCTACCGGACCTTGCAGTCGTTGGCGGACGCGGGCGAGGTGGACGTGCTGCGCACGGACACCGGTGAAGCGATCTACCGTCGTTGCTCCAGTCACCACCACCATCACCTGGTGTGCCGTGTGTGCGGTCGCACCGTCGAGGTCGAGGGGCCTGCGGTGGAGAAATGGGCCGACCGGGTCGCGGAGGAGAACGGTTTCTCCGAGGTCAGCCACACTGTCGAGATCTTCGGGACCTGCGCGACCTGCACCAAGTCGAGCTGACCCCGGGCCGGTCCGGACTCGAGCCTGACGAACGCCGGTCAGGCCCTGTGCACCAGGGACTGACCGGCGTTCGGTGTTCTGCCGGGACTGTCAGTACTCGTAGGGGTCTGGTGGTTCGGGGACTGACTGGACGTCGGTGACCGTCACCGTCGGCACGTGCCGGGATTCCTTTGTGGATGTGCCCGGTTGGTAGCGCACGACCGCTTTCACCCACGTGTCGCTCACGAGGGTGCCCAGTCCCTGGCCGTCGAGCTTCACCTTCACCGGGTAGGCGTCCGCCGCGCAGCAGCCGATCGCCAGGCGGGCCAGGTAGGTGGAGTTGTCGTTGTGGGCGATGAAACCGGTCAGTCGGATGTTCCTGTCGTTGAGCGTTCCCGCCTTGTCCCACGCCGCGCGTTCGACGAAGTCCATCACGCGCTGGTCGATCACGTCTCCCGCGGGCAGCGCCGGGAAGCTGTACTCCTCGGACGGCGGTGGCGGGGTTCGCCCCGCCGCTCGGTTCACCGCGTCCTCGCCGAGCGCCGGCGGCGCCAGGAAGACCGCGAGGACCGGCAGGATCAGCAGCCAGGTGCTGTGCGACTGGATTCCGTGGCCGTGGTCGTGATCGTCGATCGCCGCCACCTGGTCGGGCTTGCGCGCCGTGATGACGTCACGGGTGATCGACACGAAGGCGATCACCACCATGATCGCCCCGGCCGCGATCAGCCAGGCCTGCTGGCCCGGTTTGACGTAGCGCAGGTAGGTGCCGTTCAGCGCGATCTTCAGCAAGGCCCCGCCGAGCAAGACCAGCAGGATGTTCTGCGTCTCCCGTTTCACCGCACACCTCCGAACACCACGAGTCCGGCGACGACCCCGCAGACGACCGCGACCAGGAACGTCATCGGCGCGAACCGGAAGGCGAACTTCTTGCCGAACGTGCCTGCCTGCAGTGCCACCAGCTTCACGTCCACCGCCGGGCCGACCACGAGGAACACCAGGCGCGGCAGCAGCGGGAGCATCGACAGCGACGCGGCCACGAAGGCGTCCGCCTCGCTGCAGATCGCCAGGATCACCGCGAGCAGGGCCATCACGATCACGCCGAGGACCACCTGCCCGCTCAGGCTTTCCAGCCACGACGCGGGCACGGCGACGCTCAGCACCGCCGCGGTCAGGCCGCCGATGACCAGGAAGCCTCCCGAGTCGACCAGGTCGTGCCTGGCCGTCTCGACGAAGGTCAGCCACCGGGAACGGCCGTCGCGGTCGGGCAGCCGCCGCAGTGCGCGTTCGGCCATCCACTCCAGTTTGCCGAACCGCGCCCACAGCCAGCCCATCCCGATGGCGGTCGCGAGCGAGCCGAGGAACCGGGCCAGCACCATTTCCGGGTTGCCGGGGAAGGCCACCGCTGTCGCGACAAGCACGATCGGGTTGACCGCGGGCGCTGCGAGCAGGAACGACAGCGCGACCGACGGGGCCACGCCTTGCTGGATCAGCCGGCGCGACACCGGCACCGACGCGCATTCACAACCCGGCAGCGCGACACCGGCGACGCTCGCGACCGGCACGGCCAGCGCTTGCCTGCGCGGCAGGACCTTGCGCAACACGCTCGGGGGCACGAACGCGGCGATCGCGCCGCTGATGATCACGCCGAGCACGAGGAACGGGATGGCCTGCGCGCACACCGCGACGAACTTCGTCGCTCCGGTGCGGATCTGCTCAGAGCCGAGCAGGCTCGCCAGCTGGTCCTGGAACACCACCGCGACGACGAGCAGTGCGCAGAGGATCTCCAGCGACCCGATCGGCAGTCGGCGCTTCTTCGGCGCCGGATGGTGATGCGTGTCGTCTGCACCCTCTGCGACTGTTGTCACTGTTGCGATCCCGCCAATAGGTCCGTCCGGAACGAGGACGCACCGGACACGACCAGCATGAAGAGGGTGCCCAGCGCGTTGACGTCGAGACCCTCCGCTGGGAACGTGTAGCGCAGAGTGACGTCGATGCCGTGGTCAGTGTGCACGACCGCGGCCGTCCCGAATAGGGCCTCTCCGCCCCTGTCGGCCACCGAGGTGACGATCTCCGGCGAGTCCGGCAGATCCCAGGCGACCACGCACTGCAGGCTCAGCACGTTGAGACCTTCGGCCAGCTGCATGGCCTGCACCGCGCACGGCACCTCGCCGTGCCGGAAGGTCAACGCGCCGTCGTCGTCGACGAAGACGTGGTGGTACATCTCCAGTGCCGCACGGGCCCTGCTGAGCAGGGCGGCCGTGCTGGCGGCCTCGCTGGTCACTGTGGATCTCCTGCTGGTTCGGTGGTGGATGCCGCGTCGATGGCGCCACCGAAGCGACGGTCGCGGTTGGCGTACGCCTCGCAGGCGCGCCACAGGTCACGACGGTCGAAGTCCGGCCACAGGATGTCCATGAACACCATCTCGGCGTACGCGGACTGCCACAGCATGAAGTTCGAGGTGCGCTGCTCGCCGGACGGCCGGATGAACAGGTCCACGTCCGGCATCTCGGGCTGGTAGAGGTATTTGGCGATGGTCCGCTCGTCCACCCGGTCCGGGTTGATCTTGCCTGCCGCGACCAGTTTGGCGACTTCCCTGGCGGCGTCGGCGACCTCGGCGCGGCCGCCGTAGTTGACGCACATCGTCAGGTTGAGCACGTCGTTGTCCTTGGTGCGCTCGTCGGCGATCTTGAGCTCGTTGACCACGCTGCGCCACAGCTTGGGCAGCCTGCCCGCCCACCGCACGTGCACCCCGAGCGCGTCGAGTTCGTCGACGCGGCGGTGGATGACGTCGCGGTTGAAGTTCATCAGGAAGCGGACCTCGTCCGGGCTGCGCTTCCAGTTCTCGGTGGAGAAGGCGTAGACCGAGAGCCATTTCACGCCGACCTCGATGCAGCCCTTCACCACGTCGAGCACGACTTCCTCGCCGCGCTTGTGTCCTTCGGTGCGGGGCAGGCCGCGTTGGTTGGCCCAGCGCCCGTTGCCGTCCATCACGATGGCGACGTGCTGGGGCACCTGGTCGAGCACTGGCGGTTTCGCACCGGACGGATGCGGGTCCGGCGGACGGAACTCGGGCCGCTCGCGGTCACGGCGTCGGCGAAGCAACGGGACTGCTCCTTCAGCAGGGGCGAACACTGGCACCAACAAGGTACTCACCCGCGTGCCGAGCCCGGTGAGGCCACCGTGGCGGCCACACCGGGCGCACGCTCTAGTCCCAGGCCCGGACGGGGTTGCCGAGCCAGCGGCTGCGGTCCGGCAGGTCCTCGCCACGCATCACCAGCGACACCGGGCCGACCGTGGCCGCGGTGCCGACCGTGGATCCCGGCAGGGCGATGCTGTTCGGGCCGAGGGTGGCGCCGCCTTCGATCCGGACGCGGTCCAGGCGCATCAGGCGGTCGTGGAACAGGTGTGTCTGCAGCACGACTCCCCGGTTCACCGAGGCACCCGCGTCGAGGTGCACGAGGTCGCTCTCGGGCAGCCAGTGCGTCTCGATCCACACACCGCGACCGATCCGGGCGCCGAGGCTGCGCAGCCAGGTGTTGAGCCACGGCGTGCCCGGTGAGCTGCGCACGAGCCACGGTACGGCGAGCAGTTCCACGAAGCAGTCGAACAGTTCGTTGCGCCACACGAACGAGCTCCACAGCGGGTGCTGTCCCGGCCGGAACCGGCCGACCAGCAGCCATTTCGCCAGCGTGGTGAGCGCGCACGCGAGCACACCGACGACACCGAGCATCACGCCGCTGACCGCGACCGCCATGCCGAGACCGAAGTCGTAGAAGACCTCGTCGAGCACGGCCAGCGCCATGATGCCCAGCAGTGCGCTGAGGACGATCGGCACCACCCGGCAGGCCTCGATCGCCGCACGGGCGAGGACGAGCCGTCGCGGCGGTTCGAAGGTGCGGGTCGCGTCCACGGTCTCCGCGACGCGCGGCAGTTCGATCGCCGGCCGTCCCAGCCAGGACGACCCGGGTGCGGAGACAGCGGGCGCGGAGGACAGCACACCGACCAGCGCACGGTCCGGGACTGCCCGTCCCGGTCCGAGAATCCCGGAGTTGCCGAGGAAAGCGCGCTCCCCGACCTGGACGTGCCCCAGCCGCATCCAGCCACCGCGTGACTCGAACGGCGCCAGCAGGCCGTCGTCAGCGAGGAAACTGCCGTCGCTGACCCGGGTCAACCGAGGCAATGTGACCACTGTGGACGCTTCGACGTCGCGGCCGACACGGGCGCCGAGCGCACGCAACCAGGTGGGTGTGGCAAGGCTGGCGTACAACGGAAACAGGTTCACCCGCGAGCTGCGCACCAGACGGTCGGTGAGCCACACGCACCATCCGACCCGGCCCAACGCGGGATGCATGCCGTCGGCTATGCCCAGTCCCGCCAGGCGTACCAGCATCACGACCACCGCGGCGTACAGGACAACCGCGCCCACTGTGGCGACGGGGACGATCAGCAGCAGGTGCCACAGCAGGGCACTCGGCGTCTCGTCGTTTCGCACAAAGGAATAGCCCAGCAGCACCCACGGAATCGTCAGCAGCACAGGCAATGCGGCCAAGCCCATCAGCGACACCGTGTACGCGAGGTTCCAACGGCGTGTGTGGCTGGCCTGCCGGGGCGTCGGCCAGTCCTCGCCTGCAGCGCCGACATCGTGCAGCGGAGTTCCGGCGTAGCGGCGACCGGCGGGAACCGTCGCGGTGACGCAGGAGCCTGGCAGGATCTCCGCGCCTTCGCCGACGCGTGCGCCCGGCAACACCGTGCTGCGGGTGCCGACACGGCTGTCCGCACCGATGTCGATCGTGCCGACACGCAGGATGTCACCGTCGAGCCACCACCCCGCGAGGTCGACTTCGGGCTCGACCGTGCAGCGGTCGCCGAAGACGGCCAGGCCGGTCACCGGGGGCATCGAGTGCAGCATGACGTCCTCACCGACGGCGCAACCGAGGACACGGGCGTACCGGGACGCCCAGTGCGTGCCGGTGAAGCCGGACATGCCGAACGTCGCCGCGATCCGTTCCAGTGTCCACAGCCGCAGGTGCACCCGTCCGCCGCGGGGATGTTCGCCCGGGGTGACGCCGCGGCGCAGCAAACGGGTACCGGCGAACACGATGCCCAGCCTGCCGAGCGGGCTGACCAGCGCGAGCCACACGCCGAGCACGATCCACCACGACGTCCGCGGCGCCAACGGGTCCGGGTCGATCAGGTCGACGAGGTCGTTCAGGATCACCAGCGCGAGCACCCATTTCGCTCCGGTGAGGGTGAACAGCACGAACTGCACGGCCGCCTGCACCAGCCCGGCACGCCGTGGCGTCGGCAGGACCGTGCGCTGCGTGGGTTCGTCCACGTGCAGCGTGTCCAGCCACGCGGCTTGTTCCAGCAAGCTCGGCCGCTGGTACACGTCGGGCACCGACACCGCGGGGAAACGCTTGCGCAGCAGCGAAACCAGTCGCGCGGCGGCCAGGCTGCCCCCGCCGAGGCCGAAGAAGTCGTCGCCCCGACCGGCCTGGACACCCAGCACCTCGGACCATTGTCCGCCGAGCCACTGTTCGGTCTCGGTCTGGAACGGCTGCGCGTCGGCGGTGGTCGTGGTCAACGGCCACGGCAACGCGGCCCGGTCGACCTTGCCGGAGGTCTTCGTCGGCAACGCGGGCAACTCCACCAGGCGTGGCACCAGGCCCGCGGGCAACCGGCTGGTCAGGATCTCGCGGGCGTACGCCTCGTCGAACGTCTCACCCGGCACGACGTAACCCACGAGCACCGGTGTACCGGTGGCGGTCTTGTGCACCGCGCACGCGGCGGACGTGACGCCGGGCAACGCCGACAGCGCGGCGTCGATCTCGCCGAGTTCCACGCGCCTGCCGGAGATCTTCACCTGGTCGTCCACTCGCCCGACGAACAGCAGCCCGGCGGGCTCCGCGCGGACAAGATCGCCTGTGCGGTAAGCACGTTCCCAGCCCAACGCGTCCAGCGGCGCGTAGCGCTGGGCGTCACGGACGGGGTCGAGGTAGCGGCCGAGCCCGACACCACCGATCACGAGTTCGCCCACTTCGCCGTGCTGGATGAGGTTGCCCGTGTTGTCGACAACCGCGAGCTGCCAGCCGTCCAGGGGAAGTCCGATCCGGACGGCCTCGTTGTCGTGCAGTTGCGACGCGCACGCCACCACGGTCGCCTCGGTGGGGCCATAGGTGTTCCACACCTCACGGCCGTCCGCGGCGAGGCGTGTCACCAGCTCAAGTGGGCACGCTTCACCGCCAAGGATCAACAACCGGACGCCGTCCAATGACTCACGCGGCCACAACGCTGCAAGCGTTGGCACGGTGGACACGACGGTGACCTTGTGCTCGGCGAGCCAGGTGCCGAAGTCCGCGCCGGACCGGACTTGTTCGCGGGGTGCCGCGACGAGGCACGCGCCGTGCCGCCACGCGAGCCACATCTCCTCGCAGGAGGCGTCGAACGCGACCGACAGCGCGGCCAGCACGCGGTCGCCCGGCCCGATGGGGTCGGCTTGGCAGAACAGCCGTGCCTCGGCGTCGACGAACGCGGCCGCCGCGCGGTGGGTGACCGCGACGCCCTTGGGTGTGCCGGTCGACCCGGACGTGAAAATCACCCAGGCGTCGTCCGAGGTTTCCGGCGCTTTTCGCACGGTGTTCACAACGCCGCGTGAATTGTGGGACGTGATTTCGAGGTTCGCGCCGAGGACGGCACGTGCTCCGGCCTGCACCCACACCACGTCGGCCCGGTCGGGTGGGTCGTCGAAATCCACGGGCACATAGGCGGCACCAATGGACAATACTGCCAGTATGCCGACGTAAAGGTCCGACGTGCCGGACGGAATACGGACACCGATTCGATCTCCCGCGCCGGCACCGGCGGCAGCCAACCGTTCAGCAAGGGCGTTCACCTGCGAAGACAGCTCGGCGTACGTCAGGCACACGTTCTCGTCCGCCAGAGCGGGCGCATCAGGGAAAACCTGGGTCGTCGCCCTCAGAATGCCGACGAGCGTACGCGGCGACGGACTCGGATCAGACGCGAAAACAGCAAAACCAGACCCGCTCATTACTACCCCTTTAAGATTTCCCTGCCCTATTCATGAACCCACCGATAAAGAGACGAGCGAGCGGGCACGAAGTTGTGCGTGACAAGGGCAACACCCGGAGTAGCGGGCGAGTCAGTATGATTTGCGTTCAACAAGGGGCAGTGACCGGAGCTGACGCTCCAGGTGCCACTGCAGATGCGCGGCCACCAGACCGCTGACTTCGCGGCGGGCGCCAGGGGTGGACAGGTCCGCCGTGTCCCAGACGCCGTGCATCAGCGCGTCCATCAGCACGAAGGAATCCTGCGCCGGGCTCGCCGAACCAGGCGGACGGCACACCGCGCACACAGCGCCACCCGCGGGCACGCTGAAAGCCTGATGCGGTCCGGGCGTGCCGCACTTGGCGCACTCGAACACCGCGGGCGCCCAGCCCGCGAACGCCATCGCCCGCATCAGGAACGCGTCCAGCAGCAGCGACGGATCGCGTTCACCCGCCGACAAAGCCCGTAAGCAACCGGCCACCAGCATGTAGAGCCGCAGAACGGGCTCGCCCTCTTCGGCCGAGAGACGCTCGGCCGTCTCCAGCACCGCGCAGGCCGCCGTGTAGCGCTGGTAGTCGTCGACGAGTTTCGGCGCGAAGGCGTCGACCGTCTCGACCTGGGTGATCACGTCGAGCGTCCGGCCGGTGTAGCACTGCACGTCTACGTGGCAGAACGGTTCGAGGCGGGCCCCGAACCGGGATGTCGTGCGTCGCACGCCTTTGGCCACCGCGCGGAGCTTGCCGTGGCGGCGGGTGATCATCGTGATGATCCGGTCGGCCTCGCCGAGTTTCTGCACACGCAGCACCACGCCGGTGTCGCGGTACAGAGTCACCTGGTCATTATCGCATCCACCACGGGGTCAGTACCGGCTGATCAGGCTGACGAAGATGCCGAAGAACACGAACATGAAGATGACCGAGAACGCGCCGATCACGGTGGCGATCACGCACAGCGTCTTGGTGGACTCCGACGCCTGCCTGGCCAGTTCCGGCTGGCCCATCGCCCAGTACCGCTCGACCTGGCCGGACTTGACCAGCGCCGCGATCGCCACCGGCCAGAACAGGAAGATCGAGCCGATCGCCCAGCCGAGGTAGTTCGGCGGCGGGGGCTGCTGGGGCGGGTATGCCGCGTACCCGTACGGCGGCGGGTATCCCGGTTGCGGGTAACCCATCGGCGGGTAGCCCGCCTGTTGCGGGTAGGGCGCGAACTGCGGGGAGGACGCCTGGGGCTGCGGACCGGGCTGGGCGCTCTGGAACTCCGGCGGCACCGGATCCTGTGGCCGTTCGCTCATCGCTCACTCCCCCTGCCCTGTCGCCGCAAGGATCCCAGAAAATCACGCGGCGCGGGGGTGAATGGCGCAACTCAGGCAGCGACGACGACCGTCGCGGCCAGCCGGTCGTGCCCGCCGCGATTGGCGCGTTCGTCGAACAACGCCGTTACGGCTGGCATCAAGTAAAACGGTACGCCCAGGACCGCGCGGATCAAAGCCGGGACGAAACCGGGCGGACGCCCGGTCCGCATCCGGACGACCTTGATGCGCATCAGCCGTTTCCCAGGCGTGGCGCCGGTCCCCGCGGTCAGCGCGGTGTCGTAGACCACCAGCGCGACCTGGGTGACCGCGAGCACGGTCAGGAAGCTGTCCGGCACGACAACGGCGAGGACCACGTACACCGGCAGGAACACGATCACGATGTCGGCCAGCTTGGCCAGGATCCGGCCGCCGAGCGGGGCGAGCAGGGCTTCGCCGAGCTCGCCGGCCGCGACGGGCCGGACGTCGGCCCGGTGCCGTCCGAGCATCAGAAACCCAGCCGCCGCAACTGCTTCGGGTCGCGCTGCCAGTCCTTGGCGACCTTCACGTGCAGGTCGAGGTAGACCTTCGCGCCCAGCAGCGCCTCGATCTGGGCACGGGCCGCGGTGCCGACCTTCTTGAGCCGCTCGCCCTTGTGCCCCAGGATGATGCCCTTCTGGCTCGGGCGCTCCACGTACAGCTCGGCGTGCACGTCGATCAGGTCGTCCCGGCCTTCCCGGAACGCCATCTCCTCGACCACCACCGCGATCGAGTGCGGCAGCTCGTCCCGCACGCCCTCCAGCGCGGCCTCCCGCACGAGCTCGGCGACCAGCGTCACCTCGGGCTCGTCGGTCAGCTCGCCCTCGGGGTACAGCGGCGGCCCGTCCGGCAGCTGGGTGACCAGCAGGTCCGACAGCTGCTCGACCTGGTAGCCGTTCACCGCGGACACCGGGATGAACTCGGCGAAGTCCATCAGCTCCTGCGCGGCGACCAGCTGCTCGGCGACCTGCGCCTGGCCGACCAGGTCGGTCTTGGTGACCACGCCGATCACCGGCGTGCGCTTGGACACCTTCGACAGCTGCTGCGCGATGAACCGGTCACCCGGCCCGATCTTCTGGTCGGCGGGCAGGCAGAAGCCGATGACGTCCACTTCGGACCACGTCGACATGACGACGTCGTTGAGCCGCTGGCCGAGCAGGGTGCGCGGCCGGTGCAGGCCGGGTGTGTCCACGATGATCAGCTGGGCGTCCGGCCGGTGCACGATGCCGCGGATGGCGTGCCTGGTGGTCTGCGGCTTGCTGGAGGTGATCGCGACCTTCGTACCGACCAGCGCGTTGGTCAGCGTGGACTTGCCCGCGTTCGGGCGACCCACGAAACACGCGAAACCTGACCTGTGGCCGTCGGGAATGTTCACCCCGCCATTGTCGCCTACGCGAGCTCACCCTTGGCATTGGCTCGCAGCACGGGCGCCGACGGCGCCAGGTCGTGCACCGCGGCCAGCGAATCCGCGTCCACTGAGTCCGCGTCGGTGACCACGGCGGCGGCTTCGAGACCGTCGGCACCGCTGGCCACGGCCGCGGCGACCGCGGCCTGCAGCGCGGTGAGCTTCAGCGACGGCAGCGCGACCGTGCACGCCGAGTACGTCCGGCCCATCGTGTCCCGAACCGCCGCGCCCTCCGCGGCGCCGGTCCGCGCCCTGGCCGACCGCGCCAGCGTGATGATCTTGCTGTCCTCCTGGTCGAGCTCAGCCACGCTCGCCGCTCCCTTCCTTCACCGGTACATCGTCAAGCGACTTGGCCGAACGGCACACCACGACGGTGGTGATCCGCATCCGGCCGCGGTTGTCCTTGCCGCCCTCGGCGCGCATCCGCAGCCCGGCGACCTCGGCCTCGGCGCCCGGCAGCGGCACCCGGCCGAGGCTCTGGGCCAGCAGGCCGCCGACGGTCTCCACGTCCAGGTCGTCGAACTCGGCACCGAACAGCTCGCCGAGGTCCTCCACGGGCAGCCGGGAGCTGACGCGGACCGCGCCGTCCTCGAGGTGCTCGATCGGCGGCCGGTCGTCGGTGTCGGACTCGTCGGTGATCTCACCGACGATCTCCTCGATGATGTCCTCGATGGTCAGCAGCCCCGCCGTGCCGCCGTACTCGTCGACCGCGATCGCCATGTGGTTGCGCGACAGCTGCATCTCCTTGAGCAGGTCGTCCAGCCGTTTGGTGTCCGGGACGAACTCGGCTGGCCGCATCACCTCGTGCACCTGGCGTGCCGCGTCGCCGCTGTCGACGACCTGCTTGACCAGGTCCTTGAGGTTCACCACGCCGACGATGTCGTCGACGCTCTCGCCGATCACCGGCAGCCGGGTGAACCCGGTGCGCAGCGACAGCGCAAGCGCTTGCCTGACGGACTTCGCCTGCTCGATCCAGATGATCTCGGTACGCGGCACCATCACCTCGCGCGCGATGGTCGCCCGCAGCTCGAAGACGGAGTGGATCATCTCCCGCTCGTCCTCGTCCACCACGCCGCGTTCCCCGGCGAGGTCGACCAGTTCGCGCAGCTCCACTTCGGACGAGAACGGGCCCTCCCGGAAGCCCTTGCCCGGCGTGATCGCGTTACCGATCACGATGAGCAGGCGGCTCAACGGCCCGAGCACCAGCCCGAGGGCACGCACGGGCGCCGCGGCGACCAGGCCGACCGCGTACGGGTGCTGACGGCCCAGGGTCCTCGGACCGACACCGACCAGCACGTACGACACGACGACCATGCCGACGCCTGCGATCAGCACGGCCAGGCCGTCCGGCTGGATCAGGTTGAGGCAGGCGACGGTGAACAGCACCGTCGCCACGAGCTCACAGGCCAGCCGCAACAGCAACAGCAGGTTCACGTGCCGCGGCCGGTCGCTGACCACGTACAGCAGCTGACGCGCCCCGGCACGGCCCGCGCGGACCAGCCCTTCGACACGCGCACGGGAAACCGCGCTCAGCGCCGCGTCGGCCGCGGCGAACAGTCCCGCGAACAGCACCAGCAACACCGCGACTACGAGCAGCGTGGCGGAGTTCGACGTCACCGCGAGGCCTCAATTCAGTTATGGGGGCGTTTCGGCTCGTCCAGCCCGACCGCGCCGAGCACCTTGTCGTCGGCGGTGCGCTGGACCGCGAGCCGTCTGGCCTCGGCCCGCGCCACCCGGAAGTCCGCCAGGATCCTGTTCTGCAGCGAGAACATCTCCCGTTCCTCGGCGGGCTCGGCGTGGTCGTAGCCGAGCAGGTGCAGGCAGCCGTGCACGGTCAGCAGGTGCAGCTCGTCCAGCAGGCTGTGGCCGGCCTTGCGCGCCTGGTCCTTGGCGAACGCCGGGCACAGCACGATGTCGCCGAGCAGCGCCGGGCCCGCCTCGGAGGCGTCCGGGCGGCGCACGGAATCCAGCTCGTCCTGCGGGAAGGCCATCACGTCGGTCGGACCGGGCAGGTCCATCCAGCGCTCGTGCAGGTCGGCCATGACGTCGAGGTCGACGAGCATGATCGACAGTTCGGCGAGCCTGCTCACGCCCATCCGGTCGAGGGCGAACCGGGCAGCGGCGACGATCGTCGCGTCGTCGACCGCCACGCCGGACTCGTTGGCTATCTCGATACTCACTTGCTCAGAACCTCACCGACCACGGCGGTGGTCGCTCCCGGTACGCGGCTTGCGGATCTCCGTCTTGTCCTCGTCGACCTGCCAGCGCTCGTACGCGTCGACGATGTCGGCGACGAGCTTGTGGCGGACCACGTCCGCGCTGGTCAGCGTCGAGAAGTGGACGTCGTCCACGCCTTCGAGGATATCCCGCACCACTTTCAGCCCGCTGCGCTGCCCACCGGGCAGGTCGACCTGGGTGACGTCACCGGTCACGACGATCTTGGACGAGAACCCCAGCCTGGTCAGGAACATCTTCATCTGTTCCGGCGTGGTGTTCTGCGCCTCGTCCAGGATGATGAACGCGTCGTTGAGCGTGTTGTGCGTCAGCAGGTAGTCCTCGGTGACGTACAGCGAGTCGGCCGCCGCCACCTGGATGCACACAGCCTTCGCGCGACCAGCGGGCTCGATGCTGTCGATGTGCCGCATCGGACGCCCGCCACCGCCGGCCGCGTGGTACTTCTCCCGCTTGCGGGCGAGCCGGAAGGGCTCGATGCCCGTTGGAAGGCGGAGGTCGACGATGTGTGCGTCCTGGCGGTATGCGACATCGCGGCCATTGGCACGACCGGGCTGCCGGCCTTTCGCTGGGCGGACTCGCGTGTAGGCGACACCGCCGAGCGACCGGACCAGTTGAGTCACGCCATCCCTGAGCGCGGGCGATGTGGTCACGTACTGAATGCGACAGGTCCGATCCAGTTGGGTGACCGGGCCACCATCGCTGTCGAGGAGTCCCTGCAGCACGCCGAGGCGGACGTCGGTGGTGTTCTGGAGGTAGACATCCGGGATGAACTTCGCGTGCGACCTCGTGCCGAGCAGGTTGAGCGAACGGAGGGCCCTGGTCACCGGGTTCTCCAGCGTGATGACGTCGCCCGGCTCCCGCACCCGGTTCAGGACGTGCTCCTGGTCGCCCTTCCGCCGCACCGTCGTGTCAGGCAGTGCGGATTCCAGCGCTTCAGCGAGTTCCGGATCATCGGTGGCGAAGGACGGCGTGGCCGAACCCGTCAAGCAGCCGTCGCCCAGCAACAGGCCAAGGGCATACGGATCCATCGGGACGTTCTGCTCGGGATGGCACACGGGCGACGACAGCACCGGCAGCTCATAACGCCGGGCGTGCGCGGCGCGCAGTCTGCCGATCATCTCCTTGGTCTGAAGCACTCGCCAAGGCTTGTTCCGGCGTCGGTCCGAAGCAGTCCGGACCGTCCAGAGGTGCTCACCACAGCAGAGCACCGAGGCCCCGTCCTGAGCTGTGACGCGGTAGATGTCCTTCTCGCCCTGTGGGTACACGCCCAACACGGGCGTCGGTTCGCCATTCGATCCGATGACCAGATCGCCGACCGACAGTTCGCCAATCGGGCGGAACCCATCCGGCGTGAGCACCTTCGTGGACACCGGTTGCGCCCGGCCACGCATGTACGCCAGCGGCGCGACCTCGATCGTGCCCGCCTGCGTCAGCCGCGGGATCGACTCGGGGTCGACCATGTCGTGCAGCGCGTCGTACAACGGCCGCAGGTACGGGTCGATCTTCTCGTAGAGGGTGCCGGGCAGGTAGCCCAGCCGCTCCCCCGCCTCGACCGCCGGCCGGGTCAGGATGATCCGGTTGACCTGCTTGGCCTGCAACGCCTGCACGGCCTTCGCCATCGCCAGGTACGTCTTGCCGGTACCGGCCGGGCCGATGCCGAACACGACGGTGTGCTTGTCGATCGCGTCGACGTAGTGCTTCTGGTTCAGCGTCTTCGGCCGGATCGTGCGGCCGCGCCGGGACAGGATGTCCAGGCTGAGCACCTCGGCCGGGGACTCGGCCGTGCCCGCGGAGAGCATGGCGATCGAGCGCCGGACAGCGTCGGCGGTCAACGGCTGGCCACTGCCCGCGAGCGTGGACAGCTCGGCGAACACGCGCTCGCCGAACGCCACGTCGGCCGGCGTGCCCGACAACGTGACCTCGTTGCCCCGGACGTGCACGTCCGCGGCGATGAGTTCCTCGACGACGCGGAGGTTCTCGTCGCGCGAACCGAGCAGCGACAACAACGCCGCGTCGGGCACGGAGAACCTGGACTGCGCCGGGTGACCGGGCTGGTCTGGCTTGGCGGCGGACGCGCTGGGGTCCACCTGAGATGAGCCGTTCTTCCCGTTGAGGGGAGTCTCGGATGATCGGGCGGCTCCACCCGGTGCGGTACCGGCCACGAGGCCTCTGGCCTGCTTTCTGCGCTGACGCGCCCTGCTAGTCGTTCGTCGCTGACATTGACGATGCTAGCCGCAGGGGGTGGCAAGTCGCAGCGAATACCTGCTCACGGGGTGCCGAAGTGACCCAACTGTGCACCGCCGAGCAGGTGCAGGTGGACGTGGAAAACGGTCTGGCCGGCGTCGGCGCCGGTGTTGAACACCAGGCGGTAGCCGGATTCGGCGAGCCCCTCGGCCTCGGCGACGGCACCGGCGGCGAGCGTGAGGTCGCCGAGCAGCGCGGGCTCGTTCTTGGCCAGATCGACCGCGTCGGTGTAATGCGCGCGGGGAACGATCAGGATGTGCGTCGGCGCCTGCGGGTGAAGATCGCGGAACGCGAACGTGGTCTCGGTCTCGTGCACGGCGGTCGACGGCAATTCACCGGCGACGATCCGGCAGAACAAGCACTCGGAGCTCATGCCCGAAGACTAATAGTCGCCGAACCCCGCATTTCCGCCGTGCCACCGAGCACGAGCGTCCACTCCAGTGGACGCTCGTGAATAGCGAACACCCGGGGCGGGAAGGTGGGTTGACAGGAGGCTTGGACGCTCCGCTGCGGCTGGGCTCGCGCCCGCCGCAGCGGAGCTCCGCCGGACCGAGGGGGGAGGTGTCCGGCGGCCTCTGTGACGCTCTCACGAGCGCCAAGTTCGAAATGGTGCCCAGGTGGACACCAAGGCCAAGGCCTTCGAGGCAGAGCGTAGACCGTCCATCACCAAGTGCGCCACCAGGTCGGAAAAATTGATCTTTCCCGATCACCAGAGCCCTTGGCCGAGTCTACCCGCGTCCAGTGACGCGGAGTGCTCGCGCGCGATTCCTGCAAGGTGGAAGGATGGCTCACCGTGCGCATGACTTCTGGGGGTGTCGTGGCGCGTTTCGCCGTTGTGGCGAGCGCTGTCGCGACCATCTGTTCCATGGTTCCGATTGCCGCCGCCGAGCCGCCGCCGGCCACTGAACCCACGCTGACCTGGTCGGACTGTGCCGACGGTTTTCAGTGCTCCACGCTCTCGGTGCCGTTGGACCACGACAAGCCGTTCGGTTCGAGGATTGGTCTCGCTGTCATCCGGTTACCCGCGAGCGATCAGGCCAAACGGATCGGTTCGCTGTTCGTGAACTTCGGCGGGCCCGGTGCCGGTGGTTTGCAACGGCTCAGGGAACGGGCCAAATGGCCATGGCTGTTCTCCGGCGAGTTGCGTTCCCGCTTCGATCTGGTGTCGTGGGATCCGCGCGGGATTGCCGGCAGTGCGGCTGTCCGGTGCTTCGACACGCTCGCCGAGCAGCAGGAGTTCTTCGGAGAATTCCCCGAAATGCCGGTCACCCCCGCGGGTGAGTCGCCGTTCTACGCGAAGTCCGCGGAACTGGCCGGCCGCTGTGCGCGCAAGGCCGGTCCGATCCAGCGGCACGCCTCGACGGCGAACACCGCGCGCGATCTGGATCTGCTGCGCCGGGCGGTCGGCGAGGAGAAGATCAGCTACCACGGCATCTCCTACGGCACGCATCTCGGCGCCGTCTACGCCAACCTGTTCCCGAACCGGATCAGGGCGATGGTGTTCGACGGATCGATGGACTTCCACGGCAACGCGGTCGGCCACGGCGGCAGCGGCACCACCGTCCCGCTGGACACCAGGCAGGACGTGGCACGCGGGATCGCCGAGACGCACGAGCAGTTCCTGCGGCTGTGCGCGGGCAGCGGCCCGAAGTGCGCGTTCTCCGGCGGCGACCCGAAGGCCAAGTACGCGGCGATCGCCGAACGCGCCCGGCGCGGCCCGATCACCATCGAGGGCGACGACGGGCCGGAAACATGGACGTGGTCGGGGATCTCGAACGTGGCGTGGGACTACGCCACGGTCAGCTCGTGGCCGGACATCGCCAAGCTGTACCAGCGTTTGTACGACGCCAAGGACACCGCCGCCGCCACACGGGCCGCCGCGGTGAAACGTGAGCCGTACACGTCCAACCGGACAGAGGCGTTCAACGCGATCCAGTGCACCGACAGCAACTTCCCCACCGACCCCGCTGTGTACAGCCGGTACGCGGTGTCGGAGGACAAGCGGATCCCGTACTTCGGGCGCCTGGCGGTGTTCGACATGATGAGCTGCGCCTACTGGCAGGCCAAGGACACCGACCGGTACACCGGCCCGTGGAACCGCTGGACCTCAGCCGAGATCCTGGTGATCAACAACCGGTACGACCCGTCGACGCCGTTGCACGGCGCGCGGGACGGGGCGCGGGAACTCGCCAGGGCAAGGGTTTTCGTGACCGAGGGCTACGGCCACTCCAGCATGCTCGCGCCGAGCACCTGCACCGAGCAGATCAAGCGGGAGTACCTGGTCTCGGGCACGTTCCCGGCCGCGGGCAAGGTCTGCTCGCTGGACGCCAACCCCTTCGGCTGATCCCCACCGGTTACCACGGTCCCATCCCGTCTCCGCCAAGCGCGAAGATGGGATGCTTGCCGTGTGCTGGGGGCGGTCGAGCAGAACCTGCGGCGGGTGAGCCGCCAGATCGTCGCCTCTCTTCGCGCCGCCGTTCTCGTGGGTGTCACCGTCATCGCGGTGCTGCGGGCGGGACCGGAGTTGTGGTGGGTGGCGGCGGTTGTCGTCGCATGGAGCGCGTTGTTCCTCCTGTGCCGCGACAAGGCGTGGATCGTGCCCGCGGACACGGCCTTCGTCGTGGCGCTGTGCCTCGCCCAGCCGTGGCTCGTAGACGCGGACGACCTGAGCACCAGCACGAACTGGGTGCTCACCGCGGTTTCCGTGACCGCGGTGGCGCACCAGTGGTACGTCGGGATCGGTGCGGCGAGCGTGTCCGTCACGGCGATGATCGCCGCGTACCTGACAGGCGTGTGGCTGGCCGATCCTGACCAATGGCTGACAGCGCTGCCGATCGGGATATGGACCTACGGCGAGGCGACGGCGTCGCGTGCGCTCGCGCTGTTGCTGCGATCCGGGGCACGCGCGGTCGACCGGACCGCCGCGCAGCTGGAACAAACGCGACGGGACACCGCGGTCGCCGTCGCCAGGCGAGCCGAGGAACGCCACCACCTCGCCGCGCTGCACGACACCGCAGCGGCCACGCTGCTCGCCGCGGGGTACGGCATGGTGCGCGGCAACGAACCGTGGCTGGCCGAGCAGGCCGCGAGGGACATCCGCGTGCTGACCGAACAGCCCGAGGAACCCGTTGGCGTGCTTGATCTTGTGGACGTCCTTGCCGACGTCACGCGGTTCAGCCCGCTGACCGTGCAGGTCAGCGGACCGGAGTCGGTGCCTGTGCCCGCCGGGCCCGCGCTGGAGATCGGGCAGTGCGTCCGGGAGGCACTGACGAACGTGGCACGGCACTCGGGTGCCGACAGCGCCGAGATCCGCACCGAGTCGTCGCCGGTCACCGTGCGGGTCGTCGACCGGGGCAGAGGGTTCGACCCGGCGGCCGTGTCCGTGCACCGGCGTGGCATCTCAGGCTCCATTGTGGAACGGATGCGGCGCGCGGGCGGCACGGCGGCGGTGTTGTCCGAGCCCGGCGCGGGCACGACAGTGCGGCTGGTGTGGCCCCATGACGGGTGAACCGGTTGAGGACACGGTCCGGGATCTCACGGTTTCCCGGCTGTCGCGTGGTTTCCGGCTGGCGAACCTGGTGATCGTGCTGGTCACCCTGCTCGGTCTCGCGTTGCCGTCGCTGCTGTCGAGCGCGGACGTGTACGACAGCTTCGCCACGCAGGTCATCGCGTTCGCCACGCAGGTTCTGGTCACTGTCTTCGCCGGCTTGCGCATCCGGCACGAGCGGCTCGGCGACACGACACGCTGGGCGCTGCTCGTCGTGAGCGTCGCCTCCTACCTGGTGTCGACCACCGGGGTGCCGGCCTCGCACCAGGTCGCCCAGGAGACCGACTGGTCGTTCGGTGTGATCGGCTGGCTCGGGATCCTGCTGCTGCTCGACCGGACTGTGCCCGGCACAGTGCTGTTCCTGGCCGGTGTCAACGTCTTCAGCACCGGGTACCTGGTCGTCATCGGCGAGGACGTGCTCCGGTTCGGGGTCGGCGCGATCCTGGTGTTCGGGTTCCAGCTCGCGGTCGTGGCGGCGGCGGGAACGCTTCGCCGGTTCGCCGAGAGCGCGAGCGCGGCCGTGCGCGACGCCCAGCGGCTGCGGACCGCGCAGGCCGTTGCCGACCAGGTGCAGTCGGACCGCAAGGCGCGGTACGCGGGCCTCGCCGAAACCACCGTTCCACTGCTCAGCGACCTGGCCACCGGGCGGGCGGACCTGACCGACGAGCGGACACGAGCCCGGTACGCCGTCGAGGCGGCCAGGATGCGGCGGCTCTTCGCCGAGACCGACGAGGTCCCCGATCCCCTTGTGCACGAACTGAAAGCGTGCGTCGACGTCGCGGAACGCCGGGGCATCGCGGTCCACCTGGACACGTGGGGCGAGCATCCGCCGCCGCCGGTGGAGATCCGCCGTAGGCTGATCGAACCGGTCATGCGGACACTCGCCACAGCCGCCACGGAGCCGGGGACCAGCGCACGCGTCACCGTGCTCGGTTCGGGGAACGCGGTGACTGTCAGCATCGTCATACCGGGGGTCGTCACGCAGGAAGTCGTCACGGACGCCCCGCCGGTGACCGTGCACACGACGACCGCCGACGGGATGATCTGGGTGGAGGCAAGGTGGTGGACGTGATCAGCGCGGTCATCGTCGACGACCACCCGGCGATCGCGGCCGGCATCGGGGTGTGGTGTGCCGCGGCGGACCCGCCTGTCCGCGTGGTCGATTCCGGCAGCACGCCCGCGGTCGCGTGGACCGGTCCGGGTGGCGACGCCGACGTGGTCGTGTTCGACCTCCAGCTGGGCGGCCAGGTCCCGGCCTACCGCGACCTGCGGCACCTGGTCGACGCGGGCAGGCAGGTGGTCGTGTACTCCATGCGCGACGACCAGGAGACCGTGCTGACGTGCCTGGACATCGGGGTGTTCGCGTACCTGGGCAAGACCGAGGGGCCCCGGCACCTGGTGCCCGCGATCCAGGCAGCGGGCCAGAACCTGCCCTACACGCCGCCGGTGATGGCTCGCGCGTTCGGCACCGACACCCGCAGCGAACGCCCGCGGCTCACGCCGCGCGAGGTGGACGTGCTGGTGAGCTGGTTCGCTTGTGAGTCCAAGGAAATGGTCGCCCGCAAGCTGGGCATCACCGTGCGGACGGTGAACAGCTACATCGACCGCGCCCGGATCAGGTACGCGCACGCCGGTCGCCCGGCACCGACGAAGGCCGCCTTGGTGGCGCGGGCGATCCAGGACGGCCTCGTCCGGCTGGACGAGTTGTAGCTCACGGAGATTGTGGGGTGAACGACCGTCAACGCACGGCGACCGCCGGGCCTAGCGTGGTCTCGAGGGGGTTACCAGCGGGGGGAGAGGGCGCCGATGGCTCCGAGGGCCACGGCGGCGGCGGTGGAGGCGCGCAGGACGGTCGGACCGAGTCGGACGGCCTGCGCGCCCGCGTCACGCAGCACAGCGATCTCCTCGTCGCTGACGCCGCCTTCCGGGCCGACGACCACGACGATGTCGCCGTGCCGCGGCAACGCGACGTCCGCGATCCGTTGACCGGCTGAGCCTTCGAGCACCAGGCCGAGCGCACCGTCCAGCAGGTCCACCAGGTCCTGCGTACCGACCGGGTCCCGCACTTCGGGTACCCACGGGCGGCGGGCCTGCTTCGCCGCCTCACGGACGGTGTTCCGCCAGCGGGCCAGCGCCTTCTCGCCGCGCGGGCCGTCTTCCCATCTGGCCACGCAGCGGGCCGCGCGCCACGGCACGATCTCGTCCGCGCCCGCCTCGGTGGCCAGTTCCACCGCCAGTTCCCCGCGATCGCCCTTGACCAGCGCTTGCGCGACCACCACGCGCGGCTGCGGCGCGGGCACGTCCGATCGCTCGGTCACCCGCAGCCGCAACGCGTCCCGGCCGACGGGGGCGTCGACGACGCACGTCGCCACGCCACCCGAGCCGTCCGATACCGTCAGGGTTTCACCCGCGCGCAGGCGTTTCACCGTTGCCGCGTGCCTGCCTTCCGGGCCGTCGAGGACGAATTCGCCGCTCTGGGGCAGCGTGTCGACCAGGAACAGCGGTGGTGTGCTCACGGTGGTGGTTACCGGGAGCGGTGCGAGCGCAGCCGCGAGAACAGGCCGCCGCCCTTGCCGTTGGTCGTGGCCAGGCCGCCTTCGTCCTCACCGCGCAGGGACGCCAGTTCCCGCAGTAGTTCCTGCTGGCGTGCGTCCAGGCGCGTCGGCACCTCGACGTCCACGTGCACGTGCAGGTCGCCGCGACCGTCGACCCGGCCGGACTGCCGCAGCTTCGGCATGCCCCGGCCGCTCATCAGCAGCTCGGTCCCGTGCTGTGTGCCGGGTTCGAGCTCCAGTTCCTCGACGCCGTCGAGCGTTTCCAGCGGCAGCACCGCGCCGAGCGCGGCGGTGGTCATCGGGACGCGCAACGTGCAGTGCAGATCCGCTCCCGAGCGTTCGAACGTCGTGTGCGGCTGCTCCTCCACCTCGACGTACAGGTCACCGGCGGGCCCGCCGCCGGGGCCGACCTCGCCCTGGCCGGACAGGCGCACGCGCATGCCGTCCGCGACGCCCGGCGGGACCTTCGCCACGATCGTGCGACGCGAGCGGACACGGCCGTCGCCCGCGCACTGGCGGCACGGGTCCGGGATGACCTCGCCCAGGCCACGGCACACCGGGCACGGCCGCGCGGTCACGACCTGCCCGAGGAACGAGCGCTGGACCGCCTGGATCTCGCCGCGGCCACCGCAGGTCTCGCACACCTCGGGCGCGGTGCCCTCGGCGCAGCCGGACCCGCGGCACAGCTCGCACAGGATCGCGGTGTCGACAGTGAGTTCCCTGCTCACGCCGGTGAGGCACTCCTCAAGCGTGAGCCGCAACCGGATCAGCGCGTCCGCACCGGGCTGCACGCGGCTGCGTGGGCCACGCGTGCCACCTCCGGCCGCGCCGAAGAAGGCGTCCATGATGTCGCCGAGCCCGAACCCGGCGAACGGGTCCCGCATGCCGCCACCACCGGCGGCGTTGTCCAGCGGGTCGCCGCCCATGTCGACGATCTTGCGCTTCTGCGGGTCGGACAGCACCTCGTAGGCGGCCGTCACCTCCTTGAAGCGGTGCTGCGCCTCCTCGTCCGGGTTGACGTCCGGGTGCAGCTCACGCGCGAGCTTGCGGTACGCGCGTTTGATCTCGTCGGCACCGGCGTTGCGCTGCACGCCCAGGATGCCGTAATAGTCCCTGGCCACCTTCGTCATGTCCTCCTGCCGCAGTGCGGTCCGCGGTGTGGCACCGCACCCGGCTCTGCCCCGTTAGTGATCATCGAGCTCTCAGAATCTCCCCGACGTAGTTGGCAACCGCGCGAACCGCGGCGATAGTTCCCGGGTAGTCCATCCGCGTCGGGCCGACGACTCCCATTCCGCCGAGCAGCTCGGTGCCGCCGTAGCCGATGGACACCACCGACGTGCTGCGCATCTGCTCGGCCTCGTTCTCGCCGCCGATGTGCACGGTCACCGTGCCCGCGTCCTGCGCCGAGGCGAGCAGCTTGAGGATGACGACCTGTTCCTCCAGCGCTTCCAGCACCTGGCGCAGTGAACCGGGGAAGTCGGCGACGTTGCGGGTGAGGTTGGCCGTGCCGCCGAGCACCAGCCGCTCCTCCGGGTGGTCGACCAGCGACTCGACCAGCACCGATCCGACGCGGATCATCGCGTCGCGCAGTTCGTTCGGCGCGGCGTCGACCAGTTCGGCGACCTTGACCGCGGCGTCGGTCAGCCGCTGTCCCGCCAGGCTCGAGTTGATCATCGTGCGCATCCGGGCGAGCGTGTCCTCGGTGATCACGTCGCCGAGGTCGACCATCCGCTGGTCCACCCGGCCGGTGTCGGTGATCATCACGAGCATCAGCCGCGCCGGGGTGATCAGCACCAGTTCGATGTGCCGGACGGTCGAGCGGGTCAGCGTCGGGTACTGCACGACGGCGACCTGCCTGGTCAGCTGGGCCAGCAGGCGCACGCTGCGGCGCAGGACGTCGTCGAGGTCGACCGCGCCTTCCAGGAACGTGCCGATCGCCCGGCGCTCGGCCGTGGAGAGCGGCTTGGCCTCGGACAGCCGGTCGACGAACAGGCGGTAGCCCTTGTCGGTCGGGATCCGGCCCGCGCTGGTGTGCGGCTGCATGATGTAGCCGTCCTCCTCCAGCGAGGCCATGTCGTTGCGGACGGTCGCGCTGGACACGCCCAGGTTGTGCCGGTCGACGATCGCCTTCGAGGCCACCGGCTCGTGGTTGGACACGTAGTCGGCGACGATCGCGCGCAGCACTTCGAAACGACGTTCGTCGGCGTTCACCACTGCCCTCCCCGCTCGACTGCTCGTTGAACCTGCCAGTGCGCACCTCAAGTTTACGGAGCGACCCGGTTGGTTCGCGCCACCACTTGGTGCCGGGTGCGTACCCGCCTGTTCGACGGGGGCGGACACCGGTGTCGCGGGCACGACACGCCCATGTCCGGGCCTGCCGAGACGTGACCGGATCGCGTGCGAAAATCAAGTGTAGCGATCACGGTGGCCACAGGATCTCAAGCGGGGTGGGGTGTGATGACAGGCGTCACGATGACGGGCAACGACCAGGCGCACGTGGAGCGGCTGGCCGCGTTGCTGCGGCCGGTCGACCTGCTCGACTTCGTCACGCACGTCTGCCAGTGGCTGCAGGACGCCCACGACGCCGCCGCGGAGCTGCAGCCGGTGCGCAAGAACAACCACCGGGGCACGTGGAGCAACAACACCAGTTTCGGCACGGACCGCTACGAGTACCTGCTGCGCACCGCGCAGTCGCTGAGCGTGGACATCCCCGGCCTCGACGCGGACCCGGCGTTCCAGTCGGTCCTGCTGAAGCTCGACCACGTCGGCGTGTACCAGTTCAACGCGCCCGCGGGCCCGCACGGCTCACTCGGGGACATCAGCGACCTGCGCCGGGAGCTGCTGGCGCCGCAGGAGGACGAGGCGCTGATCGGCAGGCGGGACGCCTGGCTCGACGGCCGGGAGCTGCTCCTGCTGCCGTGGGCGGGCGCCGAGGACGGCGGCCTGACCGACGCGTGGGCCGGCCAGGGCACGCTCACCGACGGGCACATCAGCTGGGACTGGCTCGTGCGGCTGCAGGACATCGCGGCGGTGACCACGTCCGGTCAGGTCCCGTGGCTGGGCAGCCAGTCGGGGCCCACCCTGTTCGACCAGTCACCACCGGAGCTGCCCCTGCGGCCACGAACAGAGCAGCGGCACGGATCCGCTGGGTGACTGCTCGCCCGGCTGCCGCCACTCTCCGTACTGGACCACGATGGTCCTGCGAAGATCGTCTGTTCGCGCACCTCAAGGGAGTTCGACCGTGCACCCGGATGCCTCCGCCGCCGCGCAGGCATTCGCCCCTGCCCGGCTGACGATGGCCAGGGAGCTCGTCGGCTGGCGCAAGCGGGACCTGGCCGAGGCGATCGACCGCACGGCCGCGGCCGTGTCGCAGTACGAGCTCGGCCAGTCGCGGCCCAGCGCCGAGACGTTGTCGCGGTGCGCGGACGTGCTGGACGTGCCGCCGTCGTTCTTCACCGCCGGGCGCCCGCAGTTGCACCTGGACACCGCGCAGGCTCATTTCCGATCGCTGCGGGCGACGACCGCGACCCAGCGGCAGCAGGCGCTGGCACACGTCGAACTGTTGTGGGAAGTGATCGAACAACTCGACCGGGTGATCGAGCTGCCCGCGCTGGATGTCGGCGTGCCGATGGGCATCCCGTACAGCGACCCCGGCCTGACCGCGCGCATGGTCCGCACGGCGTGGGGTGTCGCGATTGGACCGGCCGCGCACCTGGTCCGCAACCTCGAGGCGCGCGGTGTGGTCACCACGCGCATTCCCATGCTGGACAACGACGCCATCGACGCGTTCTCGTCCGCTCTGTCCGGTCGTCCGGTCATCGCGTTGACCTACAAGGGAAACCCGATGCGGCAACGGTTCTCGGTCGCGCACGAACTCGGGCACCTGTTGCTGCACCCGGAACCGGAGCCGGGAAGCCTGCGGCACGAACGCGAGGCGAACGTGTTCGCGGCCGAGTTGCTGATGCCCGCGGCCGAGATCCGCGACCAGCTGCCGACGCCGGTGGACATCGGCGCGCTCAAGGACCTGGCGGACAGCTACGGCGTGTCCACCGCCGCACTGGCCTACCGCGGCAAGGATCTGCAGATCTACAGCGAGTCCACGGTCCGGCGGATCATGGCCACGCTCACCCGGCTCGGCTGGCGCACGCACGAACCGGTCAACTCGGGGTACCCGGGTGAGCAGCCCGAGCTGCTCCGGCTGGCGATCGACCTGGCCGCGGCCAACGGGCTGGCGCTGCCGTCGCTGGCCGCCCGGCTCCACATCGGACTGCCGAGGCTGCGGTCGCTGATCGGGCTGACCGACACGCGACCGCGGCTGCGCCTCATCCACGGCGCGGGTTGATCCCACCTGTTCAGCGCGCCGCGCGAACCGTTCCCACACTGTTTCGACACCGTGTCGACTACCACCCGAATGGACCAGTGGTCTAAACCTTCCCCGAGTTTGGAAAGTTTGTTAACGTTTCAGCCCCGATCAGCGGTTCAGCGCCCCGGCCATCGGTACATGGAGGTGTCGTGGACGTCAGGTACTCGACCGATCCGGCGCGGGCACGCGGCTTCGACACCGCGCAGCTGCGCCGGCACTACCTGGTCGAGGACCTCTTCGTCCCTGGCGAGCTGCGCCTGACCCACAGCCACGACGACCGGGTCTTGCTCGGTGGCGCCGTGCCCGGCACCGAGCCGTTGCGCCTGGAGCCGGACGACACCCTGCGCACGGACCACTTCCGCGAACGGCGCGAGCTGGCGGCTTTCTGCGTCGACGGCCGCGGAGCGGTGATCTGCGACGGTACCGCGTACGAGCTCGAACGGGGAGACCTTGTCCACGTCGGGCGTGGCGCCCGCGAGGTGGCCTTCGCCAGCCGCGACGCGGACAACCCGGCCCGCTTCCACCTCGCCTCCGCGCCCGCGCACCGGCGGCTACCGACCACAGTGGTGCGTTCGGCGGACGTCGCCCCGGTCGGACTCGGCACGCCCGCGTCGGCGAACGAGGGCACGATCAGGCGCTACATCGACGGCACGCCGGTGGAGAGCTGCCAACTGATGCTGGGCTGGACCAAGCCGGCGCCCGGCAGCGTGTGGAACACGATGCCCGCGCACACGCACACGCGGCGCACCGAGTGCTACTTCTACTTCGGCCTCGACGACGAGGCCATGGTGGTGCACCTGCTCGGCGAGCCGGACGAGACGCGGCACGTGATCGTGCGCAACGAGCAGGCGGTGATCTCGCCGAGCTGGTCGGTCCATTCGGGAGCCGCGACCGGCGCGTACTCGTTCATCTGGTTCATGGCCGGTGAGAACTACCGGTTCGACGACATGGACCACGTGGCCATGGCGGACCTGCGATGACGTACGTCGACGAGCTCTTCTCGCTGGCGGGCAGGACCGCGCTGGTGACCGGCGCCCGCACCGGCATCGGCCGGGCGATCGCGGTCGCCATGGCAGGCGCGGGCGCGGACGTGGTGCTGCTCGGCCACGGCGGCGACTTCACACCGGTGCTCGACGAGATCGCCGCGCACGGACGTGGACAGTCCACAGTGGTCACTATGGACCTGTCGGAGCCCGCCGGCGTCGCCACCCGGGCGCGCGAGCTGCTCGCCGAGCGGCGGATCGACATCCTGGTCAACAACGCGGGGATCATCCGGCGGTCCGAGGCGGCCGAGCATTCCTTCGAGGACTGGCGTGCCGTGCTCTCGGTCAACCTCGACTCGGTGTTCGAGCTGACCAAGACCGTCGCCGGGCCGATGCTGCGCCGCCGGTCCGGCAAGATCATCACAATCGCTTCCCTGCTCAGCTTCCAAGGCGGGATCAGGGTTGCCGCGTACACCGCGAGCAAGCACGCGGTTGCGGGGCTGACGAAGACGCTGGCCAGCGAATGGGCAGCAAGCAATGTGCAAGTCAACGCGATAGCCCCCGGCTACTTCGCGACCGGCAACACCGCGGCCCTGCGCGCCGACCCCCAGCGCGACGCCGAGATCACCGCCCGGATCCCGATGGGCCGGTGGGGATCTCCCGACGAGCTGGCCGGTGCCGCGGTCTTCCTTGCCGGACCGGCTTCTGACTACGTAACTGGACACGTATTGGCGGTGGATGGTGGCTGGCTCGCTCGCTGAGAACCTGTACCGAGATGTCGTCCCGGTCAACGGGACGCCCAAGCAGACCCCCGCGCCCAGGGAGGAAGAGGAAACCGACAAGCGCAGCCACACCGGCACGCTGGAACGCGGACTCGCGGTGCTCGAACACGTCGGGCTGCGCCAGGAGATATCCACCAACGCCATCGCCACCCAGCTGGGCCTCTCGCGCAGCGCGATCTACCGGATCGTGCACACGCTCAAGGAACTGGAGTACCTGGAAGCCGACCACGTCACCGGCCGCGTGCGGCTCGGGCCGCGCCTGGTCGAACTCGGGGTGCAGGCCATGGCGTCGACAGACCTGCACAAGGCCGCGCCGCAGTACCTGGCCGGCCTGGCCACCCGCAGCGGTGAGACGATCTTCCTCGCCGTGCCGGACGGCGACGCGATGGTCTACGTCGCCAAGGACAGGGGCGCCAACGCGGTCACCCTGCACTGCCAGCTCGGCACAAGGCGCCCGCAGCACGCGTCCTCCCTCGGCAAGGCATGGCTTTCCGCGCTCGCGCCTGCCGAGCGCGTCGAACGCGTCACCCGGATGCGGCTGGACCGCTTGACGCCCAACACGATCATCGACCGCACCCAGTTACTCGACGAACTCGACCGCAGCGGCAAACGGGGCTGGGCGATCGACAACGTGGAGAACGAGCCGGACGTGGCGTGTGTCGCCGCGTCGATCCGTGACCGCACAGGACAACCCGTCGCCGCGATGAGCATCGCGGGCCCGGCCGGGCGTGTGCTGGCGCGGATCGACGAACTGGGCCAGCTGGTCGCGGACGCGGCCGGGACGTTCTCACGCCGCCTGGGTTACCTGCCGTAGCAGGGATCCGCCGTGATCCACGGACTACCAGACTGCCGGTCCGCTGTCGGCGCTCGTCGCCGCGTTGCCGATCATCGTGCTGCTCGTGACACTGGGCCTGCTGTGCCGCTCGGCGCACCTGTCGGCCGCGCTCGCACTGGCCACCGCGCTCGTCGCGGCGATCGTGGTCTACGCCATGCCGGTCGGCCTCGCGTTCGACTCTGCCGCGATGGGTGTCGCGTTCGGACTGTGCAACGTCGTCTGGATCGCCTGCCACGCCGTCTACTTCCACGACGTCACTGTCGCGACCGGGCGGTTCGACGCGGTCAAGTCCGTGCTCGCCGGGTTCAGCCCGGACCGGCGGCTGCAGGCGCTGCTGATCGCGTTCGCGTTCGGGGCGTTGCTGGAGGGCATCGCGGGCGGCGGGTCGCCGATCGCGATCACCGGCGCGATGATGTTCGCGCTCGGTTTCCCGCCCGTCAAAGCGATCGTGCTGGCGCTGCTGGCCAACACCGCGCCGGTGGCGTTCGACGGGCTCGGCAACCCGCTGATCATCCTCGGCAGGCTGACCGGGCCGGGTGCTCAGCTGGATGATCCCGGCGCGCTGATCACGGTACGGTGGGTGACGTGAAGCCGGGCCTGCTCGTCTCGATCGTCGCCGTGATCGCGCTGATCATCGCGGGCGCGGCGACCATCGTGCTCGCGGCCAACCAGCCGGAGCGCCCCAGGGACTACCCCTACACCAGGGAGACGCGCGATCCCAGCCTGCCGCCGAGGTGCGTGAGCGCGGTCGAGATCTCGTTCCGCACCGACGCCGAGATGGTCAAGGCGTCCAAGGACCTCCAGAACGACACCCGGTTCTACCAGCCGAGCTTCATGACGCAGACGCAGAACTACGAGCGGCTCAAGGTGAGCCTCGCCGACCAGCCGGACCTGCTCAAGGCCTTGCGGCCGGAGGCCGTGCCCGCGACCGCCCATCTGCTGTCGAACTACTCCGACGACGTGGGCTCGCTGGTGGAGAGCGTCAAACACGAATACCCGTCGGCCAAAGTGGTGAACCCGTGTGACCAGCCGGCCAGCTCGTCGAAGCGGCCGGGGCCGATCACCGCCACCCCGCGGCGTTGACTCAGCACAACCGCAGGCTGTGACGTAGCGCACCTTCCAGGTCGCCGTTCGCGTCCGGGGTCCGCCAGGCGACAAAGAAGTCCGGCCGCACCAGAACAGCTCCCGCCTCGGTCACCCCGTACGCCTTCGCCCAGGCAGTGCCGTCGAGCAGATGTGCGGTCAACCCGAGAGCCCCGGCTTTGACGACCCAGTGCGCGGAGCCCGTCAACACCACGAACCCGCGCCCGAACAGCTCGATCGTGGAGGTTCCGTCCGGCAGGACCACGTGCGGCGCACGGGAACCGGGACGACCGGTCGGCTCCGGCTCCAGCAGCTCGCCCTTGTCGCCCGGTTCCAGCACGACGGCATCGCTGACGTGCCGGTAGCCGAAGAACATCATCGACGCCGGGTCGGCGGGTGCCGCGAGCGTGCCGTCGTCCAGCTCGGGAGCCATCCGCTGGACGTAGAAGGTGTACTGCTGCTCGGCGATGTACTTCGAGTACGGCCGCCGCTCGGCCGTGTGGGTGTCGAGCAGACCGGGCCCCGCCTCGCCCTTGATCACCATCGCGAGCTTCCACGCCAGGTGGAAACCGTCCATGACCGCGGTGTTCCCGCCGAAGGCGCCGGTCGGCGGCATCACCCGCACCGCGTCGCCGACCAGGTGGACGCGGCCGGAGCTGAACGAGTCCGCCACCCAGTGCTTGGTGTCGCTGCTCCCGCTCACCTCCAGCAGCCGCACGTCCAGGTCGGGGATGCCCGCGGCGATCCTGATCATCTCGACCCACCGGTCGTCGTCGTACTCGCCCGCTCCGACGCCGAGCGCGTAACGGCCACGCTCATCCGTGCTCACCAACGCGCCGCCCGCGCCGGGCAGCTCCGGGTTCTTCAGGTACACCAAGGCATTGCGCGGCAACACGGACGTCAGATCGGCCGCGAAGATCGCGGCGACGCCCGTGCCGAGCACACCCCGGCCGGTCACGCCGATGCCCAGCGCATGGCGGATCGGGCTGCGGTGGCCGTCCGCGCCGACCAGGTAACCGGCGCGGACGGTCTCCTCCTCCCCCGTGCCCACGTCACGCAGCACCGCCGTGACCCCGCCGTCGTCCTGGGTGAACTCGACGAGCTCGGTCGAGAAACGGACTGCGGCACCGAGTTCGCGAGCGCGTCCGGCCAGGATCGGTTCCATGCGTTCCTGACTGGTGTTGGCCCAGCCCGCTGACGAGAAGGCCGACAGGTCGGGGCCCATGTCGTTGACCAGGATCTCGTTGTAGACGGGCCCGGCCGCCGCCCCAGCGACGATGAGCCGGAACCGGAAGTCCGGCGGCGACGCGTCGGCGACCCGCTGATCGATGCCCGCCAGGCGCAACACCTCCATCGTGTGCGGGAACTGCCCGCGTGCCTTCGGGTGCAAGGACGTCGTGGCGTGCCGTTCGACCACGAGCGACTCCACCCCGTGCAACCCCAGGAACATCGCCGTGGACAGCCCCGACAGACCTGCTCCGACAACCAGGACGCGCATGACCCCTCCAGTTTCGAACACTGTTCGTTTGACGAACACCGTTCTATCCACGATCGTCGTTCGTGTCAAGTAGAGTGCGCTCGTGGAGCTACCGGACCCGCCGTGGCGCACGGCCGCGCGCAAGCCCGTACGACAGCCGTTGAGCCGCGACAAGATCGTCGACACGGCACTGGGCCTGCTGGCGAAGGAAGGCATCGACGCGCTGTCGATGCGCCGGGTCGCCCAGGCGCTGAACACCGGACCGGCGTCGCTGTACGCGCACGTGCAGAACCGCGACGAACTGTGCGAGCTGATGTTCGACCGGATCCTCGGCGAGGTCGAACTCCAGCCGCCCGACCCGGCGAACTGGCGCGCACAGCTCAAACAGCTCTGCTTCGGCCAGGTCGCGGCGATGGTGAAGTACCCGGGGATCGCCTCGGTCGTGATGAACGCGATGATCCCCCTCGGCCCCAACGCGTTGCGGCACGGCGAGGCGATGCTCGCGATCCTGCGCAGCGGCGGCCTGTCCGAACGCCAGGCGGCATGGGCGTTCGACGCGCTCGGCCTGTACGGCAAGGCCTACGCGGTCGAGGTGACCTCGTGGCGTGACGGATCCGAGGAGGAACTCGCTGAGCGTGGCCGCCAGATGGCGGAGTACATGCGATCGTTGCCGGCGGGCACGTTCCCGAACCTGATGGCCATCGGACCGCTGTTCTCGGGCGAGACGGCGCACGAACGCTTCGAGTTCGCGATCGACACCTTCATCGCGGGCCTGGACGCGCTGGCCGGACGGTGACCCGGCTCAGGGCAGCAGGCGGCGCACGATCCCGTCGGCGAGCAGGCGCCCCTCGTCGGTCAGCACAGCACGGCCCGCGTCGAACGCGCCCTGGCTGAGCAGACCGTCGGACACCGCCGCCTTCGCCTCGGCCACCCCGGACTCGTCGAGGACACTCAGCGGAAGTCCTTCGACCAGGCGGAGTTCCAGCAACACGCGCTCAACCCGACGGTCCTCTTCGGACAACACCTCACGCGCGGCGGCAGGCGACTTGCCTTCCGCCAGCGTCTGCGCGTAGCGCGCTGGGTGCTTCACGTTCCACCACCGCACACCGCCGACATGGCTGTGCGCGCCGGGACCCGCGCCCCACCAGTCGTGCCCGCGCCAGTAGTTGAGGTTGTGCTGGCAGCGGCCCGCCGTGGACGCGGCCCAGTTGGACACCTCGTACCAGCGGAACCCGCTCGTCGACAGCACCGAGTCGACCTGCTCGTAGCGTTCGGCGAGCACGTCGTCGTCTGGCGAGGGCAGTTCGCCGCGCCGGATCCGCCGTTCCAGCGCCGTGCCCTCCTCGACGATCAACGCGTACGCCGACACGTGGTCGACTCCGGCGTCGAGCACGGCGTCCAGCGACGCCTGCAGGTCGTCGGGACGTTCACCAGGCGTGCCGTAGATCAGGTCGAGGTTCAGGTGCTCGAACCCGGCCGCCCGCGCCTCGGCCGCCGCGGCGACCGGGCGGCCGGGCGTGTGCTTGCGGTCCAGGATCCGCAGCACGTGCGGCGCCACGGACTGGGCGCCGAGCGACACCCGGGTGTACCCGGCGCGCAAGATCCCGGCGAAGAACTCCGGCGACGTGGACTCCGGGTTGGCCTCGGTGGTGACCTCCGCGCCGGACTTCAGGCCGAACGAGTCGCGGACCGCGTCCAGCACCGAGGCCAGTCCGCTCCCGCCCAGCAACGACGGTGTGCCGCCGCCCACGAAGACCGTGCTCACCGGCGGCGCCGATCCCAGCACCCGGGCAGCCAGGTCCAGCTCCCCGCGCAGGCCCTCCAGCCACGACTCCGGCGACGCGGACGTGCCCAGCTCACCGGCCGTGTACGTGTTGAAGTCGCAGTACCCGCAGCGGGTCGCGCAGAACGGCACGTGCACGTAGATCCCGAAGGGCCTGCCGCCCAGCCCGGCCAGCGCCTCGCGCGGCAGCGCGCCGTCGGCGGGGGCGGGATCGCCAGGGGGAAGTGTGGAGGCCACGCCCTTGATTCTCGCATCACCGGCCCAGGTCAAGCCTCCGTGACCCTCATCCCAGCATGCGGATGGCAGTAGACCACCTGATGGACGCGTGGCAGGCTGAGGCCATGTCTGCTGTCGTGCCGGTCCTCCTCGTGGCTCGTCGTCACGTGGATTTCCTGCGCGTCAACAGCGACTTGTGCCGGCGCTGACCCGTTCGCCGGAACAGTTGTTTCTTCACACCGGCGTCGGATACGCCGGTGTCCCCTCCTTCGGATGAGGTCGGGCCGGCGTGTGCGAGCGCCCCGATCCCGAAGGACGCCACATGGCTCCGCCAACCACCACCCCCAAGCGGGCCAAGCAGCGCCGGGGCGAGGGACAGTGGGCACTCGGTTACCGCGAACCGCTCAACCCGAACGAGCGCAGCAAGAAGGACGACAACCCGCTCAACGTCCGCGACCGGATCGAGAACGTCTACGCGCACGGCGGTTTCGACTCGATCGACCCCGCCGACCTGCGCGGCAGGTTCCGCTGGTACGGCCTCTACACCCAGCGCAAACCCGGCATCGACGGCGGCCGCACGGCCACGCTCGAGCCGGAGGAGCTGGACGACGAGTACTTCATGCTGCGCATCCGCATCGACGGCGGCGCGGTCACGACGCAGCAACTGGCCGTGATCGGCGAGATCTCCCAGACCTACGCCCGCGACACCGCGGACATCACCGACCGGCAGAACATCCAGTACCACTGGATCCGCATCGAGGACATGCCGGTGATCTGGCAGAAACTCGAAGCCGCCGGGATGACCACGATGGAGGCGTGCGGCGACAGCCCGCGTGTGATCCTCGGCTCACCCGTCGCGGGCATCTCCCGTGACGAAGTGATCGACGGCACACCGGCCATCGATGCGATCAAGAACACCTACATCGGTGACGAGGCGTTCTCGAACCTGCCGCGCAAGTTCAAGACCGCCATCTCCGGTCTGCAGGACGTCGCGCACGAGGTGCACGACGTGGCGTTCGTCGGGGTGGTGCACCCGGAGCACGGACCTGGTTTCGACGTGTGGGTCGGCGGTGGGTTGTCGACCAACCCGATGCTGGGCAAGCGGCTCGGCGCGTGGGTGCCGCTCGACGACGTGCCCAAGGTGTGGGAGGCGGTGATCAGCGTCTTCCGTGACTACGGCTACCGGAGGCTGCGGCACCGCGCCCGGATCAAGTTCCTCGTCGCCGACTGGGGTCCGGAGAAGTTCCGCGAGACCATGGAGGAGAAGTACCTCGGGTACAAGCTCCTCGACGGCCCCGCGCCGGAGGTCCCGGAGGTCGTTCTCGACCACATCGGCGTGCACGAGCAGAAGGACGGCCGGTTCTACGTCGGCGCCGCGCCGATCGCCGGGCGCGTCTCGGGCTCGACCCTCGTCGAGGTGGCCAAGGCCGCCGAACGCGCGGGTTCCACCAGGATCCGGTTCACCCCGCAGCAGAAGCTGCTCGTCCTGGACGTGGCCGACACCGAGGTCCCGGCGCTGAAGACCGAACTGACCAAGCTGGGCCTGCACACCGACCCGTCACCGTGGCGGCGCGGCGTGATGGCGTGCACCGGGATCGAGTTCTGCAAGCTGGCCATCGTCGAGACGAAGGCCCGCGCGGCGGACCTGGTCGCCGCGATGGAGCAGCGGCTGGCCGACGTCCAGGCGGGCGTCGAGCACCCGGTGACCGTGCACATCAACGGCTGCCCGAACTCCTGCGCCCGGATCCAGACCGCGGACATCGGCCTCAAGGGCCAGATCGTCACCGACGCGGACGGCAACCAGGTCGAGGGCTTCCAGGTGCACCTCGGCGGCGGGCTCGGCCTTGACGCCGGGTTCGGCCGGAAACTGCGTGGCCACAAGGTGACCGCGACCGAACTGGCCGACTACGTCGAGCGGCTCGTGCGCAACTACCTCAAGGAGCGCTCCGACGGTGAGCGGTTCGCGCAGTGGGTGCAGCGCGCCGACGAGGCTGATCTGAAATGAGCGAGCGGGCCACTCCTTTCTATTGCCCTTACTGCGGTGACGAGGACCTTCGCCCGCAGGAGGAGCCGCACGCGGCCTGGTTGTGCACGGGGTGCCGCCGCGTGTTCGTCGTCAAGTTCGTCGGGATCTCAGTGGGGCAGGTGTCCAAGTGACCACAGCGACCGAGGAGTTGAGAGATCTGGCGGAGAAGGCGTCGGCCGAACTGGCCGACGCGAGTGCCGCCGAGGCGTTGGAGTGGACCGCGCGGACGTTCGGCGACAGCTGGATCCTGGCCTCCAACATGCAGGACGCGGTGCTGATCGACCTGGCGGCCAAGGCGAAGCCGGACTTCGACGTGCTGTTCCTGCAGACCGGCTACCACTTCCCGGAGACCATCGGTCTGCGGGACGCCGTCGCCGCGACCTACTCGGGCATCAACGTGGTCAACGCTCTGCCGGACAAGACCGTCGCGGAGCAGGACGCCGAGGAGGGCCCGGACCTGTGGCAGCGTGCGCCGGACCGGTGCTGCGCGATGCGCAAGGTCGTGCCGCTGCGGCGGACGTTGGCCAACTACGACGCGTGGGTCACCGGCGTGCGCCGGGTGGACGCGCCGACCAGGGCGGACACCCCGATCGTGCAGTGGGACGACCGCAACGGGCTGGTGAAGATCAACCCGATCGCCCCGTGGACCGACGAGGAGTTCCGCGAGTACATCGACCGCAACGGGATCCTGGAGAACCTGCTGGTGGCGGAGGGGTATCTGTCCATCGGCTGCGCGCCGTGCACGGCGAAGGTGGCGCCGGGCGCGGATCCCCGCAGCGGCCGGTGGGCGGGCCAGTCCAAGACCGAGTGCGGACTGCACGGCTGAGAAGGGGTATCTGTGACGCTCGCACTTGACCGGAAGACGGGGAACCTCGACGCGCTGGAATCGGAAGCGATCCACATCTTCCGCGAGGTGGCAGGCGAGTTCGACCGGCCGGTGATCCTGTTCTCCGGCGGCAAGGACTCGACACTGCTGCTGCACCTGGCGATCAAGGCCTTCTGGCCGGCGCCGGTGCCGTTCCCGCTGTTGCACGTGGACACCGGGCACAACTTCGAGGAGGTCATCGACTTCCGCGACCGGGTGGTGGCCAAACACGGCCTGCGCCTGCACGTCGCGCACGTCCAGGACTGGATCGACGACGGCAGGCTGACCGAACGCCCGGACGGCACCCGCAACCCGTTGCAGACCGTGCCGCTGCTGGACAGCATCACCGAGCAGAAGTTCGACGCGGTCTTCGGCGGTGGCCGCCGTGACGAGGAACGGGCGCGGGCCAAGGAACGGATATTCAGCTTGCGCAACGCGTTCGGCCAGTGGGAGCCGCGCAGGCAGCGTCCCGAATTGTGGAACCTGTACAACGGCAGGCACCGTCCGGGAGAGCATGTCCGGGTGTTCCCGCTGTCGAACTGGACCGAACTGGACGTCTGGAACTACATCGCTCGCGAGAAGATCGAGCTGCCGGACATCTACTACGCGCACGAGCGCGAGGTCTACCTGCGCGACGGCATGTGGCTCGCCGAAGGACCGTGGGGCGGTCCCCGTGCGGGCGAGACGCTGGAACGCCGGACGATCCGGTACCGCACAGTCGGTGACGGATCGTGCACCGGTGCGGTCGATTCGGACGCCAGGACCATTCAAGACGTGATCGCCGAGGTCGCCGCGTCCCGGCTGACCGAACGCGGCGCGACCCGCGCGGACGACCGGCTGTCCGAAGCGGCCATGGAGGATCGCAAACGGGAGGGGTACTTCTGATGAGCGATCTACTGCGGCTCGCGACCGCCGGCAGTGTGGACGACGGGAAGTCCACGCTGGTCGGACGGTTGCTGTACGACACGAAGTCGGTGCTGGCCGACCAGTTGGACGCGGTGCACCGCGCGAGCGCGGACCGCGGCCTGTCCACACCGGACCTGTCGCTGCTGGTGGACGGGCTGCGGTCGGAACGGGAACAGGGCATCACGATCGACGTGGCGTACCGGTACTTCGCCACGCCCAAGCGCTCCTTCGTACTCGCCGACACTCCCGGACACGTCCAGTACACGCGCAACACCGTGACGGGCGCTTCGACGGCGCAGCTGGGGATTCTGCTCGTCGACGCGCGTAACGGCGTCGTCGAGCAAACACGCAGGCACGCGGCGGTGCTCGCGTTGTTGGGAGTGCCGAGGCTGGTTCTGGCTGTCAACAAAATCGACCTGGTCGGCTACGACGAGTCGAGCTTCAAACGGACCGCCAAGGAATTCGCCGCGCATGCCGGCGCGTTGGGATACGCCGATTCCGAAGTGCTCACCATTCCGGTGTCGGCACTCGTCGGTGACAACGTGGTGGAACGGTCCGGCAACACGTCTTGGTATACCGGGCCGACGTTGCTGGAGTACTTGGAAACAGTTCCGGTGGAACCGGATCCGCACCATGTACCGTTCCGTTTCCCCGTGCAGTACGTGATTCGCCCACGTACTCCCGAGTATCCCGATTATCGCGGCTATGCCGGGCAGGTCGCCGCGGGGACCATCACGCCCGGCGAAGAGATCGTCGTGCTGCCATCCGGATCGCGCAGCATCGTCGAACGCATCGACACCCCGGACGGCGAACTGGCCGAAGCGACAGCCGGCCAGTCCGTCACCCTTGTCCTTTCCCACGATCTGGATATCTCGCGGGGGGACTTGATTTCTGTCGCGAGTGCTCCCCCGGTGGTCGCCGACGAGTTCGGGGCGACGCTGTGCTGGTTGGCGGACAAGGCTTTGCGCCCGAACGCACGGGTACTGGTGAAGCACGGGACAAAGACGACCCAGGCGTTCGTGACCGAATTGATCTCGCGTTTCGACGAACAAAAGCTGTCCAGTGTGGAGTTGCCCGAATCGTTGCAATTGAATGAGATCGGTCAGGTTAGGATTCGCACCGCGGAACCGTTGCCCGTTGACGACTACACCGCCAGTCGACGAACCGGGGCATTCCTGGTCATCGACGCGAGTGACGGAACCACATTGGCCGCAGGTCTCGTCGGCGCACCGTTGCCCGTCCGAGACGCATTCAACCCCGGACCCTGACTCCCTTTTTCGCCGTGCTTGAGAGGAAACGACCGTGAGCACAACTCGCACGCTTCGCTTACTGGCCGCCGCGACAGCGGCACTAGCCCTCGCAGCGGGGTGTTCACGAGCGGACAGCGGCAACGCACCGAAACAAGCGCAGGCCCAGGGACCAGCCGAGGTCCGGCTCGGCTACTTCCCGAACGTCACGCACGCGCCCGCGATCATCGGGCACAAGAAGGACTTCTACACCAAGGAACTGGGTTCGGCGAAGCTCTCGGTGACGAACTTCAACGCGGGCCCCGAGGAGGTCAACGCGCTGCTGGGCAAGTCGCTCGACATCGGCTTCATCGGCTCCGGCCCGGCGATCAACGCGTACACCAAGTCCAACGGCACGATCCAGCTGGTCTCCGGCGCGGTCTCGGCGGGCGCGCAACTGGTCACCAAGCCGGAGATCACCTCGGTCGACCAGCTGACCGGCAAGAACATCGCGACGCCGTCGCTGGGCAACACCCAGGACGTCTCGCTGAAGAAGCTGGTCAAAGAAAAGAACCTGAGCGGCGTCAAGATCACCAACCTGGACAACCCGAAGACGCTGGACGCGTTCCGCAAGGGCGAACTGGACGGCGCGTGGCTGCCTGAGCCGTGGTCGTCGCGGCTGGTGCTCGACGCGGGCGCGAAAGTGCTGCTCGACGAGAAGTCGCTGTGGCCGGACGGTCGTTTCCCGACCACGGTGATCATCGTGCGGCAGGAGTTCCTGCAGCAGTACCCGCAGACCGTGCAGGCGATCCTGCGTGGCCACGTGAACGCGATCGAGTGGGCGAAGGGCAACGACGCCGACGCGAAGAAGACGGTCAACGACGCGCTCAAGGAGCTGACCGGCAACGCGCTGAGCCAGCCGGTGCTCGACAGCTCGTTCAAGGCGATCGAGCTGACCACCGACCCGATCGCGTCGACGTTCCCGCAGCTGGCCAAGGACTCGGTCACGGCGGGGATCGTGAAGTCCGCCGCCGACCTGAAGGGTTTCCTCGACCTGGCCGCGCTCAACGAGGCGTTGAAGGCGACCGGCAAACCGGCGGTGGACGCCGCCGGACTGGACAAGAAGTAGGAGCACGGCAATGACCGCCACACTCAGCACTTCCGAGCATGTGCAGTCCGGTACCGCGGTGGAACTCTCGGCGGTGAGCAAGGTGTTCGGCCGCGGGCAGCAGGCCGTGGCGGCGCTGGACGGCGTGGACCTCACGGTCGCGCCGGGCGAGTTCGTCTGCCTGCTCGGCGCGTCCGGCTGCGGCAAGTCCACGCTGCTCAACCTGGTCGCCGGCCTGGACGCGCCGTCCGCGGGCGAGATCGTGCTGAACACGTCCCGGCCGGCGGTGATGTTCCAGGAAGCCGCGCTGATGCCGTGGCTGACCGCGGCCCGCAACATCGACCTGCCGCTGCGGCTCGCCGGGTTCGGCAAGGCCGACCGGCAGACCAAGGTGGCGGAACTGCTGGACCTGGTGCGGCTGAGCGGCGCCGGGACCAAGCGCCCGCACGAGCTTTCCGGCGGTATGCGGCAGCGTGTGGCGCTGGCGCGTTCGCTCGCCGCGACCCAGCGAGTGCAGGGCGCGGACGAGCCCGCCTTGTTGCTGATGGACGAGCCGTTCGCAGCGCTGGACGCGATCACGCGGGATGTGTTGCAGGGCGAGCTTCTGCGCGTGTACGAGCGGACCAACACCGCGGTTCTGTTCGTCACGCACGATGTCCGCGAGGCCGTGCGGCTCGGGCAGCGCGTGGTCCTGCTGTCGTCTCGGCCGGGCCGCGTCGTGCAGGAATGGTCCACCAAGCACGACTCGGACGGGTCGCTGACCGAGGAGATCACGGCACGGCTGCGCGAGGTGATCAGCACCCATGCCAAGTCCTGAAGTCCAGGACCTGTCGAAGGTCGAGGCCGGACTCGACGCGCTCGACACGCCGACCACCACGCAGACCGAGCCCCGCTGGCGGCGCGTCCTGCGTGCGGCACTGCCACCGGTGGTCGCGATGGTCGTGGTGATAGCGATCTGGCAGGTGCTGTGGGCGGCGGCCTTCTGGCCGGAGTTCCAGCTGCCCGCGCCGCTCGCGGTCTGGTCGAAGTTCGAGGACCTCGTCGGCACCGGCAAGATCTGGGAGGTGCTGTGGACCTCCATCCACCGCGCCGCGCTCGGATTCCTCGCCGCGGTCGTCATCGCCACGCCACTCGGCCTGCTGGTGGCCAAGGTCCGGCACGTGCGCGCCGCGATCGGCCCGCTGCTGAGCGGGTTGCAGTCGCTGCCGTCGGTGGCGTGGGTGCCCGCCGCGATCCTGTGGTTCGGCCTCAACGACGGGTCGATCTACTTCGTGGTGCTCGCCGGGTCGATCCCGTCGATCGCCAACGGCCTGGTGGCCGGGATCGACCAGATCCCGCCGATCCTGCCAAGGGTCGGCAAGACGCTCGGCGCTGGCAGGCTGGCCGCGGCCAGGTTCATCCTGCTGCCCGCGGCGCTGCCCGGCTACATCGCGGGCCTCAAACAGGGCTGGGCGTTCTCGTGGCGGTCGCTGATGGCGGCCGAACTGATCGCGCAGAGCCCCGACCTGGGCTTCGGGCTGGGCGCGTACCTCAACGAGGGCTCCAACTACAACGACATGGCCGAGGTGCTGACCGCGATCTTCCTGATCCTGATCGTCGGGATCGGCATCGACCTGCTGCTGTTCCGGCCGATCGAACGAGCCGTGCTGCGGGCGCGCGGCCTGACCGGAGCGTTGACGTGATCCCTCTTGTGGCGGTGGCCCACGGCAGCCGCGATCCCCGTTCCGCCGCGACCATCACCGCGCTGGTCGATGTGGTCAAGGGACTGCGGCCGGGGATGGACGCCCGTGTGTCCTTCATGGACCTCTCGGCTCCCCGGCTCGGCGACGTGCTCGCCGGGCTGCGGGGCCCGGTGGTCGTGGTGCCGCTGCTGCTGGGCCGGGCCTACCACGCGAAAGTGGACGTCCCGGCGCTCGTGCACGAGGCGGGCCTGCGCAATCCCCGGCTGTCGGTGACGGTGTCGGACGTCCTCGGCCCGTCGCCGTGGCTCGAATCGGCCGCGCTGCGCAGGCTGACCGCCGCGGGCGCGGCGTTCGACGACTCGTCGCTCGGTGTGGTCCTGGCAGGCGCGGGCTCGTCGGACGCCCGTGCCAACGCCCGCGTGGCGGCCATCGCCCGGCGGTGGTCGGTCCAATCAGGATGGTCCGGTGCGGTGGCGGCTTTCGCGGCCTCCGCCACCCCGGACGTCCCCTCGGCGGTCGCCGCGCTGCGCGAGCGCGGGGCGTCGCGCATCGCGGTGGCCTCGTGGTTCCTGGCGCCGGGCCTGTTGCCCGACCGGGTTTACGAGGCCGCGCTGGCGCTGGACCCGGACGCGCTGATCGCCGAGCCGCTCGGCGCGGACCCGGACGTCGCCGAGCTGATCCTGCACCGCTACGACGAGGCGCTGCAGAACCTGGACCTGGGGCGAACCGGCTGAACAGCGCGTAAATGCGTTGATCACGGCGCTAGCTTCGAAGCATGGAGCTGGTCACCGCCGATCCGCGGCTGCGGTTGCGGACACTGGACATGGCGGACGTCGAGGACTACTGGCGTCTGGTCGAGCACAACCGTGACCACCTCGGCAGGCACGGGGACTACGCGGAACTGCGGGCCGCGGACCGCGAGATGATCCGCGCCGGGTTCGCCCACCCGCTCGACGGCGAGTTCGCGCTGGGTATCCGGGTGGACGGTGACCTGGTCGGCGAGATGGTCCTCACCCCGGTCGATCCCCCGCGATACAGCCTCGGGTACTGGCTCGACGAGAAGGCGGTGGGCAACGGCTACGCCACCAACGCGGGCCGGGCGCTGCTGATGTGGGCGCGGGAGAACACCGGCATCACCGACGTCTACGCCGGGGTGACGTTCGGCAACCGGCCCAGCATCGCCGTGCTGGACCGGCTCGGCTTCACCGAGGTGTCCGATCAGGACACTTACACGCGCTACCGGCTCAGTCTCCGGGAACCCAGTTAGGCCTGCGCTTCTGCGCGAACGCGGTGATGCCCTCCTGGCCTTCCTCGCTGGCGAAGAACTCCGCGGACAGCTTCAGCATGGTCGCGAAGTCGCCGGGCTCGGAGCGCAGCAGCGCCTTGGTCGCGGCCAGCGCGACGGGCCCGCCGAGGACCAGCATGTCGGTGTAGCGCTTGACTTCGGCGTCCAGCTCGCCGGCGGGCACCGCGGAGTTGATCAGGCCGATGGTCGCGGCCCTGGTCGCGTCGAAGGTCTCACCGGTCAGGAACAGCTCGTGCGCGGCGCGTGGCAGCAGCCGGGGCAGCACGGTCACGGAGATCACCGCGGGCACGACGCCGATGCGGACCTCGGTGAACGCGAACGTCGCCGTGCTCGCGGCGATCGCGATGTCCGCGGCCGCGACGATGCCGACGCCGCCCGCACGGGCGGGCCCGGCGAGTTTGGCGACCACCGGCTTGGGGCCGGTGCGGATCTGGTCGAGGATCTCGGGGAACTCGTTGACGCCCTGGTCGCCCGCGGCGGCCCCGCCCGCTTCCTTGAGGTCCATGCCCGCGCAGAACACGGGCCCGGTGTGGTCGAGCACGATCACCCGGACGTCGTCGTCGTCGATCGCCGCGGACAGGTGCCCGCGCAGTTCGGCCCGCAGCTGCCGGGACAGGGCGTTGCGGTTGTGCGGGGAGTCGAGCGTGATGGTCGCGACGCCGCGGTCGACGGCAATGTGGACCAGTTCGTCAGCCATGGGATCAATAATGCACCGAGGGCCGCCCCGCGCCGGGTGGCCCTCGGCACACGCGTGGAATCAGCCGATGGTCGTGCTGGTCAGCACCGGGCTCGGGTTCGGGTACGCGACCGATGCGGCGTTGACCGGGAAGCCCAGCGCGATGATCACGGCGGTGAAGGTCAGGCCTGGGGCGTCGTAGCCGGTGCCCCCGAGTCTGGACTCGATCTTGCCGGACGAGCCCGCGGTCAGGTTGAGCGTCACCGTGGGCAGTTCGAACGCGGCGCCGCCCTTGAGCGGGCCGGCGACCTTGAGGACCACGTCGTTGCCCTCGCGGCCGATGGCCGGCGCGGCCGAGCCGAGCCCCGATCCGCCGCTCACGCTCGCCGAGACGAACGTGGCGTTGGCCGGGATCGGCATCTTGAGCGCGATCGTCTTGATCTCCCTGATCTGGTAGCCGCCACCCGACGACGGGACGGTGTTCGGTGCCGGGTCGATGGTCACCTTCACGGCGCCTCCGGGGGCGACACTCGCCGGTGCGGTCGAGTCGATGTCCTGGTTGAGCACGAGTTCCGCGGTCTGGCCGAGTGCCGAGGCACGGACCTGGTAGTTGATGGTCTGGACCGCCGCCGAAGCGGTCGCGCCCAGCGCGAGCAGGGGTGCGAGGGTGAACGCGGCCACCGTGGCCAGCCGCAGGGGAGCCAGCTTCATCGATGCCTCCTTGTAGGTGTTTGCCCTTCCAGTGTTCGTACCCGAGGGTAATTCACGTTTCAACACTGCGAGTTTCCCAGAGTATTCACACTGCTACCCAGAGTGGAAGACTTCGGCCGGACGGTGGTGCGGTTGCGACAACCCGCCCCACGATCGTTGGTCCGGACCGACAACGGCGTCACCGATCGGGCGCCGGTTCCCGCCCGCGCTACCATGGAGTGTCATTCTCCTTGCCGTACAAGGAGTTTCTCCAATGGGCGAACCACGACCGGAGATCGGCGACCCGTGGCCGCTCGTGGGACGCGACCGGCAGCTGTCAGCGCTCACTCCGCCGAGCGCGGCGGGGTGGTGCTCGTCGGCGCAGCGGGTTTCGGCAAGCCGAGACTCGCCCGGGAAGCGTTGGCATGACTGGTATCCGGCGGACGCAGGACCGAGTGGGTCACTGCGACCCGTGGGCGCGGCGATCCCGTTCGGCGCGGTCTCACACCTGTTGCCGCGACTGGACAACGACAGCCGGTTGAGCGTGCTGCAACGGAAAACGAAGGCCGCAGGCTGGTCGCCCGGCTGTCGCAACCGCTGTACGGCGAGGTGATCCGGTCCGCCATGGCCACCTCCCGCGCGCGTGCCGTCGCGGCGCAACTGGCGGACGCGATGACAGCGACCCCGATGCGCCGCAGGGACGACGCGCTGCGCGTGGGCGCGCCGCGTCTGCAGTCCGGCCGGACCGGTGACCCGAGAATCCTGCTGGAAGCCGCGAACCAGGCCAAGGACTGGTTCGGCCACGCACTGGCCAACGGCTCGCCCGGTCGGCGCACGACTCGGGCGCGGGCTGGGCGGCCGAGCAACTGCTGGCCGAAGTCCTGCTGGACCACGGCCGGTACGAGGAACTGACCGTGCCCGGCTCACCGGCCGGGGAAACCGGCGACCGGGTCCACGTGCGCTGGGCGATCAGCCGTGCCGCGCTGCGAGAAGTCCTGGCGCTGCTGCCCAACTACGACACGTTCCGGCTCGCCGCGACCTGCCTCGCCGAACTCGCCGGCGCCCGCGCGCTGGCCGGTGACCACCGCCAGGCGGCTCGGCTGCCGGCGCGGGCGGACTCACCGGCCCGGCTCGGCGGCCTGCCGACCACGGAGGTGTTCGCGTTGTACGACGCCGCCCGGTTGGGCGACGCCCGTTCGGTCTACATCAGACTGTCCGGGCTGGCGGGCGAATTGACCTGCGAGGTCGGCACGGCACTGGCCGACGCCGCCCGCGCACTTGGCAGGCAACGACGTCGAACGGCTGATCCGCGCCGCGGACACGTTCGAACGCCTGGGTATGTTGCCTGCACGCCGCCGAAGCGACGGTCACCGCCGCACGCCTGGCCCACGAAGCCGGGTCGCACCCCCGCGCGGCCACCGCGACGTCACGCGCCAACAAACCTGATGCGAGGCCTGCCCATGGCACGGACACCCATGCTGGCGGCCACCGGTCTGCCCGCGATGCTCACGCCACGCGAACGGGAAGTCGCCCTGCTGGCCGCGCAGGGACAGTCCAGCCGCAGGCTCGCGGCCCGGCTGAACCTGTCGGTGCGGACCGTGGACAACTACCTCGGCCGCGCGTACACCAAGCTCGGCGTCACCAGCCGCACCGGACTGGGGCCGTTGCTCACGCCTCAAGCACGAGCGTGAGCCGGTCGGCGCTGCCGAGGATGTCGACGAACTCCTCGTAGTTGGCCGGGTCGGCCTTCCGCAGGGTCTGCGGCGAGTGCCAGACCAGCGTGTGCGTGCCCGGCGGCAGGTCGTTGACCACGTCGGCCAGCGCGTCCAGGTTGTGTCCGAAGTAGTCGGGGAAACTCATCGCCTTGGCGAGCGCGTCCAGCATCGCCGCCTTGCTGCGGATCCCGCTGCCGTCCAGCACGTACTTCATCGTCACTTCCCCGGGTCCACGAGCACGAACGAGTCGTAGTGGTTCTCGGTGTAGTAGAGCTCACGTTCCTTGCCGTAGATGAGCCTGCGGGCACCGCGGTCCCTGCTGCCGGGCGTCGGAACGGTGTACTCGTGGTAGTACTCCCTGGCCTTGGCGGGCAGGCGCTTCTCCCGGTTCTCGAACACCACGCCGTCCCGGTCGTACGGGTACGGGCCGCCTTTCTCGATCAGCCGCCAGGTGGTCGTCGCCTCCTGCGGGAGCTTCGAGAGCGCCGTGACCCGCAGACCGGAGTCCTGGCCGGGAACAGCGGCGCCCTGGCCACCCGGTTTCGCCGACTGCGACGCGGGAGCCGTGCCTGCAGGCCCGCTGTCGCCGGGTGCCGGGTCGGAGCCGACCTCGCGGATCAGCCAGCCGGCCACCACCAGGAGGACCAGTCCGACCAGGGCGAACGTGATGCGTTTGCGCGACCCCATGGGGGCCAACCCTAATCGCAGTCCGGTTCCGCGCTCCGCGACGGGCTGACTTTGCTCGCGACGAAATCAACGACGCGGTCGATCAGCCACGCCCCACCCGCGCACAGCGGCAGCAGCACCGCGATGACGATCGCGAACTGAGCGGGGAACGGCAGCTGGGTGATCCACAGCTCGACGGCGTTCCACCAATCGGACAACCACGACACACCGATGAGGCTACGCCGTGTCCGACCCCACAGGCGCACGAATGGGGTAATCGGTAAGTTGCTGAGCATGTTCGCCGTGTATGCAGCGTCGCCTCAGCCGGACAACCCGCTCGCCGCGCTGACGGTCGGTGACCGTCCGGACCCGGACGTCCCGGACGGCTGGGTCCGGGTGTCGGTGAAGGCGGCGAGCCTGAACATGCACGACCTGTGGACGCTGCGCGGCGTGGGAATCAAGGCCGAGAAGTTCCCGATGGTCCTCGGCTGCGACGGCGCCGGTGTGCTCGACGACGGGACCGAGGTGGTGATCCACTCGGTGATCAGCTCGCCGGACTGGTCCGGCGACGAGACCCTCGACCCGAAACGCAGTCTGCTGACCGAGGTGCACCAGGGCACGTTCGCGGAGTCCGTGGTGGTCCCGGCACGCAACGTGCTGCCCAAACCGGCGAGCCTGTCGTTCGCCGAAGCAGCCTGCATGGGCACGGCGTGGCTGACGGCGTACCGGATGCTGTTCGTGAAGTCGGGGCTGCGACCAGGCCAGACGATTCTGGTGCAGGGCGCATCGGGTGGCGTGGCGACCGCGCTGATCCAGCTCGGCCGCGCGGCGGGCTTCCGCGTCTGGGCAACCGGGCGTTCCGAGGACAAGCGCGCACTGGCCGAGTCGCTGGGCGCGCACGCCACGTTCGAGTCCGGCGCACGACTGCCGGAGCGGGTGGACGGCGTGTTCGAGACGGTCGGAAAGGCCACCTGGTCACACTCGGTGAAGTCGCTGAAGCCCGGAGGTGTGATCGTGGTCTCGGGCTCGACCAGCGGGGCCGACGCCAACGCCGAACTGGCCAGGGTGTTCTTCCTGCAGTTGAGCGTGATCGGCTCGACGATGGGGACCAGGGACGAACTCGCCGATCTGCTGAAGTACTGCGACGTCACCGGCGTACGGCCCAAGATCGGCAACGAACTGCCGCTGACCAGGGCAGAAGAGGGCTTCAAGGCGATGCTCGACGGGGAGACGGCGGGAAAGATCGTGTTCACCACGCCATAGCTGGTCCGAACAGAGCAGCATCCATCTCCCCGGAATGGGTACCCCACCAGGGAGAGGTGGTTACCTGTGAAGACGCGTTGGCTCAAGCCTGTCGCCCTCGGCGTGGCGGGTCTACTGGTGGTCGCGGCGGCACTGCAGGTCATAGGCCTGCTGCCGAAGCTCGGTACATCCACAATAGACAGATCACAACCCGCTGTACTGCAAGCGGTCCGCGACCTCAGCCAGTACCACGCGGCAGCGGGCGACTACCAAGTCGTGGTGGACATAGAAAAAGACGTGGCATGGGTACCGTCGTCGATAGCGGGTGAACGGACACTGTTCGTCGCGGCGGGATCAGTGGACGCGTTCATCGACTTCGGCAAACTCGCGGACGGAAACATAGCGGTGTCGGAAGACCGAACCTCGGTCCAGCTGACGCTGCCCGCACCACAACTGGCGAAGCCGAACCTGGACAACAAACGCAGCTACGTGTTCAGCCAGGAACGCGGCCTGATAGACACCATCGGCGCACTCGTGGAACCACCGCAACAACAACAGTTCTACGTCGCCGCCGAACAGAAGATCAGCGAAGCCGCCCAACGATCAGGGCTGGGCGAACGCGCACGTGGAAACACCCGAGCGATGCTGACAGGCATGATGCAAGCACTTGGCTACCGCGTCACGTTCCAGGAAAGCCCGCCACCACAATGAGAACTACCCGCCACCGTCACACCGAAGGGACCATCGGCGAAACAAGTTGTCCACAATTCACCGACAACCCCCTTGACCAGCCCAGTTCCCGATAGACTGGAGCGGGGTCGCCCCCCGGGTTGGGTGGGGGACTGTTTGCACAGGTGTAAGGGCGGGGCCTCAAAAGTTCTTTTGACGTGTGGTCATCGCGCACCGTGGCTTAGGTAGGCGCCGGGTCTGCACGCAAGGGCAACAACTAGCTCCCGGCGGCTCGCGCACAAAGTGCAGACCAAACCGCAGCAGCCACGCACAGGCTAGGCCACGACCGGCTCGCGCAGAAGGCGTAAAGCAGGCCCCTAGCGGCTCGCACGCAAGCCGAAGGCCAGACCACGACCGCCTCGCGCGCAAGGCGAAGGCCAATCCACGATCGGCGAGCGCGCCAGCGCAGAAATGGGCTTCGGGGGTGCTCCTGCCCGAAACACCCCAAGATCCAGAGCACAAGACAGGAAGAACACCAAACAAGCCTCCTGCCCAGAGGTCAGCCCCGGCGAGGGGAAATCTTGTTCCGTGCAAGGACCGAGCCGCACCGGACATGACACCCCCAAAGGCGCCCGACATGCCGGAAATGCACCACCCACAGCCCAAGGTCTTGACACAGGGCGAAAGAACGGCACCGCCGCAACACAGACCAGCCCACCGCGTGCCACACAAAGCCGCACCAGCAAAGACCGCCTCAGGCGGAACCCTGTCCAAGTCAACCAGGGCCCCGCCAACGAAAAGCCGACCGCCCTGCTCAACGCCTCAAGCGATTGGTCACCCAACCGCAAGACTCCAAGCAAGCACAGACGGACCTCCACCCGGGCTAAGCAGGCGAATTCGTCGCAACCCGAGTGATCCAGTCTGTGACGACCTCATCCAGCACTGGCATCGGAAGCGCGCCACCACTCAGCACGAGGTCGTGGAACTCCTTGATGTCGAAGCGGTCACCGAGTTCCTGCTCGGCGTGGCCGCGGACGCGTTGGAATTCCAGGCGGCCGACCATGTACGCCAGCGCCTGGCCGGGGTCCTCGATGTACCGGTCGGTTTCGGACTGGATGTCCACCTCGGTCATCACTGTGTTGGCGCGCAGGTATTCCACGGTTTGCTCACGTGTCCAGCCCATGGCGTGCAGACCTGTGTCGACCACGAGCCGGGCCGCTCGCATCGAGTCTTCGGCCAGCATGCCGAGGCGGGCCAGGTCGTCGGAGAACAGGCCCATCTCGTCGGCGAGTCGTTCCGCGTAGAGCGCCCAGCCTTCGGCGTACGCGGTGATCGACGCGAGGCGCCGGAGCAGGTGCAGGTCTGTCAGCTGCTGGGCGAACGCGATCTGGAAGTGGTGGCCTGGGACGGCTTCGTGGAACGCGATCGACTCGGCGCTGTAGCGGTCCCGTTCGGTTGCCTTGTACGTGTTCGCCCAGTACGTGCCTTCGCGGGAGCCGTCGAGCGCGGGCGAGGTGTAGTACGCGCCCGCGGCGCCGGGCGCTTCGGCGTCTGGGACCTTCTCGACCAGGCAGCGCTTCTCCGGCAGCCGCGCGAACCATTGGGGCGCGACGCCTTCGGCACGTGAGATGGTCGCCCTGGCGTGCGTGATGATCTCGTCCGCGTTGCCCCACCGCAGGGAGTGGTCGGTTCGCAGGCGCTCCTGCACCTCGGCCGCCGTGCCGACACCGAAGACCCGGCTGCCGATGGACGCGTACTCCTCCGCCAGCGCCTCGATCAATTCCAATCCTGTGCGGTGCAACTGTTCAGGCGTTCGCGCCGTGGTCGTGTGCACCCTGACCATCGCGTCGTACGCCGCGTCGCCATCGGGCAGCCAGCACAGGCCTGGTTTGTCGTCCGGGCGGGCGTGCGGTGCCACCTCGTCACGCAGGATCTCGCGGTACTGCGCGAAAGCCGGTCGCACGGCATCGCGCAGCACACGGTCGCGTTCCACGCGCAGACCGTCGGTGAGGGACGGTTGCGCGAACGTGTCGGGGCTCTGGTTGAGATACCGGTCGATGTGCTCGATCGCGGCATGCGCCATCCGTGCCACCGGGAATCGCTGGTCCGCGATCGCCGCGCGGTTGCGGTCCGCGGCTTGCACGAGGTAGCGCGGGATTTCCGACAGTCGCCGCACGTAGTCCCGTTCGGCCTGCTCGCTGGTCGGCACGACTCGCGGGATGTACGTGGCCAGCCGGATCGCCGGTGCGGTGAAGAAGTTCGCGATCACGTGGTCGGTCAGACCCGCGTTGAGCTTGTCCACCAAGGAGGCCGCCAGCTGCAGGATCACGCTGCGGGTGACGCCCGCGGGCGCCAGTTCGGCCTCCGCGGCGACGCGCACCGCACGGTCGCGCAACTGCGCGTCCGCTTCCTGGCTCAGGTCCCGCAACTCGTGGTCGTGCCCCGGGATGCCGCTGAGGCTGGCTTCCAGCGGATCCTCCGCGCCGATCAGGTCCAGCAGCCGGTCGGCGACACCGTCGATGGGATCTGTCACTTGGCCGCCTCGGTCCATTCCGCCACGATCCGGTCCAGCGTCGCCATCGGCACCGGCCCGGCTCCGAGGACGAGGTCGTGGAATCCCTTGATGTCGAACGCGGAGCCCAGTTCGCCCTGCGCCCGTGCCCGCAGGCGCTGGATCTCCAGACGGCCGACCATGTACGACAGCGCCTGGCCGGGCATGCCGATGTAGCGGTCGGTCTCGCTCTGGATCTCGACATCGGACATGACGGTGTTCTCACGCAGGTAGTCCACGGTCTGCTGGCGGGACCAGCCGAGCGCGTGCAGCCCGGTGTCCACCACCAGTCGCGCGGCTCGCACCGAGTCCTGCGCGAGCATGCCCAGGCGCGCCACGTCGTCGGAGTACAGGCCCATCTCGTCGGCCAGGCGCTCGCAGTACAGGCCCCAGCCTTCGGCGTACGCGTTGATCGCCGCGCACCGGCGCAGCGTCGGCAGGCTGAGCTCCTGCGCGATCGTGCACTGGAAGTGGTGCCCGGGAACGGCTTCGTGGAACGCGGTGGCCTCCGCGACGTACCGGTCGCGCTCGGTCGCCCGGTAGGTGTTCGCGAAGTACACACCCGGTTTGCTGCCGTCCAGCGCGGGCGGGTGGTAGTACGCGCTCGCCTCGTTCTGCTCGACGGAGGCAGCTGTGCGTTCGAGCAGGCAGGCGTGCGAAGGCATCAGCCCGAACCAGTCCGGCGCAGCGGCCTCGGCGCGGTCCATCGCCGCACGGGCACCGGCCAGCAACTCCTCCGCGCTGTTCCACTTCAACGCGGGGTCGGTGCGCAGCTTGTGGTGCACCTCGGCGACCGTCTTGACGCCGAAGACCCGGCCGCCGATCTCCAGGTACTCCTCCGCCAGCGCCTCGATCAGCGCCAGGCCGGTCTGGTGCAGGTCTTCCGGCGTCCGGTCGGTCGTGGTGTGCACACGCGCCAGCGACGCGTACGTCAGTTCGCCGCCGGGCAGCCAGCACAGACCGGGCTTGTCGTCCGGCCTGCCGTGCGGCGCGACATCTTCGGCCAGCGCCACGCGGTACCGGTCGAACGCGGGCCGGACGAGCACGTCCAGCAGCCGGTCCCGCTCGGTCGTGTTGGTCACCGGGACCTGCCGCAGCGGGTCGTCCGCCGGGTTGGCGAGGTAGTTCTCCAGGTGGGTGAGCGCGTACGCGACGCGGGACCCGACCGGGGGCCGTCCGCCTGCGATCCCGCCGCGGTGCCGCTCGGCGGCCGTGGCCAGGTACTCCGGGATGGCCGCGAGACGGGTGAAGTAGTTGCGCTCGGCTTCCTCGTCCTTCGGCCGGACCATCGGCAACATGCCGTGCAGCCGGGCGATCGGGCTGACCATCATGTCCGCCACCTCGGTCTCGACCAGCCGGGACTGCACACGCGCGGCGATCGCCTCGGCCTGGTCGATCACCACGGCACGGGTGACCCAGTCGCCGTCGACGCCCTCCTCGCATGCCTTGGCGCGGCGGGCGGCGTCCAGCGCGCGGGTCCGCAGGGCCGCCTGCGCCGCCTCGCCGAGATCGCTCAGCCTGCTGTCCACACCTGGCAGGCCCTGGATCATCTCGCCGAGCGGGTCCTCCTCGATCAGCAGCTGGAGCACCTCGTCGGCGATCTTCTCGATCTGGGTCACAACTCCCCCGTCACCACGTCTGCCAGCACGTCCATCGGCACCGGCCCTGTACCCAACACCAGATCATGGAAGGCGCGCAGCTCGAACGCCGGGTCCGCCGCGGCCGCCGCCCTGATCCGGTCGAACTCCAACCTGCCACACAGGTACGACAATCCCTGGCCTGGCAGCTCGATGTAGCGGTCGGTCTCCTGCTGGACCTCGACTTCGTTCATCGCCGTGTGCTCCCGCAAGTAGTCCACCACCCGCTGCCTCGGCCAGCCGAAGGCGTGCAGCCCCGTGTCGACGACCAGGCGCGCGGCCCGTACGGACTCCAGCACGAGCATCCCGATCCTGGCCTCGTCGCCGGAGTAGAGCCCCAGCTCGTCGGCCAGCCGTTCGCAGTACAGGCTCCAGCCTTCGAGGTAGGCGTTGATCCACGCGACCTTGCGCAGCCTCGGCACCCCGGTGAGGCCCTTGGCGACGCTGATCTGGAAGTGGTGCCCCGGCACGCCCTCGTGGAACGCGTTCGCCTCGGCGATACACCTGTCCCGCTCCTGCCAGCGGTAGGTGTTGGCGTAGTAGACGGCTCGCGCCGGGGAGTAAGCCGCGACGGACTGGCCGGGCGCTCGCTCGGCGGGTGTGGGTTCGACAGCGCATGGCGCGTCGGGCAAGAGGCTGAAGTACTTCGGCGCGATCTCCCAGGCCCGCGCGATGGCCGCACGCGGGATGGCGAGGACCTCGTCCTCGCTGCGGTACCGCATGGACGGATCCGCGCGGATCCGTTCGCGGATGCGGGCCGCGGGTGCCTTGCCGATCTCCTCGAACTCGCGGTCCAGCCGTGCCATCGCGTCAAGGCCGGTCTGATGCAGCTGCCGCGGCGTGTGCGCGGTGGTCGTGTGCATCCTCGCCAGTCGCGCGTAGATGGCATCGCCGTCGGGCAACCAGCACAGGCCGGATCGCTCGTCAGGGCGTCCTGGAAGGCCGGCCAGCACGTCTCGGTAGTCGGCGAACGCACGCAGGACGGCGGGATCGTCCGTGCGCAACTCGCTGGGCTCGGCGAGGAAGGCGTCGATCCGGCCGACCGCGGCTTTCGCCCGTCTGCCAACGGGAAGACGCCCGGACGCGGCACCGTCCACGTGCCGGCGCGCCGACGCGGCCAGGTACCGCGGCAGTGCGGCCAGCCGGTCCGGGTCACCCGCGACGCTGCCGGCGAAGACCTTGGCGATCGGCGAGACGACGAAATCCCACATGGTGTGCTCGACCAAACGTGACTCGACACGGGTGACCAGCGCGTCCGCCTGCTGCAGCAGCACGCCCCGCGTGACGCCCGGTTCGAGGGCACGAGCGCGCTCAGCGATCGCCTGCGCCCGTCGCGCCAGCGCGAACTGCGCCTCCTCCGCCGGATCGGGCAGGACGGCACCGGTGTCGGTCCGGTCGAGGAAGTCGTTGAGCGGATCCTCCTCGGCGACGACCGCCAGCAGTTCGTCGGCGAGCTCGTTGATCACGAGAACCATTCTGGTCGGTGCGGTAGACAGGACGCATGCGAATTCGCCCAGGTGACGGCAGCGACCTCGACTCGATCATGGCCTTGGGCGACGAGGCCGTCGCCTGGATGGTCTCCCGCGGCAACACCGAGCAGTGGGGCACGCTGCCGTGGTCGGCCAACCCGGCGCGGCTCGAGCGGATGCGGGGCATCCTCGCCGAAGGTGACCTGTGGGTCGCCGAACTCGACGGTGAACCGGTCGGTGTCCTGATCGTCAGCGACAAGCCCGACCCGCACATCCCACCGGCCGGCGAGCCCGAGGTCTACGTGCGGCTGCTGCTGACCTCGCGGCGGCACGCGGGCAAGAAGATCGGCTCACAGCTGCTGGACAAGGCGGTGTCCGTGGCACGTGAGCGTGGCGTGTCGCTGGTGCGTGTCGACTGCTACCGCGGTGAGGACGGCGAACTCGTGGGCTACTACGAGCGCAACGGTTACGTGAAGTCCGAGACGTTCATGGTCAAGGAGTGGCCCGGTCAAGTGCTGACCCGGCGGATTTGAGCGCGGCGCGCAACTGGGCGTCCAGCTGCGCGACCACGTCGGCGACGGGTCCCTGCGGGGCCTGGGAGTACGCCTGGCCCGCGTACAACGACATCGCCTCCGGGTCGGCGGACTTCGCCGCGGCCGCGCGGATCGGCTTGGTCAAGCTGTTGACCTGGGGGTACGCCGCGGGCGCCAGTTCGGTGTTGCCCGTGAGGAACCGGTTGACCAGCGCACGGGCCGGGCGCCCGCTGAACGCCCTGGTGACCGCCGTTTCCCTGGTCTCGCTGAGGGCCTGCCGGTGCAGCGGCTGGGTTCCGGCCTCCGGGCAACGCAGGAACGCGGTCCCCAGCTGCGCGGCCACAGCCCCGGCGGTCAGCACGGCAGCGATGTCCGCGCCGTGCACGAGGCCACCGGCCGCGATCAGCGGCAGGTCCACGGCAGCGCCGACCAGTCGCAACGCGGCCAGCAGGCCGTAGGCGGGCGCGCCCGCGGGCGACCCGTCGTCGACGAAGATGCCGCGGTGCGCGCCTGCCTCGAAACCCTGCACGCACAACGCGTCCGGCCGCAGCCGCGCGGCCAGGCGGGCCTCGGCCGGGCTGGTCACGGTGATCACGATCTTGCTGCCCACCGCGCGCAGGCGCTCGACGTCGGCGGCCGAGGGAAGGCCGAACGTGAAGGAGACCGTGTCGACCGGGTCATCGACCAGCACATCGAGCTTGGCCGGGTACTCGTCGTCGGTCCACGCCGGGTCGCCCGGTTCGATGCCGTAGTCGGACCGCAGCTTCTCGGCATAGCCATCGAGATCCACTGTGGACTTCTCACCCGGCACGAAGACGTTGACGCCGAACGCTCCGGCGGTCAGCTTCCTGGTCCCGGCGATCTGCGCGGCCAGCGCGGCCGGGGTGACGTACCCCGCGGCGAGGAAGCCGTACGCCCCCGCGTTCACCGCCCCCGCGACGAGTTCCGGTGTGGACGGGCCACCTGCCATCGGCGCGACGATGATGTTCGGGAGCATGGGAAGAGAATAGAAGCCGGAAGTGGCTCTCGCCCGTGGGCTGAGGCGAGAGCCACTCCCGGGGCACCTCTCAAGGCAGGGTGTCGAGGTGCGGTGCGACAGTGTTCGCGAACTGGTAGCCGTTGGAGGCGTCCCAGTTGATGGACCAGGTCATCGCGCCACGGATGCCCGGCCATGTGGTGCTCGGCTTGAAACTCCCGCAGTTGGTGCCGCGAGCCAAGCAGTTGAGCGCGTTGTTGACGTTGCCCGGCGACTGGTAGCCGCCGCCCGCGCCGCTCGGCGAGGCGGGCAGACCGAGCCCGACCTGGTCGGGACGCAGGCCGCCCTGCAGCTGGATGCACGCGAGCGCGGTGAGGAAGTTGACCGAGCCCTGGCCGTACACCTGCTGGTCGCAGCCCAGCATCGTGCCGGAGTTGTAGTACTGCATGTTGACGATGGTCAGGATGTCCTTGATGTTCAGCGCCAGCTGGAAGTAGCCGCCCTGGGTCGACTGCATGTCCACGGTCTGCGGCGCCATCGTGATGACCTTGCCGCCGCCCGCGTGGATGCTGCGCAACGCGTTGCCCATGTGGGTGGCGTTGATGCCGTTCTCCAGGTCGATGTCCACGCCGTCGAAGCCGTAGCTGCTGATCAGGCCCTTGACGTCGGTGGCGAAGTTGTTCGACGCGTTGGCGTCGCCGACCCAGACCGTGCCCTTCTCACCGCCGACCGAGATGATCACCTTCTGGCCGCGTGCCTGCACGGTCTTGATGTCCTGGCGGAACTGGGCGTCGGTGTAGCCGCCGAGCTGCGACGACAGACCGGAGTCCAGCGTGAAGCTGACGCCGCCGTTGCGACCGGGGACCGCGTCGACGAAGGAGACCGCGATGATGTCGTACGTCGTTGGCACGTCAGCGAGCCGCAGCGCACGGGCACCGTTGTAGAAGTTCTGCCAGTAGCCGGTCAGCACGTGCTTGGGCAGCGGGCCGCCGGGGTTGCCACCGCCGGTGCCCGGGGTCGTCACGGACACCGACGTGGTCTTGGGGGATTCACCGACCGAGTTGACCGAGCTGACCTGGTAGCTGTACGTCGTCTCGGCGGTGAGGCCGGAATCGGTGTACGTGCTCGCGGTCGGCGAGGCGATCAGCTGGTTGTTGCGGTACACGCGGAAGCTCGTCGCGTTGGACGGCCCGTTCCACGAGAGACTCGCGCTCGTCGGGCTCGACGCGGAGGCGGAGAAACCCGTCGGCGCGGCCGGGATCGTCGGCGTGCCACCAGGTCCGTCCAGCGAGACGTCGTCGGCGTAGTACGTCGGCTGGCCGTACCAGCCGTGCAGGTAGACCGAGACGCTGGTGGTCGACGCGGCGGTGGTGAAGTCGAGGCTGAGCTGCTTCCACCCGGTCGTCGGCGACCAGGTGTTGCGGTCAGTGAGGCCATTGCCGTTCACACCGAGGTAGGTGTAGGTGCCGTTGACCCACGCACTGAGCTTGTACGCGGTGTTGGGCTGCACGGCGACCTGCTGCGTGCACTGCGAGTAGTCCTGCCCGCTCGGCGTACCGGCCAGGGCATGGGTACCGGATCTCACGGTGGTGCTGACGATCGTCGCACCCGTACACGTCCAACCGGACAACGTGCCGGTCTCGAAACCGGGGTTGTTCACGATGTTGGCGGCACCGGCCTGTCCGGCTGGAACCACCACGAGCGCGGCAATAGCGGTGACGACGGCTGCCAACAGCCGCCTGGCCCTGCTGACCATGTTCTCTTCTCCACACCCGCGCCCGGTTTGTGGTCTACACCACTAAAATGGACTAGACCAATGGTCGCTGTCAACCCCTACTTGGCGCGGGTACCGTGCGCACATGACGTTCGTACTCGACGACGCGATCCGGATCGCACGGGAAGCGCACGCCGGCCAGGTCGACAAGGGCGGCAAGCCCTACATCGACCACCCGCTGCGAGTGATGGCCCGGGTCGAAGGGGCGCCCGCCCAGATGGCCGCGGTCCTGCACGACGTCATCGAGGACACGCCGATCACCGCTGACGACCTACGCGCACAGGGCTGCCCGGAGGACGTCGTCACCGCGGTTGTCGCGTTGAGCAAGGTGAAAGGCGAGGCGATGCCGGACTACCTCCGCCGCGTCGCCGCGAATCCCGTTGCCGTGCAAGTGAAACGCGCGGACATCGGCGACAACACCGATCCGGTCCGGCTCGCCGCGCTGCCCGAGCTGACCCAGAATCGCCTCCGCGCGAAATACGCGGAGGCGATCAGGTTGCTGGACGAGCTGACCGGCTGACCAAGGCTGGTTCCACAGCGTCCCCAACAGTCTCGCGGGGACAACCCGCACCGGGAAGGGCTGTTCGGCCTCGAACACTTCCTCGCCACGCACGTCGGCGATCTGGACGTACTCAACGGACGCGTCCAGTTCGTAGACCCACAGCCGCCCGGCGAGCGGATCGATGATCCAGTAGTTCGGCGTGCCCATCTCGCGGTACGCCGCCTTTTTGATTGCTGTCGACGATGATCGAACTCGGCGACAGCACCTCCACCGCCAGCAAGGGCGCCCGGGGGAGCAGCTTTTCGGTCACGTCCTCGTCACGGGTGACCAGGAGGTCGGGCTGCACCTCCGTGTCGGGTTTCGGCCGTACAGCGTACGGCGCGGGCAGCACATGCAGTTCGTCCGGCAGGCCAGGTTCAACACTGTCCCCCACTGCATGATGACCTTCTGGTGCCGGGTTCCCGGGGCGGGGCTCACGAGAGCACCCCGTCCACCAGTTCGTAGCGGCGGCCGTCATCGGGCATCCGCTCAAGGTCCTCGACCGTGAGCGGCCCTGGTCAACCCGGAAACTCGACCACCACCGCTGTCATGGTCCCGCCTTTTCGTCATGCTGCCAAGTGGACCAGACGGCTGTTCAAACATGGGTTTCCCAATGCGGATCCGCGCTACTTCTTGCCCTTGGGTTTGTCGCCTGCCTCGTCGGTCGACAGCGCCGCGACGAACGCCTCCTGCGGCACCTCGACGCGGCCGACCATCTTCATCCGCTTCTTGCCTTCCTTCTGCTTCTCCAGCAGTTTGCGCTTGCGGGTGATGTCACCGCCGTAGCACTTGGCCAGAACGTCCTTGCGCATCGCGCGGATCGTTTCCCGTGCGATCACGCGGGAACCGATCGCGGCCTGGATGGGCACCTCGAACTGCTGTCGCGGAATGAGCTCGCGCAGCTTCGTCGCCATCCTCGTGCCGTACGCGTACGCCGCGTCCCTGTGCACGATCGCGCTGAACGCGTCGACCGGTTCGCCCTGCAGCAGGATGTCGACCTTCACGAGGTTCGCGGTCTGCTCGCCCGCCTCCTCGTAGTCCAGTGACGCGTAGCCGCGGGTGCGCGACTTCAGCGAGTCGAAGAAGTCGAAGATGATCTCCGCGAGCGGCATCGTGTAGCGCAGCTCGACCCGGTCCTCCGAGAGGTAGTCCATGCCGCCCAGCTGCCCGCGGCGGGCCTGGCACAGTTCCATCACCGTGCCGATGAACTCGCTCGGGCAGATCACCGTCGTCTTCACGATCGGCTCGTAGACCTCCATGATCTTGCCGTCCACCCAGTCGGACGGGTTGGTCACGGTCGTCTCTTCACCGTCGTCGGTCACCACGCGGTAGACCACGTTCGGCGCCGTCGAGATCAGCTCGAGGCCGAACTCGCGCTCCAGGCGGTCGCGGGTGATCTCCAGGTGCAGCAGGCCGAGGAAGCCGCAGCGGAAGCCGAAGCCCAGCGCCGCCGAGGTTTCCGGCTCGTAGGTCAGCGCCGCGTCGTTGAGCCGCAGCTTGTCCAGCGCTTCACGCAGGTCCGGGTAGTCCGAGCCGTCCAGCGGGTACAGACCCGAGTAGACCATCGGCCGCGGCTCGCGGTAACCGGCCAGCGGCTCGGTCGCGCCCTTGCGCTCCGAGGTGACCGTGTCACCGACCTTGGACTGGCGGACGTCCTTCACACCGGTGATCAGGTAGCCCACCTCACCGACGCCGAGGCCGACGCTGGGCTTGGGCTCCGGCGAGATGATGCCGACCTCGAGCAGCTCGTGCACCGCACCGGTGGACATCATCCGGATCCGCTCACGCGGGGTGATCTTGCCGTCGACCACGCGGATGTACGTCACGACGCCGCGGTAGGTGTCGTAGACCGAGTCGAAGATCATCGCGCGGGCGGGCGCGTCCGCGTCGCCCTGCGGCGGCGGGACCTTGCGGACGACCTCGTCGAGCAGCTCGCGCACGCCCTGCCCGGTCTTCGCGGACACCTTCAGCACGTCCTCCGGCTCGCAGCCGATGATGTGCGCCAGCTCACGCGAGTACTTCTCCGGATCGGCCGCGGGCAGGTCGATCTTGTTGAGCACCGGGATGATCGCCAGGTTGTTCTCCAGCGCCAGGTACAGGTTGGCGAGCGTCTGCGCCTCGATCCCCTGCGCGGCGTCGACCAGCAGGATCGCGCCCTCGCACGCCTCCAGCGCGCGGGACACCTCGTAGGTGAAGTCCACGTGCCCGGGGGTGTCGATCATGTGCAGGACGATTTCCTCGTCGTCGGCCACCCACGGCAGCCGCACGTTCTGCGCCTTGATCGTGATGCCGCGTTCACGCTCGATGTCCATCCGGTCCAGGTACTGAGCCCGCATGGCGCGTTCCTCGACCACGCCGGTGAGCTGCAGCATCCGGTCGGCCAGGGTCGACTTGCCGTGGTCGATGTGCGCGATGATGCAGAAGTTCCGGATGCGCTCCGGCGGCGTGAACGTCGTATCGGCGAACGTGGCCACTGATTCCCTCGCTGTTTGCATGCCTGACCGCTCAATAGTCCCATGACCAGTACGCTCGCCGCGTGCGTGATCCCGGCGAAGACCCCAAGCCCTCTCGCGGCTACGTACGGCAGGTGCATGTCGTCGAGCCCGGCTCGACCCTGGACTACTCCCCCGACCTCGACGGCCTCGCGGATCCGGGCGAGATCGTCTGGGCCTGGGTTCCCTATGAGGAGGACCCAGACAGGGGTAAGGATAGGCCGTTGCTGGTGATCGGACGAAACGGTCAGCGGTTGCTGGCCGTGATGCTGTCCAGCAAGGACCGGGAGGGCCAGCGCGGCTGGGTCGGCCTTGGCAGCGGCCCGTGGGACCGCGACGGCCGGGAGTCGTTCGTGCTGCTCAGCCGGATGTACGAACTGGAGGAGGACGACATCCGCCGGGAAGGCGCGGTGCTGGAACCCGACCGGTTCGAACGCGTGGCCACGGCCATCGCCGCACGCGCCAGGGGCTGACCCGTGCTGGCCGGGTACCTCGCGCTGCTGGTGGCACTCGCGGCCGGGGTGCTCACGGCCGTCGCGGTGGTCCTCAGCACCACTTGGGCGGTGCTGGCTGCCATCGTCGTCCTGCTGTGGCTGTTCGCGCATTACGTACTGCGCAGGAAGGCGAGCGCCGGGCAGCAGGGCGCCTGGATCAACCGCAAACGGCACCCCGACCTGTGGCAGATGGTCGACGAGGTGGCCGAGATCGCCGAGACCCGCACGCCCGACGAACTGCGGCTGGGTCCCGACATGCGCACCGCCGTGCGTGAACAGGGCGGTTTCCGGTGCCTGGAGATCGGGCTGCCGCTGCTGGGCGGGCTGTCGGCGGGCGAACTGCGTGCGGTGACCGGCCACGCCCTGGCCCTTTCCACCGTCACATCGGTGTGGGAGTCACGGCTGCCGCGCACGATCATGCTGCCGTACCGGTTGATCACGAAACCGCGCCTGCGCGCACGCCACGAACAGGCCGAACAGGTGGCGATCTCGGCGGCGGGCGAGGCCGTGGCGACGTCGGCGCTGGCCCGAATGCCCGAACTGGAAACGGCATGGCGGCAATTCCGGCATTCCGCCGCCCAGGTGTCCTACCAGCTGCGCACACCGGACCTGATCCAGCGGTTCAACGCGTCGGTCACCACCTCGGCGGAACCGGCGTGGGAACTGCTCACCGAACCGGACAAATCGCTGCCCTACCTCCAGCGGCAACTGTTCGAGGAACTCGGCCCCGAGCACACCGCGAACGATCCCAGGCCCCCGGACGAGGTCGAAACGAAAACGGAATGACTCATTTCCTTGTGGACAAATGAGCGCCCGCCGGGGCACACTTCCGCGCGCCGGGTCGGGGGATCTGCACATTTCTTCAAGGGGTGGACTGTGGGGGTACGACTGCGCGCGGGCTTGTCCGTCGTGCTGCTCGCCGGGTTCTTCGTCCTGCTGATCGGGCTGATCGCCGGTCTGGCGGGCCTGGCGATCTACGCACTGGCGACGGGCAGGCTGGCGGGGATCAAGCTGGTCGCGATCGCCGGGGTGGCGATCTTCGCCATCGGTGGAGCCCTGTACAAGGTGCTCAAGCAACGCTCGGAGCCGCATGGCGCGGTGATCACACGCGCCGAGCAGCCCGCGTTGTGGCAAATGATCGACGAGCTGGCCGTTGTCGCCAGCACGCGTGGACCTGACGAGATTCGTCTCGTACCGGAGGTCAACGCGGCGGTATGGGAGGACAGCAGGCTTCTCGGGCTACGGCCTGGGCGCCGGTACATGGAGATCGGTCTGCCATTGCTGGCCGGGATGACCGTCGGCGAGCTGCGGGCCGTGCTGGGTCACGAACTCGGTCACTACAGCCACGGCCACACCAAGTACGCGGCTGTGACCTACCGCGCATCGGCCACCATGGCGCACACGGTCGAACGGCTGGACGGCCCGATCGGCTGGCTGTTCCGGATGTACATGAAGCTGTACTTCGTCGTCGCACGGTCAGCCAACAGGGCACAGGAATTGCAGGCGGACGTGCTCGCCGTGCGCGCCGCGGGCAAGACGGCCGCGCGGACCGCGCTCGGCAAGATCCCCGCGATGGCCTTGGCGTGGACGCACTTCAACCGCAGCTACGTCGGCATGGTCCCGCACGCGGGCCGCACGCCCCAGTTGCTGATGGGTTTCCACTCCTACCTGACCAACGACACGCGCCGCCGTCAGCTGGCCGAGGTGCAGGGCGAGATGCTGGACACCGAACCGGCGTCCAAATACGACAGCCACCCGCCCATCCGGGTGCGGATCTCGACCATCGACCAGATGACCGAACCCGACCAGGCCAGCGACACCCGCCCGGCGTGGGCGCTGCTGATCCAGCCCGACCAGGCGATCCCGCGGCTGGAGAGCCAACTGCTGATCAACGACCTCGGTCCGCACGCGTCGTGGGAGGAGATCGTGCGGCTGGCAGGCGCCACGATCGCCGAGAACAACGCGGGCGTGCTGACCGACGTGGTCAAGCAAGCAGGGTTGTCGCGCACGGGAAGCCTCGCCGACGTGCTCACCGCCGTCGAGCAGGGCAAGGGCGAGCTGATCGCGTCGCAGGTGCTGGATGACGACCTCAGCCCGCGGGAACGTGCCGAAGCCGTCCCCGACGTGCTGACCAGCCTGGTCGCCGACGCCATCAGCAGCGCGTTGATCCGTGCCGGGCGCGCGCACTACCAGCTCGACTGGTCGGGCCCGAAGCTGCTGCGGATCGACGGCGGCGCGGCACTGGACGTCCTCGAGCTGGTCAGGCCCGCGATGAGCGACCCGCGGCAGATGCCGGTGCTGCGTGAATGGATCGCGCGCGCGAACGTCTTCCCGGCCGGCGAGGAGCCGACCGTGGTGACGGCGCCGGTGAGTTCGAAGTGGACCTACGACGCGCAGGGCGGGTGAGCGTCCGGAACCCGCCGGTGCACGTCAGGCGAGGGCGATCGCCGCGACCCCGGCGAGCACGACGGCCGCGCCGGTGAGCCGCCGGACCGGATCCGGCTCGCCGAGCCAGCGCCACGCGATCAGGCTGCCGAACACGATCGACAGCTCACGGGCGGGCGCGACCATGCTGACCGGCGCGATCCGCATCGCGTACAGCACGCATATATAGGCGGCAGGCGACAGGACGGCGATCACGAGGACCTCGACCTTGTGCCGTCGCCACAACTCCACGACCCGGCCGCCGTTGCGGGCCGCGACCGGCGCCAGGATGAGGCTTTGGAAGACAGCGCCGGTGGCGAAGTAGATCAGCGGCGGCATGGTTCTGACAGAGTGCGCGTCCCACAGCGTGTAGGCGGCGATCGTGACGCCGGTCAGTCCGCCGTAGAACACGCTCGGGCCGATCGACACCTGCTTCTTACCGAGACCGACGACGAACACCCCCGCCACGACCAGCGCAGCACCCACCAACGCCCACGGCCCCGGCCGCTCGTGCAGGAAGACCATAGCCGCGATGACCGACAGCAACGGACCGCTACCCCGCGCCACCGGGTACACGACCGACATGTCTCCAACCGCGTAGCTGCGCTGCAACACGAGCCCATACGCCACGTGCAGCACAGCGCTCACACCCGCCACGAACAGCCAGCTCCACTGCGGCTCGGCGTATGTCAGGGCGATGAGCGCGACAGGCAGGCAAATGACAGCCGACATGGCCTGATAAAGCCACACGAACAGCGCCCCACCCGTGCTCGCTCGCTTGGCGGCGAAGTTCCACGCCGCGTGCGCGACCGCGGCGACCAGGACAAGCCCAACGGCGACGAGATCCACATCCCCACCCTCGTACATGCAGGCGCAACGGCGTTACCGGGTTTCCCAGGGGGTGGATTCGTCGGCGGCGGTGACGGGTTGTTACCCTTTCCGAGTCGTGCCGTGCGGCACTCCGCCCAGGAGGAGACCCGCGCTCGCGGGGCCAGCAGAAGGTCGCGGTACGACAACCCGGATAGCGACACTGAGGAGTACAAGCGTGGCCAACATCAAGAGCCAGATCAAGCGCATCAAGACCAACGAGGCCGCTCGCCTGCGCAACAAGTCCGTGAAGTCCTCGGTGAAGACGGCGATCCGGAAGTTCCGCGAAGCAGCCGACGCCGGCGAGAAGGACAAGGCGATCGAGCTGCTGAAGGTCGCGAACCGCCAGCTCGACAAGGCAGCCGGCAAGGGCGTCATCCACGCCAACCAGGCCGCCAACCGCAAGTCGGCACTGGCCAAGCGCGCCAACAGCCTCTGACACAAGCTCCGGAAAGGGGCCCGCGCCACCCGGCGCGGGCCCCTTTCCGCATACCTGCCCGGCGCCAAACCGCTCGAACGCCTTGAGGATGCGCAGTCCCAGCGCGATTTCACCAGTCAAGCCGAATCGCACTGCGGTCAACTTTGACGAGACTCACTCGCACCTACACATACAGTCCCCTACCTGCGCAACCACTGGCACATCAAGAAACCGCCTGCACTGGATCCGCGACGCCACCCACACCGAAGACGCCTCCCAGGTCCGCACCAGCAACACACCCCCGCGTCACGGCATCCCCGCGCAAACCTCACCATCAGCACACCGCGCTCGCCCGTGTGGGAACCATCGCCCAAAGCCCACCCCACATGGCCCGCAACCCCCGCCGCCACTCACCCCGCCCGAATCCCCACCTCACCACGCAAACCCCTACACCCGTACAAACAGTCCCCCGCCCAAGCCGGGGGTCTGCCAAACAAGTGTGTAACTCAGGTCGGGCCAAGGGGCCACTTGCGTCCGGCAGCCAGGCGGCCCTCGAGGGCGATCTCGAACGCGTTGCGGCGGGTTTCCAGCGCATGGTCCAGCGTTTGCGGCCGGTGCCGGTCGGGTCGAGACTCATGATGGCCAGGTAGACACACTTCAACGCGGCTTGCTCGTGGGGGAAGTGCCCGCGGGCCTTGAGGCGCGCGGCGGATGCGGGCGTTCACCGATTCGATGGCGTTGGTCGAGCAGATCACCCGCCGGATCTCCGGATCAAGCTCAGGGACGGCACGAACTTCGCCCAGGCGTTGTCCCACCACCGCACGATCGCTGGGTAGCGGGCTCACCAGGCCTCGGCGAACTCCGCGAACCGCTGCCGGGCGGCGGTTTCGGTCGGTGGGGTGTACACCGGTTCGAGGGCTGTGGCGATGTCCTGCCAGTGCTGACGACCCGCGTAACGGAAGCTGTTGCGCAGCAGGTGAACGACGCACGTCCGCGTGATCGCCCGCGGCCCCACGGTGGTGATCGCGTCCGGCAACCCGGTCAACCCGTCACAGACCACCGTCGGCACATCGGTGATCTCGCCGTCCAGCGCCGACTCCAGCAGCCGTTTGGTCAACTGCTGCGACACCCCGGCCCTCACCGGTCAAATTGCGGGCCACCGGCCTTCGCCCGGGAAACCAACTGGTTGATCAGCTGCTCGTCCAGGCCATCCAGACCATCAGCAGCGAGCTTCGGGTCCTCGGCGTCCTCGGCGTCTTCGGTGTTCGGCACACCGGAGATCATGTCGATCATCAGGTGCATCTCCAAGATCAGGAGTGACACCACTCGCTCACAGTCCCGACCCGGAGGAAGTCCCTGCCCCAGTCTATCGAGATAACAGCTGGTCAAGGAGGTTACTGGCAGGTTGTGGACAACGGGATTTGCCGGTGGTCCCATTGGTACTGCTTCGCACTGGCCAGGGTGCACTTTGCGCGCGCTGGGGTGGGCCGCAGTGATGGCTGAATGGTTTCCGCACGGTTTCCGCCCCGTTTTTCCGGTCATCCGAACGGCTGCTGGACCACGGTTTTCCATCCTGGCTTCAGCAGGTGCAACAGCGTCGATCTGAAAGGGGTCGCAATGACAGGACAATGGGGTGCGCCGCTCAGCGCACGGGATCAGTAGCTTCGGCCGCGACCCGTCTGGCCTGGCTTGAATCGGACCTCATGACCATCACCGAGGGGGGTGTCCTGGCGGTGGAGGCAGCATTTCCTCCACCGCCAGGGCCGTTTTCTTTTCAGACGCGGCGGTGCGCTCTGGCTATCTTGATGATCGCGAGTTCCAGTGCGTAGCCCGCGTCCGCGGCGGCGCCCTTCACGTCGGCGTTGAGGGCGGCCACGATCTGCATCGCGTCGGCGAGGCCCGCGGGGTGCCAGCCGCGGGTCTGGGCCATCGCCTTGCGGATCTTCCACGGCGGCATGCCCAGCTCACCGGCTGATTTGAACGGGTCGATCCGGCCGAGGGGGGCGATACGCGCGACTGTCCGGACAGCGTCGGCGAGGGCGTCCGCGACCAGGACGTGGGGCACGCCGAGCTGCATCGCCCACCGCAGTGCCTCAAGTGCTCCTGGCAGGTCGCCGACCACCGCTTTCTCGGCGACCGCGAAGCCGTTCACCTCCGCCCGCCCGCTGTGGTACCTGCGGACGGCCTGCTCGTCGACCTTGCCGTCCGTGTCCGCGACCAGCTGGGCCGCGGCGGACGCCAGCTCGCGCAGGTCCGAACCGACCGTCTCGATCAGGGCGGCCACCGCCGCCGCGTCGGAACGGCCACCGGCCACGCGGATCTCGTGCCGGACGAACTCCTCGCGCTCCGCGGCCTTGGTCATCTTCGGGCACTCGGTCACCTTGGCGCCCGCTTTCTTCAACGCCGCCGGCAGGGCCTTGGCCACCTTGGTGCGCCCGCCGCCGGAGTGCAGCACCACCAGTACGACGCCCTCCGCCGGGTTCTTGCCGTAGGCGATGATCGCGTCGGCGATCTCCTGGTGCGCCTCGTGCGCCGCCTCGAGCACGACCACGCGCGCCTCGGCGAACAGCGACGGGCTGACGAGTTCGGTGAGTTGCGGCGTTGTGAGTTCAGCCACCCGGACCCTGGTCAGATCCGCGGTCGGATCAGCCAGCCGCGCGGCCTCCAGCGCGGCCCGGACCGCGCGATCTACCAGTAGCTCTTCCTCGCCCAGCACCAGTTGCAGCGGCTCGGGCGTCACAGCCGGGGCGTTCACACCGAGCATCCTGCCACGCGCCGGAGTCCCGGATTCTGGGCGCCTTGGGTGGCATCGGGTAAGGGCCGTGCCGTAACGTGTCCTGCTGAGAACACCCACAACTGAACATTGCTCATCCAGAGGGGCAGAGGGATCGGCCCGAAGAAGCCCCGGCAACCGGCGTTCACCGTTCAGGTGGCGATCACGGTGCCAATTCCGACCGGTGAAAGCCGGAAAGATGAGGAGATACCTCGCGATGACGACCACAGTCGGTGCGCCAACCACCTTCGACCTCGGACCTGCCAGGGCACTGTCGTGCCGCGAATGCGGCCACCAGATCCCGCTGGCACCGGAATTCGCCTGTGCCGAGTGTTTCGGCCCCCTCGAAGTCGCCTACTCGTTCGACCGGATCCGGCGCGAGGACATCGAGGCGGGACCCAAGAACATCTGGCGCTACCGCGGCCTGCTGCCCGTTCCGTCCGATGTGGACACCCACCCCAACACCGAGCCCGGGCTGACCAGGCTGGTGAAGGCCGACCGCCTCGCCGCCGCGCTCGGCGTGAAAAGCCTGTGGGTCAAGGACGACACCGGAAACCCCACGCACTCCTTCAAGGACCGCGTTGTCGCCGTCGCACTCGCGGCCGCGCGTCAGCTCGGCTTCAAGGTCCTGGCCTGCCCGTCGACGGGCAACCTCGCCAACGCGACCGCGGCTGCCGCGGCTCGCGCCGGCTGGGAATCCGTCGTGCTGATCCCGTCTTCCCTTGAGCGGGCCAAGATTCTCACCACAGCGGTGTACGACGGCGCGCTGATCGCCGTCGACGGCAACTACGACGACGTCAACCGCCTGGCCACGCAACTGGCCGCGGAGCACGAGGACTGGGCGTTCGTGAACGTCAACGTCCGCCCGTACTACGCCGAGGGTTCGAAGACGCTGGCCTACGAGGTCGCCGAACAGCTCGGCTGGCGACTGCCCGGCCAGGTGGTCGTCCCGATCGCCTCCGGTTCGCAGTTGACCAAGGTGGACAAGGGTTTCCGCGAGCTCGGCGCGCTCGGCCTCGTCGATGAGACGCCGTACCGCGTCTTCGGCGCCCAGGCCACCGGCTGCTCGCCGGTCTCCGCCGCCCACAAGGCAGGGCACGACGTCATCCAGCCAGTCCGGCCGGACACCATTGCCCGCTCGCTGGCCATCGGCGCCCCCGCCGACGGCCCGTACGTGCTCGACGTCGTCAACCGCACCAACGGCGCGATCGAGGACGTCAGCGACGAGGAGGTCGTCGAGGGCATCCGGCTGCTGGCCCGCACCGAGGGCATCTTCACCGAGACCGCGGGCGGCGTGACCGTCGCGACGGCGAAGAAGCTGATCGAGGCCGGCAAGCTCGACCCGGAAGCCGAGACGGTCCTGCTGATCACCGGTGACGGCCTGAAGACCCTGGACGCCATCGAGAACAAGGTCGGCCCGCGCGCCACCGTCCCGCCGTCGGCGGACGCGGTCCACCGCGCGCTCGGCCTGTAGACCACATGGTCGAGGCCTTCGCCGCTCATTCGGCGGAGGCCTCGACCCATGTCCGCCCCCGAGCATTGGCATGCATGGATCCTCCTCACAGTGGGCAACCGTGGAGAACGCCGCGAGACGGTCGTTTTCGTTGCGGCGGAATCGAGTGAGGGGAGATCGTGGGTGGCCGACCCTGACGTGATCACCCGGCTGCTGGCGGTCCAGCAGCAAGCCGCCGAGCTGAACACGGCTCTGGGCGACGCCGTCGCGAGCAGGCTGGGAATCACCGGAACCGACCTGAAGTGCCTTCTCCTGCTGTTACGGAGGCCTCGGACACCCCGCGAGCTCGCCGCGGAACTGCGCCTCTCCCCCAGCGCCATCACGTCGGTGGTCGACCGGTTGGAGAAGGCGGCATTCGCCTACCGGGAACCGTCGACCTCCGACCGTCGCCAGGTCCTGGTGACAGCGGTGCGCGAACGTGCCCAGCAGGCAGTGGATCTCTACACCCCGCTGTCGGCACGGACGGCGGAAGTCCTGGCGGCCTACACCGACGATCAAGTCGCAACCCTGCACAGGTTCGCCGAACAGACCGTTCAGGTCCTGCGCGAGGAAACCGACCGCCTCACCGAACGGTGAAGCCACGGGGACCTTGCCGTCGAACGACATCCGGCAAGGTCCCACCGCTGCGCCCGGCATTCCCTGTCTAGTGCGGCGGTCCGCGTGGGTCGCCGCGGCGGACTACGGACAAGTCGCCGGTGATCGCGATGTCGCCGTCCTGGTCTGTGCGGAGGACCATGGCGCCCGCCGCTGTCAGGCGTGCGACCGTCGTCGGGTTCGGGTGGCCGTAGCGGTTTCCCGCTCCGACGCTGATCACGGCGATGCGCGGCCGGATGACGTCCAGGAATTCCTTTGCCGTGTACCGGCTTCCGTGGTGCGGGACCTTGAGCACGTCGGCTGTCAGGTCAGTCGCGTTGTCCAGCAGGTCGGCCTGTGCCGCCAGTTCGACGTCACCGGTCAGCAGGATCCGTCCGCCGCCGGTTGTCGCCCTGATGACCAGGGATCCGTTGTTGATCTCCGTACCGCTCGCTTCTCCTTCCTGACGGGTGTCGGCGTTGTGCGGGCCGAGCACCTCGATCCGCAAACCCGGCCAGTCCAATCGTTGTCCCGTGGCAAGCCACATCACCGGTACGTCCGACCGCTCGGCCCGTGACCGCACATCCCGCCATGCCCACACCGGCAACCTGCCGGAGCCGACAGCCACCGCGCCGACTTCACGCTCGTCCAGCACTGCCGACAGACCACCGATGTGGTCGGCGTGCAGGTGCGTGAGGATCACCAACGGGATCCTCGACACTCCGAGCCTGTCCAGGCATCCGGCGACCGCACCGGGATCGGGTCCGGTGTCGACCAGGACGGCCCGCTCCGGCTCACCTGTCGCCAGGACGACCGCGTCACCCTGACCGACATCGCAGGCGACGGCCGACCATCCCGCGGGCGGCCATCCCGGCGCCAATACCCGCCCTGGCACCAACACGACCAGCAGGCTGACCGCTACCGCGACGAGCAGGACACGCACTCGTCTGAGCCGAGCCAGCAGCAGAATGGCCACGAGGACCAACGCGAGCAGCGTCCCGCCCCACCATCCGGTGGGCCACTCCAGTGCTCCGCCGGGGATCGCGGCGGCGTGCCGCCCGACCTGGATCATCCAGTACAACGCGGGTCCGGCGAGCCAGGCGAAGACCTCACCGAGCCACGGCAACGGCCCCGCGACGAGCGCGGAGAGCAAACCCAGCACGGTCGCCGGCGCGACCACCGGCGCCGCCAGCAGGTTCGCCCCGATCGCCACCAGGCTGACCTGGCCACTCATCCCCGCGACGACCGGCGCCGTCACCAGATGGGCCGCGGCGGGAACCGCCACGGACTCCGCGATCATCCGTGGCACACCGCGTCCGGTCATCGACCGCGTCCACCTCGTGGCGAGCAGCACCAGTGCACCAGTCGCCAGTACCGACAAGGCGAATCCGAAGCTCGTGGCCATCGCCGGGTCGTGCAGCACGAGCACGACGACCGAGACCGCCAACGCGGGCAACGCGGCCCGTTCACGCCCGACCACCAGCGCCAGCAACCCGACGCCGCCCATCACAGCAGCGCGCAGGACACTCGGCTCCGGCCCGGCCAGCACGACGAAGCCCAGGAGCGTCAACCCGGCACCCGCCGCGCACGACCGCGGGCCAAGGCGCATGGTCCGCAGCAACAGCAAGGTCGCCACGCCCACGATGGCGAGGTTGGCGCCACTGACGGCCAGCAGATGCGCCATCCCGGCCGCACGGAACTCGTCGACCACACGATGCGGCAACCCGGATGTGTCACCGACCACCAGCGCGGGCAACAGCCCAGCGGATTCCGCCGACAGCACATCACCCGCTGCCGCACGAAGCCCAGCGCGCATCCCCTCGGCTGCTCGCTGCCATACCGGCGCGGGTGTGACGCCATTCGGCGGTCCGCGAACGCGCAGCACGGCGACCACCGTGTCACCAGGCGCGAGCTGACCCTCTGTACGAAGTTCCTGCCCAGGCAACAGGTTTCCCCACCCGCTCAACGGAACGAGCAGCAGGACCGAACCCGTCGACGGGACGGCCTGTCCCTTCACCTCCGCATGACGCACGTCCGCGGACACGGACGCCAGTCGCGCACCGGCCTGCTGCCCACCGAACCCTTCCGAGAAGATCGGCCGCGGCCGGTCGGCCAAGACGACTGCCAGCCGGGCTGTTTCGCCCCGTGCGGCATGTGCCCGAAGCGGATCCTGTTCCCAGGAACGCAACCTCAGCGCGGTCGGCATCACGGACAGAGCGCCGCACACCACCAGGGCCCAGCCCATCCCCCGCCGCAACCAGCGGCTTCGCGCGTCCCCGTCGAGCCACGCCGATGGCAGCCACCCGCGAAGGAGGCAAAGTCCAAGCACCCCGCCCAAAGCCCCGATCGCGACGGCGAGCCACCAACTGACCAGCAAGCCTGTGAAACCCGCGAGCCACACCACGACGGCGGCCGGTGCCAGTCGCCAGTCACGCGTCCGCAGCGGTTCCAGCACATCGCGGTTCAGCAAACGCACTCACCTCCTTCTGTTGGTCCGGCGTGGAATCGACTGACACCGCCGGTGGGTGATCAGTCCGGGAGGTGACATGCGAAGACAGAAACCATTGGCACCAAGGAAAATCCTTTCGTCAACGGAATCACGGGACGGTGTCCGAGCCACCAAGGGGGTGTCCCACGTTGTTGATCATGGTCACTCAGGTGGTGGACGATCTGTCTCAGCGGTTGGTGCCGGACGAATTGTGTGCGTTGGCAAGGTCGTTGATTCCAGGGTTTGACGCGCGTCCGCAGGGTGGCGGGACGGCGCCGGTGGATGACCGTGCCGTGTTACCGCAATCATGTTTGTGCTGACCAGTGGCTGTGCCTGGCGGTTTGCCACCGTCGTTCGGGGTCATCGTGCCCACGGTGCACCGCCGGTTCTCCGAGTGGACCAAAGCTGTTTTGTGGTGGCGTTGCACCGTGCGGGGTTGGACGAGTTGCGCAGCCAAAGCATGATCGACTGGTCGGGGTCGGGCCTGGACGGAGCATCCGTCCGGGCCAAAGTGACCCATGACCGGACCGAACCCGGTCCACCGCGGCAAGACCGGACCGAGGATCCACGTGCCAACCGACCGCGCCGGATTCCTTGTCTGTAGCCGTGTCCGCCGCCAACACCAACGACTCCTACACCCTTAAACCCCTGGTGATGACGATCCCCACGGTGAGGTCCCGGCGCGGAACCCGCCGCCGCAAACCGGCCAAGTTTCACGGCGACAAGGCCTACGACCACATCGACCTCCGGCGTTGGGCACGCGATCAGGGCATCGCCGTGCGCATCACCCGCAAAGGGATCGAGTCCAGCACCAAGCTCGGCAAACACCGCTGGGTGATCGAACGAACCATCGCCTGGCTGTTCGGCTACCACCGGTTCAAAATCCGCTACGCCAACCACTTCTGCGTCCTCCTCACACTCACCTGTTACAAGAAACTCCGAAAGCAACCACATGGGACTCGGGCCCACTCGGCGGCGGCAGGCCGCATCCGAGTGCGAGCACCACCCGCTGGCCCATCGCCTCAACGGGCTGAGCGGACCGGACAGCGCGCGCTGTTGCGTGAACTGACGCTGACCGAAGTCACACCGGACTCAGCCACGACCAACCGGACGAGCCCAGCACTGGCATGGCGTTCACCGCCATTGAGCTATGCAACCGGTCCACCACCATGGCGTGGTGGGCGTACCACTCCCAGCAGGGTGTGACGGGCGTGGTCGGTCAGCGGCGGTGCCGTGGGTGGTGGGCGCGGCAAGCCGCGTAGGCGTGCAAGCGGTACCGGCCCCTGGCGATGGGTTCGACCCGGTGCCCGTCGGCGAACCTGATCAGCAGCCGCGGGGTCGCGTCCACCTCGATGCCCGGAACCGCAGCCGCTGCCCGCACGCTGAACGCTGGGCAGGGCGCAGGCCGAGACGCCGCACTATCCGCGCCTGATCAATGCTGAGCCGGTAGGAGGACCGGTCGGCCACGGCCCGCACGGCGGCGTGCCCGTCAACGGCTTGCAGCGGCCTGGCAGGTTGCCCCCGCTCACGGATGCGCTCTTCCAACACCTGCGGGTGAAACCGCTCAACGCCGAAACTGGGCCATGTGTGATCACGGTCAGGCGGGATGAAGCTCCCAAGGGCAATTCGGGCCCCTCAGCCAACCGAAAAGGCCTCGTTACGACTGGCCAAGCGGGCGTTGACCGTCAGTCGCGGACCCCACCACCGGCGGGATGCGAACCCAGCCTGGCCTTCTACGGTGGCAGGCGGAGTTTGAAGACGAGCAAGATGCCGAGCAGCGCCGTCGCCCAGAAGGTGTGCGTCGGGGTGAGGGGCCAGCTGTGTCCGGTGGGCAGGAAGGGGATGGTCATCGTACGGTCACCAGGTCCTTCAGTTTGGTGTAGCGGGTTTCGCCGATTCCTTCTATCTGGCGGAGTTGTTCCACCGCCGTGAAGTGGCCGTGCTCGGTGCGCCAGTCGATGACGCGCTGGGCCGTCACCGCGCCCACTCCCGGCAGGCCGTCGAGCTGGGCGACGGTCGCGGTGTTGAGGTCCACTTTGGCTGGTTTGGCTTGGGGGACAGTCACTGCCTCCGGTGGCGGTGGGATGCCGACGTAGATCTGTTCACCATCCGACAGGCGGCGGGCCATGTTCAGGGCCAAGGCGTCCGGGCCGGAGGCTCCGCCTGCCGCGTCGACGGCATCGGCGACACGGGCGCCTTCGGATAACGTGACGAGGCCTGGTTTCGGCACTCGACCGACGACGCTCACCACGATCCGCCCCGTCACGGGACGGGCGCTGCTGCTGGTCGCCGCAGCGGGCAACGGCGGTGGAGTTTCCTTCTCCGGTTGCGCCGCAAGGATTCCGACGGTCGCGCATACCGCGACGACAACTACCGCCGCGGCGACGACCGGTAGCCGGAGGTTGCCCAGACGCGCCTTGACCAGTGTGCGTGGGGCCTGGGGCTCCGGTGGCGTCTCGTCTATCCAGTCTGGCGCGGGCTGCGCGGGGACAGTGTTGTCACGGGCCTCGGCCAGCTGGCGCAGACGGGCTCGGGTGTCGAACTCGGTTGTGTGTTTGCGTCCCGATACGTTGAACATGCCTTCGACGCTAGGCCGCTTCGGGGGTGGGCGCCCTGGTCGTGTTTCCGCCGCTGTGGACAACTCTTCGCTGTGGACAAGTGCGGTCCGGCGGTGGCTTTTCCGGCGGGAATGTCGGTGGTTTGTGGTAGGCGCTCAGTCCGGCAGGACCACGACGCCGAGCACGCCGGGACCAGTGTGCGCGCCGATGACCGCGCCCAGCTCGGACACGACACACCCGGACGAGCGCGGCAGGCGTTCCTCCAGCCGCGTGGCCAGCTCAGCGGCCCGCTCCGGAGCGGCAAGGTGGTGCACGGCAATGGAAACAGGGCCGCTGCCCGCCGAATCGACGGCCAGGTCCACGAGCCTCGCGAGCGCGCGGCCGGTCGTGCGGACCTTCTCCAGCGGCATGATCCGCCCGTCAGCCACGTGCAGCACCGGCTTGACCGCCAACGCTGTGCCGACCAGGGCCGCTGCCGCACCGATACGGCCACCTCGCCGCAGGTACTCCAGCGTCTCGACCATGAAGTACGTCTTGGTGCGGGCGGCAGTGGTCACCGCCTCGGCTTCGACATCGAGCGCCTTGGCTCCGTCAACCGCCGCGGCAGCCGCGCGCAACGCCGCGAAGCCCAGCCCCATGCCGGTGGTCCGGGCGTCCACGACCCGGACCTTGTCGGCACCGACCTCCTCGGCTGCCAGCCGTGCCGAGTCCCACGTCCCCGACAGGTGCCGGGACAGATGCACCGACACGACAGCCGAGGCACCCGCCTCCAGTTCCTCGCGGTAGGCCGTCGCGAACTCGTGCGGGGAGGGCCGCGAGGTCGTGACCACCAAGCGCTGTGAGAGCGCGGCGGCCAGCTGGGTCGGGCCGATGTCGATGCCGTCCAGGCCGGTCCGGTCGTCCATCACGACGTGCAGGGGCACCACGCGCACCGAGTGGCGGGCGGCGAAGCCCTCCGGCAGGTGCGCTGTGGAGTCGGTGACGACGACAACAGCCATGATCGACGAGCCTACGTGGATTCCGGGACGGCGGAGGCGACCGACTCGGCCAAAGCCCGGCCCACTGCCTTGTGCGCGTCCCACCCCCAGTGGATCCCGTCCACGTTGCCGTGCCCGCCCATCACGTGGTCGCCGGTCAGAGCGGCCAGGTCGAGCAACGGGACACCGGCTGACGCGCCCCACCGGGAAATGGCCGTCACGCCAGGCGTCCGGCCCGTGTGCACGCCCCGGTACGCGGGCGAACGGTGCACGGGCGGCAGGACACCGACCGCGGGCAAAGTCGGCCGCAACGCCCGGATCGAGGTCAGGATCAGGTCCAGGTAGCGGACGGTCAACGCGGGCGGCAACGCGACCGGACGCCCCCGCATGGCCTGGGAAAGCCACGGCTGAGCAGCCAGATACCGGGCACGAGCCCAGCGGCGCAGGCCGTCAGGGCGCACGTACCGCAGGCCCTGCCGCAAGTACGTCGGCAGCGGTGAGGGCAGCGTGTCCATGCTCCCGACGCCGAGAACAAGCACGTCCGCCTTGGGCAACAGGGTCCACACGTGGGGATCGCCGACGAGCGACCAGTACGCGTCACGGGCCGTCCAGCCGAACCCGGCGACCAGGTCCGTCGTCCCGCCCAGCTCGGCTGCCGCGACGTTCGGCCACAGCCGGGGATCGTCGGCGGGCATCGGGCCGTCGGGCCCGTGGAAGCTCAGCGAGTCGCCGAAGAACAGCAGACTCGTCATCCGGTGATACCGGCGTTGTACGCGATCAGCCGCCAGGCCAGACCGGTGCTCTCCCGCCTGGCCAGCACCGTCCAGTGGCAGTTGCCGATGCCGCCGAGCAGCGGCCAGTTCTGCACCGGCAGGCCCAGCAGCTTGCCGGTCAACGCCGTGATCAGGCCACCGTGCGTGCCGAGGACGACGGTCTCCTCGCCGCCCTCGTCGAGGTCCGTCACGACCTCGACGGCACGCGCGGCGACCTCGACCCGTGACTCGCCGCCCGGTGGCGCCCAGGTCGCGTCGTTCTGCCAGTGGGCACGCGCTCCGGGCGCGAACGCGTCGACCTCGGCACCGGTCATGCCCTGCCAGTCGCCGAGGTTCGTCTCACGCAAACGCTTGTCTATCCGCAGCGGGACCCCGGTCGCGTTCACGAACACCGTCGCGGTGTCCGTGGCTCGCCGCAGGTCGGACGCCACAACCAGGTCCGGGGAGAAACGGGCCAGCGCGGGCACGGCGAAGCGCGCCTGGTTCCAGCCGACCTCGGTCAGCGCGGAGTCCAGGTGCCCCTGCATCCGGCTGGACGCGTTGTAGTCCGTCTCCCCGTGCCGCCACAGCACGAGGCGGCGAAGCGTCACGTCGTCTCCTGCCCCGGGCCGTCGGGCTCGAACTCGATCCGCGGGCAGTCCTTCCAGAGCCGCTCGAGCGAGTAGAACGAGCGCTCCTCGGTGTGCTGGACGTGCACGACCACGTCGACGAAGTCGAGCAGCACCCAGCGGCCCTCACGGGCGCCTTCGCGGCGGACCGGTTTGGTGCCCGCCTCGCGCATCTTCTCCTCGACGTTGTCGACGATCGCGCCGACCTGTCGCTCGTTCGGTGCTGAGGCGATCACGAAGCAGTCGGTGATCACGAGTTGGTTGGACACGTCGAGAACGACGATGTCACTGGCCAGCTTGTCGGCAGCCGCGTTGGCCGCCACCAGCGCCAGCTTTCGTGCGTCGGGCGTAGCAGCCACATCTCTCCTTGTCCGGCCGTCAACGATGAGTACAGAGGGTACCCGGCGGCGCGGATCGGGGCGCGGACTATTCCGGGCGGCAGCCGATGGTGCGCTCGGCGTACAGGTTCCGCTTCTGGATGTACTGCACGACGCCGTCGGGAACCAGGTACCAGACGGGTTCGCCGAGCGCGACGCGGTCGCGGCACGCGGTCGACGAGATCGCCATCGCGGGCACCTCGACCAGGCTGACCGAGCCGTCCGGCAGGTGGTGGTCGTCGAGCGTGTACCCGGGCCTGGTCACGCCGATGAAATGGGCGAGGCCGAACAGCTTCTCCGCGTCCCGCCACCCCAGGATCTGGGCGAGCGCGTCCGCGCCGGTGATGAAGAACAGCTCCGCGTCCGGCCGCGCGGCCCGCAGGTCCTGCAAGGTGTCGACGGTGTATGTCGGCCCGCCGCGGTCGATGTCGACGCGGCTGACCGAGAAGCGCGGGTTGGACGCGGTCGCGACGACCGTCATCAGGTACCGGTCCTCGGCCGGGCTGACCTCGCGGTCGCCCTTCTGCCACGGCTCGCCGGTCGGGACGAAGATCACCTCGTCCAGGTTGAACCGGGCCTGGACCTCACTGGCCGCGACGAGGTGGCCGTGGTGCACGGGGTCAAAGGTGCCGCCCATGATCCCGATGCGACAGTTCGCCGACATAGGTCGGGAGCGTACGCGGCAGCACCACCCGTTGTGCGGCCATCACCTGCCGTTTTGCCCAATTGGGTGCCCATTTCACCTGATCATCGAGGCAGGATGGGCGGTTATGAGGAGTTGGACACCCATGCACGGGCAGCCCTACCAGCCGACGCCGTACCAGCCGCCGAGGATGCCGCAGCAGGCGTCGCTGGCGGCCTCCGCCGATCTGCGGGAACGCATGGACCAGCGGCGCACTGTCCGCGCGTTCTCCGACGACCCCGTACCCGAGCAGGTCGTGCTCGACGCGATCGCCGTCGCCGCGACCGCGCCGTCCGGCGCGCACCAGCAGCCGTGGACGTACGTGCTGGTGACCAACCCGGAGACCAGGGCCGCGATCCGCGCGGCGGCCGAGGAAGAGGAGCAGCGGTCCTACGCGGGCCGGTTGGGCGAGGAGTGGCTGTCCGCGTTGCAGCCGTTGGGCACCGACGAGCACAAGCCGCACCTCACCGACGCGCCGTACCTGATCGTGGTGTTCCAGCAGCGTTTCTACCTCGACGACACCGGCGAGAGCCACAAGCACTACTACGTCGACGAGTCGGTCGGGATCTCGGTCGGCATGTTGCTGACCGCGCTGCACCTGTCCGGGTTGTGCGCGCTCATCCACACGCCGAGCCCGATGAAATTTCTGTCCGAGGTGCTGGGCAGGCCGCGTAACGAGAAGGCGTTCGCGGTGATCCCGGTCGGCTACCCGGCCGAGGACGCGATGGTGCCCGACCTGGTGCGCAAGTCACTCGACCAGGTGATCGTCCGGGCGTGAGACGCCCGGACGACCACTTGGCCCGCACTGCTAATCGGCCGGGGCGACCAGGTCTCCGCTTGCCGCGCTGAGCACCCTGATCGCCTCGACCGGGCAGGACTCGGCCGCGTCGACCACGGCCTCGTCCTGGTCGACGACGTCGGCCGTCGCGTGGGACCCGTCGCCTTCCAGCTCGAAGTGGTCCGGCGCGATGCCGACGCACATCCCCGACGAGATGCACAGGTGCCGGTCGACTTCAAGCCGCCACTGTGTGTCGCTCACTCACGCACCTCCGCCCAGGTGACCGGCAGCTCTTGCAGGCCACGTACCAGGCGGCCATGTTTCCACGGCACATCCCGGGCGTCCACGGCCAGCGAAAGGCCGGGGAACCGCCTGACCAACGTCCCGAGTGCCACCTGGAGTTCCAGCCTGGCCAACTGGGCGCCGATGCAGTGGTGCACGCCGTGCCCGAAGGTCAGGTGCGGGTTGACCGGCCGGCCGAGCCGCAGTTCGTCGGGGTCGTCGAAGAGGCGCTTGTCCCTGTTGGCGGCGGTGACGTCGGCGAAGACGCCTTCACCCGCGCGGACGGTGACGCCGCCGAGTTCGACGTCCTCCTTGGCGATCCGGACGAACCCCGCGGACGCGCCGAGCGGGGTGTGCCGCAGCAGCTCCTCGACCGCGGGGTTGACCATGCCGGGATCCGCCCGCAGCTTGGCCAGTTCGGCGGGGTGGGCGAGCAGGCTGTAGACGAAGTTGCCGATCTGGTTGGCGGTCGTCTCGTGTCCGGCGACGAGCAACCCGGCAGCGAGCCGGACGATCTCCTCGGGGGCGAGCCTGTCGTCGTTGTCGCGGGCCTGCATCATCGCGGTGAGCAGGTCGTCCTTGGGCTCGGTGCGGCGCTGGTCCAGCAGCCCGGCCATGTAGTCGTTGAGGGCCTGCTGCGCGTGTTCGATCTGTTCGGTGGTGTAGGCGGTGATCGCCAGCGCCACGTCGGTCCAGGCGCGGAACTTCGTGCGGTCCTCGTAGGGGACGCCGAGCATCTCGCAGATCACCGTGATCGGCAGCGGCCACGACAGGCATGCCATCAGGTCGGCCGGGGTGCCCTTGGCGATCATGCCGTCGAGCAGCGCGTCGACGATCTGCTGGACACGTGGCCGGAGCGTCTCGACGCGTTTGGCGGTGAACGCCTTCGCGGCCAGCTTGCGCAGTCTGGTGTGGTCGGGCGGGTCCATGTCGAGGATGCCGCGGTCGCCCCTGATCTGCGCGGACGTCCGGGGGACGTCCTTGCCGAACGCCTCGGCCCGGCTGAACCGCAGGTCGCCGAGGACGACCCGGACGTCCTCGTAGCGCCGGGCGAGCCAGGCCTCGCCACCGTACGGCAGCCGGATCCGGACCAGCGGTTCGTCGTCCCCGAGCCCGGCCTGCTCGCTCGCGATGTCGAGCGCGACGTAGTCGTCGGTGCCGGTACCGCCGAACGGAAAGTCGATCGAGTGTTCTGTGGTGGTCATCGACCTGCCCCTTCACGGTTGTAAGCGCCTGCTTACAACTTCGAAGGTACCGCCGCTGTCACCAACGGTCAACGCACGGTCGCACTACGCGTCCGTTTCGGACGGTACATCCCGCACCTGTTCCAGCAACATCCGGACAGCGGGCAACACGCACGCCATCACGTCGTCGCTGTCGGCGCCGGCCAGCGGCTCGGAGCCGGCCACCGACCGCACGACGTCGATCCCGACGATCCAGGCAAGCACGAGGTGCGCGCGCAGATCGGCGTCCGGCTGGCCGGTCAGCGCGGACAACGCGCGGATGTAATCCTGGCCGAGTTGCTCGTGGATCTCCTTGGCCACCGCGTCCTCACCGCTGGACCGCAGCATGATCTGCACCGCGTGGTCACCCTGGTGCTCCTTGTCGAGCATGCCGCGCAGGATCCGGGCGACGAGCAGGTCCGGCGGGTCCTGCGCCAGCTGGTCACGCCCCGATCGGGCGACAACCGCCGCGAACAGCGCCTCCTTGCTGCCGAAGTACCGGAACAGCAGTGCCTGGTTGACGCCCGCCTGCCGGGCGATGTCGCGTACGGTAGTCCGGTCGTAGCCCCGTTCGGCGAACAAATCCCTTGCGGCATCGAGCAAAGCCTCTTTGCTCGCGGCCGAGTCGCGTTTGCGTGGTTCGGTCACTGCCGCTCCTCAAAACCGTACGAACGGTCCATTGGTACGAACTCGTGGGGAGTATCTAAGGTGCTACCGCGGCCAATACGGTAGAGGTGGAAGCGTGAACGAACTACGCGAAGACGCCGAGCGTCATCTCAGGGCGCTCGCGGGCGACGGGGCCAGACTGCGGGACGACCAGTGGACCGCGATCGAGGCACTGGTCGCCCAGCACCGGCGCGCGCTCGTCGTCCAGCGTACGGGGTGGGGAAAATCGGCTGTCTACTTCGTCGCGACGGCGTTGCTGCGGGCACGCGGCGCCGGGCCGACGGTGATCGTCTCGCCGCTGCTGGCCTTGATGCGCAACCAGGTCGAGGCCGCCGCGCGGGCGGGTGTGCACGCGGCCACCATCAACTCCGCCAACTCCGACCAGTGGCGGGAAGTCCAGGACTCGGTCAACGCCGGCGACGTCGACGTGCTGCTGGTCAGCCCGGAGCGGTTGAACAACCCGGATTTCCGGGACAACGTGTTGCCGTCGCTGACGGCGTCGGCGGGCATGCTCGTCGTGGACGAGGCACACTGCATTTCGGACTGGGGCCACGACTTCCGGCCGGACTACCGGCGGCTGCGCACGTTGCTGACCGAACTGCCGCAGGGCGTGCCGGTGCTCGCCACCACCGCGACGGCCAACGACCGGGTGGTGCGGGACGTCGCGCAGCAACTCGGACTTGGACCGTCCGCATTGGACACGCTGGTGCTGCGTGGCGCGCTCGACCGGGAAAGCCTGCGGCTGGCGGTGGTGCGGCTGCCGGACGCGGCGACCCGGCTGGCGTGGCTGGCCGAGCAACTGCCGCACCTGCCCGGCTCGGGCATCATCTACACGCTGACCGTCGCGGCGGCCGAGGAAGTGGCGTCCTTCCTGCGTGAACGCGGGTTCGAGGCCCGGTCGTACTCGGGCAAGACCGAGCAGGCCGAGCGGTTGCGGGCCGAGGAGGACCTGCTGGCCAACCGGGTCAAGGCGCTGGTGGCGACGTCCGCGCTCGGGATGGGTTTCGACAAGCCGGATCTCGGGTTCGTGGTGCACCTCGGCGCGCCGCAGTCGCCGATCGCGTACTACCAGCAGATCGGCCGCGCCGGTCGTGGTGTGGACAAGGCCGAGGTGCTGTTGCTGCCCGGCGCGGAGGACAGGGACATCTGGGCGTACTTCGCCTCGCTGGCCTTCCCGCCGGAGCAGGTGGTGCGGCAGGTGCTCGACGCGCTGGCGCACGCGGAAGGCCCGATGTCGTTGCCCGCCTTGGAACCGCGCGTGGACCTGTCGCGCTCGCGGCTCGAGGTCGTGCTGAAGGTGCTCGATGTGGACGGTGCCGTGCGGCGGGAACGCGGCGGCTGGGTGTTGCTGGACAGCGACTGGAAGTACGACTCCGACCGGTACGCGCACGTGGCCGAGGCGCGGGTGGCCGAGCAGCAGGCGATGCTCGACTACCAGGCGACCACGGGCTGCCGGATGGAGTTCCTGCTGCGGCAACTGGACGATCCACACGCCACCCCGTGCGGCCGGTGCGACAACTGCACTGGCAAGGTCTGGGACACAACGGTTTCCACGCGAGGCGCGACTCAGGCCCGTGACAGGTTGCGCCGTCCGGGTGTCGAGGTGATGCCGCGACGCCAGTGGCCGCCGGGCATGGCAGCGCTCGGCGTGCCGTTGTCGGGCAAGATCCCCAAGGAACAGCAGTCCCTGCCCGGCCGTGCGCTCGGTCGGCTGACCGACATCGGGTGGGGCAACCGGCTGCGGTCGATGCTGGGGGCGACGGCGCCCGACGAGCCCGTGGCGGACGACGTGTTCGACGCGTGCGTGAAGGTGCTGTCGACCTGGAAGTGGGACACGCGGCCGGTCGCGGTCGCCACGATCTCCTCGGCCAGCCGGCCGAAGCTCATCCGCAGCCTGGGTGAGCGGCTGGCCGGGATCGGGCGGCTGGAGTTCGTCGGTGAAGTGGAGATCACCGGCGGCGCGGACCGGCGCGGCAACAGCGCCCAGCGGCTGGCCGGTCTGTGGAACGCCATGCGGATCCCGGAATCGCTCGCCGAGGCGGTGCGGACCGCCGGCGGCCCGGTCCTGCTCGTGGACGACCGGATCGACACAGGCTGGACGATGGCCGTCGCCGCGAAGCTGCTGGCCGACGCGGGCGCCTCGGGGGTGTTGCCGTTCGCTTTGGCGACGACGACCTGAGCTCAGGGCAGGGCGACGAGACGTTTCGCTTCGGCGAGCACCTGGGCATCGATGTCTTCGACAGTCATGGCCGTGCAGTCGGCGTAGTCGTAGACGTCGTCAAGCTCGACAAGCGGTTGGGCGAGGTCGATGCCGTCGTGGCCGAACACCTGATGAACCCAGCAGGTCAGCTCGTGCGGGGGCATGACTCCCGCCAGCACACGCGAAGCCATCGCCTTGAGAGCCCGTTCCTGGCCTTCGGGAGATTCCTTCGGGAAGTAGGGCAGCCCGAGTTCGGTCATGACAGATTCGAGCAACACAGTGACCTCATAGCTGTCCACGCGGACATCGCGCGCCGACACCGCGGCGAGCATGCGCAGCGCGGGGCCGTCCACTCCGGCCACCAGCAGGTCGCAGGCGGCGTAGACGATTTCGGCCGCGTTCGCCTGACCGACGTGCCATAACGCAACGGTGTCACGCATGGCGACCAGGGCTGATTCGGCGCTCACCCGCACATCGTGACCTGAAGGACAAGCAGAAGCCACCGGTTTACCGGCAGATGGTCGCGGAGCGTGAAAACGGTTGGAGATCTACTAATCATGCGTTTCGTGTGGTTAGGTCCATCGCATGTCGGAGCAGGTGGCAGAGCCGGTCGGGCACAGGTTGCCGGTTCGCAAGCTGGTCGCGGCGTCGATCGGCAACGCGATCGAGTGGTACGACTGGACGGTCTACGCGACGTTCAGCACGTACATCGCGAGCGCGCTGTTCGCGCCAGGCAGCGCGGCGTTGATGGCGACGTTCGCCACGTACGCGCTGGCCTTCTTCTTCCGGCCGCTCGGCGGGTTCCTGCTGGGCAGGTTCGCGGACGTGCGTGGCCGCAAACCGGCGATGATCCTGACCATCGTGCTGATGGCGGGCGGGTCGCTGGCGATCGGTGTGCTGCCGACGTTCGCGGCGGTCGGCTGGCTGGCGCCGATCCTGTTGCTGCTGGCCAGGATCGCGCAGGGTGTCTCGCTGGGCGGCGAGGTGTCGAACGCCTCGGCGTACCTCGGTGAGATCGCGCCGGCGGCGCGGCGCGGGCGGTACTCGGCCTTCTTCTACATCTCGACCGGGACAGCCGTGCTGATCGCGTCGCTGCTCGGATACTTCCTGGTCCGCGTTCTCGGCAAGGCCGACATGGCCGGCTACGGCTGGCGGATCCCGTTCATCGTCGGCGGTGTGCTCGGCATCGTCGGGCTGTGGCTGCGCCGGACCATCGACGAGACCGAACACTTCGAGAAGAGCAAGCACAAGGCGCGGAAAGTCGAGAAACCGTTGCTGCGGACGCTGAAGCACCACCCCGGAGCGGTGGGCCAGCTGATCGGCTACTCGATGCTGTCCACGCTCTGCTACTACACGTTCTTCAGCACGCTGACGCCGTTCGCGATCAACACGAAGAAGGCGTCAGCGGACGACGTGTTCCTGGCGCTGTCCATCGGCACGGCGTTGTTCATCGCGTTGCAGTACCCCATGGGTGTGCTGTCGGACCGCTACGGCCGCAAACCGCAGCTGCTCGTCTGGTCGGCGGCGACGGCCGTGCTCATCGTCCCACTGTCCACATTGATCACGCCGGGTCTCGGCAACCTGATCGTGGTGTTCTGTGTGGGGTTGAGCCTGTACACGGCGATGACGTCGATCGCCCCGGCGATCATGAGCGAGATGTTCCCGACCGAGCTGCGAGCGTTGGGAATCGGCGCCTGGTACAACGTCACGGTCGCGGTCTTCGGCGGTACGGCCCCGTTGGTGAACACCGCTCTGTCGGACGCGGGCATGTCGTACGTGTTCTTCTGGTACGTCGCCGCGGGCGCCGCCATCGCGTTCTTCGTCATCCGCACGCTGCCTGAAACCAAGGGCATGGAACTGAAGTAGGCGCTGTCAGAAGGTCCGGATCGGCACCAGGTCGTCGGCGTGCACGACCTCACGGCGTTGCTCGGCGGGCAACTCGTGGCTCGACCTGCCGATGAGCGCGGGAAGTTCGACGGCGTCGAACGCGACGACACCACGGGCGACCACCGCACCGGACAGGTTCAGCAGCTCCACCACGTCTCCCGCGTCGAACTCGCCGTCGACGGCGGTGATGCCGGCGCTGAGCAGGGAACGGCGCCGGTGCACCACAGCGGCCACCGCACCGTCGTCGAGCCACAGGCGGCCGGCGGCACCGGCCGCGTGACCGAGCCAGAAACGCCTGGCGGACAGGCGCGTGCCGGTGGCGGCGAACGCGGTTCCGACGTCAGCGCAGGTCAAGGCCCGTGGGACATCAGCGGCGGCGGCGAGCAGGACCGGGATTCCCGCCGAGGAAGCCAGGCGGGCGGCGGCCAGCTTCGACGCCATTCCACCGGTGCCGAGCCCGGAAGCGCCCTGTGTCCCGGCTTTCACACCGTCCACATCGGAGTCACCGGTGACCTCTTCGATCTTGTTGGCGGCACCGCGGCGGGGATCGCCGTCGTAGAGGGCGTCGACGTCGGACAGCAGGAACAGGCCGTCCGCGCCGACGAGGTGCGCCACGAGCGCGGCGAGCCGGTCGTTGTCGCCGAAGCGGATCTCCTCAGTGGCAACGGTGTCGTTCTCGTTCACGACCGGCACGGTGTCCAACGCGAGGAGTTTCGAGAACGTGCGCTGCGCGTTGCGGTAGTGCGACCGCCGCACGACATCGTCGGCCGTGAGCAGGACCTGCCCGACTGTCAGGGCGTACCGCCCGAACGACGCGGCGTAGGCGTGGGCGAGCGCGAGCTGACCGACGGACGCGGCTGCTTGTTGCGTGGCCAGGTCACGCGGCCGACGCGGAATACCCAACGGTGCGAGACCGGCGGCGATGGCGCCGGACGACACCAGCACGACCTGGCTCCCGGCGGCACGGCGCGCGGCCAGTGCGTCCACCAAGGCGTCGAGGCGGGCTGGATCCAGCCCGCCTTCGGCGGTGGTCAGCGAAGATGAACCAACTTTGACGACGATCCTGCTCGCTCCGATGAGAGCTTCGCGGGTCGGTGATGTCACTCGTCCTCGTCCTCGACAGCAAGGCCGCGGCGCAGCCTGCGCTGCATCTTGCGTTCCGCCGCGCCCACTCGGTCGTTCTGCTCCAGCCGGACGTCGGTGCCACGCCCGGTCAGCATGGCGGCGACACCAGGGGTGGACGGCTCCCAGTCGAAGGTCCACGACCCGATCGTGACGGCACACCCGGGCTGTGCGCCCATGGCCGCCAGCGTGTCCTCGACGCCCAGCCGGTTGAGGCGGTCGGCGAGGTATCCGACGGCTTCGTCGTTGTTGAAGTCCGTCTGCAGCACCCAGCGTTGCGGCCGGTCGCCGGTGACGATGAAGCCGGTGTCGTCGTCCGGGTCGGGGATGATCTCGAATCCCTTGTCGTCGACGGCCTTGGGCCGCAGCACGACCCGGGTCGACTCGACGACCGGCTGCGCGGCCCGGTACTGCTCGACCACCTCGGCCAGCGCGAAGGTCAGCTCACGCAGGCCTTCCCGCGTCGCCGTGGAGACCTCGAACACCGGCCAGCCGCGTCGCTCGAAGTCCGGCCGGACGATGTCGGCGAGGTCCCGCGCGTCCGGGATGTCGATCTTGTTGAGCACCACGACCCTCGGCCGGGACGCCAGCTCGCCGCCGAGCGCCGGGGTGTAGCGCTCCAGCTCGGCCTCCAGCGCGTCCACGTCGGACATGGGGTCGCGGCCGGGCTCGTAGGTCGCGCAGTCCACGACGTGCACGAGCACCGCGCACCGCTCGATGTGCCGCAGGAAGTCCAGGCCCAGGCCTTTGCCCTGGCTGGCGCCGGGGATCAGGCCGGGCACGTCGGCCATGGTGAAGACGTGGTCGCCGCTGGTGATCACCCCGAGGTTCGGGACCAGGGTCGTGAAGGGGTAGTCCGCGATCTTCGGCCGGGCCGCGGACAGCACCGAGATCAGCGAGGACTTGCCCGCGGACGGGAACCCGACCAGGCCGACGTCGGCGACCGAACGCAACTCCAGGACGAGGTCACGCCGCTCCCCCGGCTCGCCGAGCAGGGCGAACCCGGGTGCTCTGCGCGCCTTGGACGCCAGCGCCGCGTTGCCCAGCCCACCGCGGCCACCCGCGGCGGCCACGAACTGGGTCCCGGCACCGACCAGGTCGGCGAGCACTTCGCCGTCCTCGGTCATGATGACCGTGCCGTCCGGGACCTTCAGCTCCAGCGGTACGCCGTTGGCGCCGTCACGGTTGGCGCCCTGGCCGGGTTTGCCGTTGCCGCCGCTGGCGTTGGGCCGGAAGTGGAAGTCGAGGAGGGTGTGCACACCGGGGTCGACGACGAGGATGACATCGCCGCCGTTTCCACCGTTGCCGCCGTCGGGACCGCCGAGAGGCTTGTACTTCTCGCGGTGCACGGAGGCAACGCCGTTACCGCCGTCACCGGCGGCGACGTGAATCACCACACGGTCGACGAATCGGGACACGGTGGATTTCCTCTCTAGAAACGCACCAAGGGGCGGGCCCACACTCAGGCCCGCCCCTGGAAATGCTAGGTGTCTTAGGCCGTAGCCTCGACCGGAACGATGTTCACGGTCTTGCGGCCGCGCTTCGCACCGAACTCGACCGCACCGGCGGCCAGGGCGAACAGCGTGTCGTCCTTGCCGCGGCCGACGTTCACGCCGGGGTGGAACTTGGTGCCGCGCTGGCGGATCAGGATCTCACCGGCCTTCACCACCTGGCCGCCGAACCGCTTGACTCCCAGGTACTGCGGGTTGGAGTCACGGCCGTTGCGGGAGCTGGATGCGCCCTTTTTGTGTGCCATGGCTGGTCAGGTCCTTACTTGGTGATGCCGGTGACCTCGACGCGGGTCAGCTTCTGGCGGTGACCCTGGCGCTTGTGGTATCCGGTCTTGTTCTTGAACTTGTGGATGCGGATCTTGGGGCCCTTGGTCTGGGCGACCACCTTGCCGGTCACCGACACCTTGGCCAGCGCGTCGGCATCGGTGGTCACGTCGGTGCCATCGACAACGAGCACTGCCGGGAAGCTGAGCTCGGTGCCCGGCTCGCCCTCGAGCTTCTCGACCTCGACGACGTCGCCCACGGCGACCTTGTACTGCTTGCCGCCGGTCTTGACGATCGCGTACGCGGACACGGAAGTCTCCTGCTTGCTACTCGTTGGTGATGGGGGCCAGGTGCGCCCTGATCAAACCTGATCGGGCTGCACACGACGTGACCCGCTGGAAGGCGGGCCACGTACAAGGTTACAACATGGTCCTGCGCACCCCTTGCGGGGGCCTTGGTCAGTGCTCCGGTGCCGCGTTGACCGGAGGTCCGGCCGGGCGCGACGCCGAACGCCTGCGCTGACGCCGTGGCGGCGGCGCGAGCACCAGTTCGTCGTCGACGCCCTGCGGCACCTCGGACGAGTCAGGGGTCACATCCGGCTGAGCCGGCGCGGCGGGCGCCGTGACGTGCCCGTTGGTGCCCGGTGCGTGCTCGGCGGTCCCGGAGCGCGGCTGAGGCGCCGTCTCCTCGGCCTGCTCAGGCTCAACCGGGTCCTCGACGGCAACTTCGACCGTGTCCGGTTCGGGCGCCGCTTCGACCTCCGCGGCCACCTGGTCGGCATCGGCAGCGGCTTGCGCTGCTGCCGCCACCGCGTCCGCGGCGGCGTCGGCAGCCACCTCAGCTGCCGCTTCCGCGTGCGTCTCGGCGGACTCAGCCGCTTCCGCCGCCTCGGCGGCCTCGGCACGGGCGCGCTCGGCCTTGGCGCGGCGCTCGGCCCTGGTCGGCCGCTCACGCGTCCGCTCGGCCGGCTTGTCCTCCGCCTTGCCGGACTTCGCCGGCTGGTTCTGGTGCTGCTGGCCACCGCCGCCACCACCACCGTTGCCGCCGCCACCGTTGGTCTTGATGATCGGCTCGGTCGAGACGACCACACCACGACCGCGGCAGTGCTCGCACGTGCTGCTGAAGGCCTCGAGCAGGCCGGTGCCGACGCGCTTGCGCGTCATCTGCACCAGGCCGAGCGAGGTCACCTCGGCGACCTGGTGGCGCGTGCGGTCGCGGCCGAGGCACTCGGTCAGCCTGCGCAGCACCAGGTCCCGGTTGGACTCGAGGACCATGTCGATGAAGTCGATGACGATGATGCCGCCGATGTCGCGCAGCCGCAGCTGGCGGACGATCTCCTCGGCCGACTCCAGGTTGTTGCGGGTGACCGTCTCCTCGAGGTTGCCGCCCGATCCGGTGAACTTGCCGGTGTTCACGTCGATCACGGTCATCGCCTCGGTGCGGTCGATGACCAGGTAACCGCCGGACGGCAGCCACACCTTGCGGTCCAGCGCCTTGAGCAGCTGCTCGTCGATGCGGAACTCGGTGAACACCTCCGACGGGCCGACGTGCCGCTGCAGGCGCTCCTGCAGGTCCGGCGCGACGTGCCGGACGTAGGCGTCGATCGTGTCCCACGCGTCGTCGCCCTGCACGACCAGCGCGGAGAAGTCCTCGGTGAACAGGTCGCGGACGACCTTGACCAGCAGGTCCGGCTCCTCGTAGAGCAGCGTCGGCGCGCTGGCCTTCTTGACCTCGTCGGAGCCGTGCGCCTTGTCCTTGATGACCTGCCACTGCGCCTGGAGCCTGCGCACGTCGCGGGCCAGCTCGTCCTCGCTGATGCCCTCCGAGGCGGTCCGGATGATCACACCGGCGTCCTCGGGCACGATCCGCTTGAGGATGTCCTTGAGCCTGCGCCGCTCGTTCTCCGGCAGCTTGCGGCTGATCCCGGTGGCACCGCCGCCGGGCACGTACACCAGGAACCGGCCCGGCAGGCTGATCTGGGTGGTCAGCCGGGCGCCCTTGTGCCCGACCGGGTCCTTGGTGACCTGGACGAGCACGCTGTCGCCGGTGGACAGGGCCTGCTCGATCCGGCGGGCCTTGCCCTCCAGACCGGCGGCGTCCCAGTCGACCTCACCGGCGTACAGCACGGCGTTGCGGCCACGGCCGATGTCCACGAACGCGGCTTCCATGCTCGGCAGCACGTTCTGCACGCGACCGAGATAGACGTTTCCGACAAGCGAGCCCGAACCGGACGCGGTGACGAAGTGCTCGACGAGCACACCGTCCTCCAGCACACCGATCTGCGTACGGTCGGCGCGCTCGCGCACGATCATCTTGCGGTCGACCGACTCACGGCGGGTGAGGAACTCGGCCTCGGACAGGATCGGCGCACGGCGACGGCCCGCTTCACGGCCGTCACGGCGACGCTGGCGCTTGGCCTCCAGCCGGGTCGAGCCCCGGACACTGCGCACCTCGTCGCGGTCCGGCTTGTCCGCCTTGGGCTTTTCGTCCCGCGCTTCGCGGACGTGCACGACCGTGTTCGGCGGGTCGTCCTCGCCGGCTGCCGGGTCGTCGCCGTCCGAGCCCTTACGGCGGCGGCGACGGCGGCGACGGCGGTTCGACCCGTCGTCAGCGGCGTCCTCGCCGTCATCGTCGGAGGCGTCGGCTGCCTCCGGCTCGTCGGCGGGCGCCTCCGGGGCCTCGTCGTCGTCCTGCTCGTCACCGGCCTCGTCGTTCTGGCCGCCCTTGCCGCGACCGCGGCCGCGACGACCGCGACGGCGGCGCCTGCGGGTCGAGCTGTCCTCGTCCGAGCCGTCGTCGGCCTCGGCGTCGTCGGCTTCCTCGACGGCCTCGGCGGGCTCCTCGACCGGCTCCGGCTTGGCCACCGTGCGTGCCTGCGCCTCCGGCGGCAGGAACAGCGGCGACGCCGACGCGAACAACGGCTGCCGCGGGCGCTTGGTCCCGACGGCCTCCGGCTCGGCCGGCTCGGCCGGCTCATCGGCCGGTTGCTCGGCAACGGGCTCTTCCGGCGTGGACGAGTCCGCCACCTGCGGAACGGGCTCCTCCTGCGCCTCGGCCTGCGGGGCGAGCGCGTCGACGACACGCTGCGCCACCTCACGGCTGACGCTGGACTGGGCGCTGCGGACCTCCTGGTCCATGTCCGCGAGGGCCGCCATGACCTCCCGGCTGCTCGCTCCGAGCAGCTTCGCCAGGGCGTGCACCCTGATCTTCGGCGGCAGATCGATCAAATCCCGCTCGGTGCTGCCTTCACCTGCGGGCGCTGTCGTGTCCGACATGTAGCTCCTCCGCCCCCGGGCGCGTCCATACCTGGACGCGGCCGCACAGGGGCCTCTCCTGTTCGGTCCCCGGCGCGCAGCCGCGGACGTTGTGTGCCGGTCCCTTCGTCGCCTTCCCCTGACGAGAGCCGGTTCGTTGGTTCTCTGCCTTGCCTGGTCCGCCGCGCGAACGGCGGGAATCCTCGCCTCACGCCACCCGCCCACACGGGTGACACAGGTCAGCTGTGGACGCCGTCCCTTGACGGCTCCGGGCCCCGGTCGGGGGCCAGCGGGTCGGCGATGCCACCGCCATCGTCGAGCCGTCCCTGGGCCATCCGGGTCGCCTTCGCGGGCACCGGCGGTTCCAGAGCGGCGACGACACGGAGCGCGCTCAGCACGTCGTCCGGTCGCACGACAGGTGTCGTCTGTCGTACAACTACCTCAAGTATCCCATATGGTTCGCCGTCTGCTGACACTTCACGGGTCTGCGCACGTACAACCGCAGGTCGGACGTTGATTGTCCGCATGCCGCTCTTGGTCAGACGCTCCACTTCGGCCACTTCGACGGCCAGGAAGGCCGCCACCGCGGCGGCCAGGTCGGCGGGCGCGACCCCAGGCACCTCGATCTGCCACCGGCTGGCGTCGATCCGGTCGGCGAGCGAGCCGCCCGTGGCCTGGACGACCTCGAGCAGGTCCAGTCCAGGTGGCATGGCCTTGTCCAGCTCGGGTAGCAGGCCCGCCGGCTCGACCACCTCGACCAGCTGGATCTCCACGTACTCGGCCTCGCTGGCCGCGCCGGTCGGCGCCGCGCCGATCCAGGAGATCTTCGGGTGCGGGTTGAAGCCCTGGGAGAACGCCATCGGGACATGCGCGCGCCGCAAGGCGCGTTCGAACGCCCTGGCGATGTCCCGGTGTGACGTGAAACGCAGTCGCCCACGTTTGGCGTAGCGCAACCTGAGCTTCTGCACCCCGGGTGGCGACGGATTGGGCTGGTCTTGACGGCTCAGCGTTACTCCTTCTGGTGGTCTGTGGCGGCTCGGCTGGTGCGCACCCGCGTCCGGCTGGCACCGTACCGGCAGACGCAATTGCGCGGATGAACTTGTCTGGCCGACGCGGCGTGGCTACCGTCCCGCAACGTGGACAGCCGGTACCCCCGAGCCGGCCGACGCAATGATGGAGGTCAGTGGTCGTGCCTCTGGTCCGCCGCGTGAAGGCGGCAGCGGTGCTGACGGCGGTGCTCGCCTCGGTGTGCGCGCTGCCCGCCGCCGCCGACCCCGCCGACGCCGCGTGCGTCAGCGGGACTCGTACGGTATCCCGCTACATCGTGCTGTTCGACCGCGGTACACCCGCGGCCGAGGCGCAGAACGAGATCACCGCCGCGTGCGGCGTCACCACCGTCTACTACCCGCAGATCTCTGTCGCGGTCGCGACGTCGGCCGACACCCGCTTCGACGACCGGATCGGCCTGGACCGCGCCTTCAGCGCGCAACGCGCGACCAGCCGCAAGCGCAAGGCCGAGGAAACCACCTCGACGACCCGCCGCACGGGCACCGTGCCGTCCGCGGACCGCACGGACGAGCAGTGGGACATGGCGATGATCAACGCCGACGCGGCCCACGACGTGACGACAGGCGACCGTGACGTGGTCGTCGGCGTGCTCGACTCTGGCATCGACGCCACCCACCCCGACCTGAAGGACGCCGTAGACCCCGCGCTGTCCGCGGGCTGCCTCACCGGACGCCCCGACACCACCCCGGCGGCCTGGGCGCCCAAGAACTCACCACACGGCACACATGTCGCGGGCACGATCGCCGCGGCCAACGACGGCAAGGGCACCACCGGCGTCGCTCCGGGCGTACGCCTGGCCTCAGTGCGTGTGGTCGACGACGACGGCCGGATCTACCCGGAGTACGCGGTGTGCGGCTTCATGTGGGCCGCGGAGAAGCACATGACCGTCACCAACAGCAGCTACTTCGTCGACCCGTGGCTGTTCACGTGCTCCAAGGGCGGGCAGCGAGTGGTGCGCGAGGCGCTCACGCGCGCGGTGGCGTACGCCCACACGCAGCGCGTGGTGAATGTCGCGGCGGCGACGAACGAGAACGTCGACATGGCCAACCCGCCGGACGCCACCTGCCGTGTGCTCCCGGCCGGGTTGCGAGACGTGCTCGCGGTGTCGTCGGTCGGGACGGACAAGCTGAAGGCCGGGTACAGCGCCTACGGGCTCGGCGTGATCGACGTGACCGCGCCCGGCGGGGAACGGTTGCGCGGCAACCGGGATCCCGAGAGCGGCTGCGTTTTGTCCACGGTGCCAGGTGGTTACGCGCGCTACTGCGGTACTTCCATGGCGGCACCGCATGTTTCGGGCGTGCTCGCGTTGCTGGCGTCCACGCATCCGAACGCTTCCCCGTCGACGCTGACGCGGTTGCTGAACAACCAGTCCCAGGCTGTGCCGTGTCCCGCGGACTACGACCTCAGCGGGTCGGGCACTCAGGACGCTTACTGTGCGGGATACGCGCCGTACAACGGTTTCTACGGGCATGGCTTGGTTGACGCCTTGGCCGCCGTGACCAGCTGACCCGCCCCGCACCCCGACTGGTCGCCGCCCGTCGCCGTCAACCTCTCCGGTCGCCCACCAGCCCGGTCGCCTCCAGCCCCGATTGTCCTCTGCGCGGACTTGGCCAACCCGGAATTGTCAGACCCCTGCGGTAGCGTTGAAAACAAGGGATCCCCTTGGGGGAATTGGTGAGGCGGTGGCGCTTGCCCTCAACGGTCGTCTCGGGGGCTGGTACGACCGCACTCGGCTGCACTTCCGACTGGACCACGTCACCCCAGCCGAACACGAAGCCCGCGTCGACCAGCGCTGGTTCAACCACGAAGCCGTGCCGGGATCCAGGCATCGGGAGAACGGGTACAGCCGGGACGATCATCACGAGGGTGGATCGGCTGACCGGGTTGCGGCGGATCGAGATCGACGAGATCTCGTACCGCACATCACCGGTGTGCGAAACCCGTGTGACAGCACAGAAAAAGGGCGGACCCGCGTCGGGGTCCGCCCTGATTCGCTGATCGAGCCACACAGTTGGTCGAGCTACACGGGAGTGAGCGGCAGGAGTTTCTTACCGGTCGGTCCTACCTCGATGGTCGTGCCCATGGTCGGGCAGACACCGCAGTCGAAGCACGGCGTCCAGCGGCAGTCGTCGAGTTCCTGCTCGTCCAGCGCGTCCTGCCAGTCGTCCCAGAGCCACTGGCGGTCGAGGCCGGAGTCCAGGTGGTCCCACGGCAGGACCTCGTTCTCGCCGCGCTCACGGGTGGTGAACCAGTCCAGGTCCACGCCCAACGGCTCCAGCTCAGCCTTGGCCGCGGTCACCCAGCGGTCGAACGAGAAGTGCTCGCCCCAGCCGTCGAACCGGCCGCCTTCGCGCCAGACGCGTTCGATCACGCGCCCCACGCGCCGGTCGCCACGGGACAGCAGGCCTTCGATCAGGCTCGGTTTGCCGTCGTGGTACCGCATCCCGATGTTGCGGGCCAGGCCGCGGTCGGCGTTGATCTCCGCACGCAACTTGCGCAGCCGGTTGTCGACCGTCTCCGGGTCGCACTGGGCGGCCCACTGGAACGGGGTGTGCGGTTTGGGCACGAACCCGCCGATCGAGATGGTGCAGCGGATGTCGTTGCGCCCGGCGGCTTTGCGGCCCGCGCGGATGACTTCCTTCGCCATGTGCGCGATCTGCAGCACGTCTTCGTCGGTCTCGGTCGGCAGCCCGCACATGAAGTACAGCTTGACCTGGCGCCAGCCGTTGGCGAACGCCGTCGACACCGTGCGGATCAGGTCCTCTTCGGACACCATCTTGTTGATCACGCGGCGGATCCGCTCGCTGCCGCCCTCCGGCGCGAACGTCAGGCCGGATCGCCTGCCGTTGCGGGACAGCTCGTTCGCGAGGTCCACGTTGAACGCGTCGACGCGGGTGCTCGGCAGCGACAGCCCGGTGTTCGTGCCTTCGTACCGGTCGGCGAGTCCCTTGGTGACCTGCGCGATCTCCGAGTGGTCCGCGCTGGACAACGACAGCAGGCCGACTTCCTCGAACCCGCTCGCGTCCAGTCCCTTGCGGACCATCTCGCCGATGCCCTCGATGGACCGCTCGCGCACCGGCCGGGTGATCATGCCCGCCTGGCAGAACCGGCAGCCACGGGTGCAGCCGCGGAAGATCTCCACGCTCATCCGCTCGTGCACGCTCTCGGCCAGCGGCACCAGCGGCTGCTTCGGGTACGGCCACGCGTCGAGGTCCATGGTCGTGCGCTTGGCGACCCGCTCGGGCACGCGGTCACGGTTCGGCTTGGTGTACGCCAGCTCGCCCTCAGGCGTGTATCCCACGTCGTAGAACCGCGGGATGTAGACGTTGCCGCGCTCGGCGAGCCTGGTCAGCAGCTCGATCCGGCCGCCGGGCCGCCCCTGTGCCTTCCACGTGCGGATGACCTCGGTGATGTCCAGCACGGCTTCCTCACCGTCGCCGAGGACCACCGCGTCGAGGTAGTCGGCCATCGGCTCCGGGTTGAACGCCGAGTGCCCACCGGCGAGCACCACGGGGTGGTCCTCGGTGCGGTCGGCCGCGCGCAGCGGGATACCGGCGAGGTCCAGCGCGGTCAGCAGGTTCGTGTAGCCCAGCTCGGTCGCGAAGCTCACCCCGAGCATGTCGAACGCACCAACCGGGCGGTGCCCGTCGACGGTGAACTGCGGCACGTCGTGCTCGCGCATCAGCTTCTCCAGGTCCGGCCAGACCGCGTACGTGCGCTCGGCGAGCACGTCCGGCAGCTCGTTGAGGATCTCGTACAGGATCATCACGCCCTGGTTGGGCAGGCCGACCTCGTACGCGTCGGGATACATCAACGCCCAGCGGACTGTGGCGGAATCCCAGTCCTTCACCGTCGCGTTGAGCTCACCGCCGACGTACTGCACCGGCTTGGCCACTTTGGGCAGCAGTGACTCCAGCTTCGGGAAAACGGACTCAACACTCACGGGAAACCAGGGTAGCGGCATCCGCGCGGTGATTCGGACGGGCCAGGTCTAGAAGGCGTTTTCCCGCTGCGGGAGATCCACGACACCGAGCCCCGCCATGGCGGCCACCAGCACGAGAACCACCAGCACAGCCCAGCTGACGGGGTGGCCGAGGTTCATCGTCCACCCGATGCCGACCCGCTTGTGCACGAACACCGCCGGATCCTGCCGGTTGAGGTACACCAGCCCGCCCAGGTGCCAGCGCCGGTCGTCGTCACGTTGCGTCAGTCCCGTGTCCTCGTCTTCCTCGCCGGGCAGCTTGGGCAGGCGGTGTCCCGCTTGGCCGACCCGCACTGACCACGCCACGAACACGATGACCACCGCGAGGCTCGGCACGGCGGCGAACGGTTCCGAGCTCTGCGTCGCGCCGAGTAGGATCGTCAGGTTTGTCGCTCCGACCAGCAACATCAGCATTCTGCCGGTGCCGCGCAGGTAGACGCGGTATCTGCGCGCCGAGCCGACCGGCTGTGCGGCGTCCAGGTCGGGCCTGGTGCGCACGCCCAGTCGCACCGCCAGAGGCATCAGGACGGTCATCACCGCCATCGGGATGACGATGTCCCAATGACCGAGGGCCATGGTCACGACCATCACCACCACCGCGGGCGTCAGCCAGAGCAGCGATACGCGGACCGGGTCCGTCCGGAGGGTGGTGTCTGTGGTGACGCCGTAGCGGTGCTCGGCCTGCCACCACTCCGCACGTTTGGTCTCCCGTAGCCGCCTGTGCGCGAGTACGTAGCAGGCACCGTGGGCCACCACCAGGGAGTTCGCGAGGGTCCCGGCGATGAGGGCGTTGCCGTAGGCCGCGACGCACACAACCACGGCTATCACCGACACGGCCGTGACTCGGAGCAGGTAGGTGCGCCGGGTCCGCACGATCGCGGGATCTGCCGCACGGACCGCCGCGACTTGCACGCCGAACGGCAGCGTCGGCCGCATGTGCATGGGCACGGCCAGGGCGAAACCGGCCAGCAGAACGATGAGAAGCAGGGCCGTCAGCCCGGTCACGGATGCACCCCCTCGTACTGGTCCAGCAGTGTCTTGACCCGTTTCACCAGGTCGGACCGGGTGAAGCCCTGCACGGCGGCCTCGGCGAGCATGACGCGCATCCGGCTGTCCCAGTCGTCGATGAAGCCCGGCTCCGGCGGCCCGGTGTTCGGGTCACGGCGCACCACGGCGCCGCTCTTGCGGTTGATCCGGATCACGCCCTGCTGTTTGAGCTGGTCGTAGGCCTTGCTCACGGTCAGGAAGTTGATCCCGAAATCCGCGGCCAGCTGTCTGGTCGACGGCAGCGGGTCGCCTTCGGTGAGCAGACCCTCGGCGATCGCCTCCAGGACCCGGTCCCGGATCTGCTGGTAGATCGGCACATCGCTGTCCAAGTCCAGTGTCAGCTCCATGCCCGTCATGGTACCTACATCGACTATCTGATATACATGAACTACAACAGATAGATATGCTTAATCAGGGGGTGGAGATGATCCGAGTACGGCGGCTCCGCAAGGTGTTCGGTGGTGCGTCCGCGGCTGTCACAGCGGTGGACGACCTCAGCTTCGACGTCGTGCCGGGCGCTGTGACGGGATTCCTGGGCCCGAACGGGGCGGGCAAGACCACCACGCTGCGGATGATCCTGGGCCTGGTCACGCCCACCTCCGGCACAGCGACGATCAGTCCGGGAGAAACCGGCGACAAGCGCTACGCCGACCTGCCGAACCCGTCCAGCGTGGTCGGGGCGGTCCTGGACAAGTCCGCGTTCCACCCGGCCCGCACCTGCCGCGACCACCTCGGTGTGTACGCGCGGATGGGCGGCTACCCGGATTCACGCGTGGCCGAGGTGCTCGACCTGGTCGACGCCACCTCGTACGCCCACCGCCAGGCCCGTGGCCTGTCCACCGGGATGCGGCAGCGCCTGAACCTGGCAACGGCGTTGCTCGGCGATCCGCGGGTGCTGATCCTCGACGAACCCAGCAACGGCCTCGACCCGGAAGGCATCGCGTGGCTGCGCCGGTTCCTGCGTGACCTGGCCGGGCAGGGGCGCACGGTCCTGGTCTCCAGTCACGTCCTGAGCGAGGCCGAGCAGATGGTGGACCACGTGGTGATCATCAGGCGCGGCCGTCTGGTCACCGCAGGGCCGATCGCGGACGTGACCAAGGACGGCAACCTCGAACAGACCTACCTCGCACTGACGGGAGCCGCAGCATGACGAGCATGACCGCGTTGCTGAGCGCGGAGGCGCATCGCCTGTCCAGCACCCGGCTGAGGCTGTGGGGCCTGCTCGCCGCGGTGACCACCGGCGGGTTCGTGTTCCTGCTGGCGATGGTCGGGCCGGAGAACTTCGACCCGCCGATGCCCGGCCTGGCCACCGCGGCGGGCACGCAGATGCTGCTGGGGATGGCCAGTCTGCTGGCGTTCGTCCCGGCGCTGCTGGGCACGACGGCCGTGACAGCCGAGTACCGGCATCAGACGATCACGTTCACGTACCTGTTCGCGCCGCGACGCGGCACGGTCCTGGCAGCGAAGCTCGGCGTCTACGCCGCCGCCGGGTTCGCGTACGGGCTCATCGTGGCGGTCATCGCGGGAGCCGGACTTGTCGTCACCGCGTCGGTGCACGGCATCAGCCTCGGGCTGCCGACGGGTGAACTCGTCGGGATGCTGGTCCGGCTGGTGGTCATGATGACCGTGTACACGTTGATCGGCGTGGCAGTCGGGGCTTTGCTGCGCAACCAGGTGACCGCGCTGGTGGCACTGGGCGGCTACTTCTACCTGGGCGAGACGCTCCTGTTGTTGATACCCGGCGTGAACACGATCTACCCGTTCCTGCCCGGCGGCGCCAGCGCGGGGCTGACCGGCTTCACGTTCCTGGCCGGCGCCGTCGCGCAGACAGGCATCTCCGCGCCACAGCTGCTGTCGGCTCCTTTTGGCGCGCTCGTCCTGCTCGGCTACGTCACGGTCGCCGCGGTGGTCGCGTTCACCACGTCGCTGCGCCGTGACGTCACCTAACTCAACAGGAGCTTGCCCAGGCGGCGGGCCGCGACGATCAGGCCGACGATCGCCATCACCACGAAGTACGACAGGTGACCGAGCATCGCCCATTCCATGATGCCCGCGGTGAGCCCCCGCATCAGTTCAACCGCGTGGTAGAGCGGGGAAAGCTGCATGATCCACTGCAGGCCCGCCGGGTAGACGCTCAACGGGTAGAAGGTCGCGGAGAACAGGAACATCGGCAGCAGCGCCAGTTGCACCAAATCGAAGTCCTGCCACGACCGCATGAACGTCGTGCACGCCATGCCGACCGCGGCGAACGCCAGCGCGACGAGCAGCACCACGGGCAACGCGAGGATCGTCCACGGCGAGGACACCAGGCCCAGCACGGAGATCACGGTCAGGAAGCCGGTGGCGTACACGCCGCCGCGGATCAACGCCCACGAGATCTCACCGATCGCCACGTCGAACGGGCCGAGCGGCGTGGCGAGCATGCCGTCGTACACCTTGGCGTACTTCAGTTTGAAGAACAGGTTGAACGTGGCGTCGTACACCGCGCCGTTCATCGCCGACGCGGCCAGCAGCGCGGGGGCCACGTACGCCGCGTAGCTCATCGTCTGGCCGCCCGGCCCGACCACCTCGCCGATCAGGCGACCGAACCCGACACCCATCGCGAACAGGTAGAACAGCGACTCGAAGAAGCCGGAGAAGATGGTCATCCACGCCCGGCGGTTGACCAGGAACGACCGTTCGACGACTGTGCGGGCGCGCCGCGCGTACAGCCCGGGCGGGATGATCCGCCAGACCAGTCCGACACTCACCGCTAGACCCCCAACCTGCGCCGGTAGTGCCTGATCGCCAGGAAGCCGCCGACGGCGACGAGCGCGAGCAGGTACGCCAGGTGGCCCAGGACCGGCCACAGCCGCATGTCCCAGAAGGCGGCGGCCCTGGTGAGCTCGGTGCCGTGCCACAGCGGCGTGATCCACGCGAGCGGTCGCACGAGCGCGGGCAGCTCGGTGATCGGGAAGAACGTGCCCGCCAGCAACGTCATCGGCAGCACGAGGAACCGGAACACCGGGTTGAAGGCGTGGCCCTCGCCCTCGACCGTCGCGGCGAACGCGACCAGCGGCGCCGAGAACGCCATCCCGGTCAGCACGGCGAAGACGAGCGACAGCACGATGCCCGGACCGGCCGCCGCGCCCAGGACGGTGCCGATGATCGCGAACACGGTGGCCGAGAACGTCAGCCTGCACAGAATCCACAGCAGCTGGCCGGTGGCGACCTGGGCGGGCGTGATCGGCGTGGCCGTCATGCCCCAGTACACGCGGCTCCACTTGAAGCCGGACAGGATGGGGAACGTGGACTCGCCCGCCGCGTTCTGCACGGCGGCGGACGCCAGCATGGCGGGCATCAGGTAGACCGCGTAGCTGTAGCCGTGGGTGATCGCGCCGGGCTGGATCTGCGAGCCGAGCCCGAACCCCAGCGCCACCAGGAAGAAAACCGGGTTGAGGACGGTCGACACGGCCGTTGCCCGCCAGTTGCGGCGATACCAGGTCCACATCGACTCGACCACCAGCAGCCGGGCCTGCCACGGGCGCAGCATCAGTCCACCAACGTCCGGCCGGTCAGCCGGAGGAACACGTCCTCCAAGGTGGAGCGGCGGACCAGGCTGGACACCGGCGTCACTCCCCTGGCGTGCGCGGCGGCCAGCGACGCCTCACCGTCGGTGGTGTAGACGAGGATGCGGTCCGGCAGCACCTCGACGCGCTCGCCCAGGTCCCGCACCGGCTCAGGGTCCTGCATGCCGGGCGGGAACCGCAGCTCGAGGACTTCCTTCGTGGAGTAGCGGTCGATCAGCTCACCCGGGCTGCCCGCCGCGGCGATCCGGCCCTTGTCCATCACCACGAGCCGGTCGCACAGCTGCTCGGCCTCGTCCATGTAGTGCGTGGTCACGATCAGCGTGACGCCCTGCTGCTTGAGCCGGAACAACCTGTCCCACAACAGGTGCCGGGCCTGCGGGTCCAGCCCGGTCGTCGGTTCGTCGAGCAGCAGCAGCTCGGGGTCGTTGACGAGGGAGCGGGCGATGGTCAGCCGCCGCTTCATCCCACCGGACAACGGTTCGACCTCGTCGCCCGCGCGGTCGGTCAGCTGCGCGAACTCCAGCAACTCGGTCGCCTTGTCACGGACGTGCTTGCGGGACAACCCGAAATACCGGCCGTACACCTGGAGGTTCTGCCGGACGGTCAGCTCGTTGTCGAGGTTGTCCTGCTGCGGCACGACGCCGAGGTGAGCGCGGATCTTCGGACCGTCGACGGTCGGGTCCATTCCCAGCACGCGCAACTCGCCGCCGGAACGCGGCGAGACACACGCGATCATGCGCATGGTGGACGACTTGCCCGCCCCGTTGGGACCGAGGAACCCGAACGCCTCGCCTTTGCGCACATCGAGGTCGATGCCGGCGACCGCCTCGAAGTCCCCGAACCGTTTGGTCAGCCCCTCAGCCAGGACCAGAGGATCAACAGACACCCAGGCACGATAGCCGCACCCACCGACAATCAGCGGATGGATTTCGCGTAGTCGCGGAAGTCACGTGGTGCACGGCCGAGAACCTGCTGGACTCCGTCGGACAACCACTCGGCGCGGTGCTCACGGATGTGCTCGAACAAGGCGAGGAAGACGTCGACAGCCTGCGGCGGGAAGCCCCGTGCGACGAAGTCCGCGCGTTGCCGCTCAGGCGTGATCGGGGTGTAGGTGATGGCTCGCCCGGTGGCGCGCGCGACCTCCTCGACAGCCTCGGCCCAGCTCAGCAGCCTCGGCCCGGACAGCTCGTAGCGCTTGCCCGCGTGACCTGGCTCCGTCAGCGTCGCCACGGCGACGTCGGCGATGTCCCGGACGTCGATGAACGGCTCCTCGCCGTCACCGGTCGCCAACCGGACCGCGCCGCCCTTGATCGGCTCGGCGACCCCGGCGTCCTCGGTGAAGTTCTGGTTGAACCAGGTGGATCGTCCACTCCGCACCGGACTGCTCGACGACCCGCTCGTCAGCGAGATCCCGCCCCATCTCCGCCCACACCCGGGCGGACAGCAGCACGAGCCGCCGCACACCGCTGCCCGCTGCCAGCTCGGTGAACTCCGGCAACCTGTCCGTGCCCTCGTTCACCACGTAGACGGCTTCGACGTCCTGGAGGACCGGCTCCCACGTCGTGTCGTCCGACCAGTCGAAGCGCTCCGGGGTTGAGCGGGACACCACTCGCGGATCCAGCCCTTGTTCGCGCAATCCCGCCCCGACCCGCCGCCCGGTCTTGCCAGTGCCACCGAGAACCAGGATCTCGACATAACCGTGGCCAACCGAACCAACCTGGACGCTGTTCCTCTTCACCGGTCAACCATTTGCCGTGGGCTTGTGTTGTCCTGCTTCTTTTGTCTTTCACCCGGTGCGCTATCGGGGTTGTCCCGGTCGGTATCTGGTGTGCCGGGTGCTTCGACGGTGTTCGCACGGAACAAGATTTTCCCTCGCCGGGGGCTGGCCTCTGGGCAGGAGGCTGTGCGCTCCGGATCTTTGGTGGGTTTCGGGCGTGGGTGCTCCTGCCAGTCTCCGCGCTCGCCGCTGTGGCTTGGCTCGGCTTGCGCTGGCTGCTCGGGGTTGATTTGGCTTGCGGGCTGGTCGTCTTGGGCTGGCTGTCGTTCACACCGACTAGGCGAGACCTCCACGCTCCTGGTCGGTTGCGGACAACCTGATTTGACGGAGTAACCGTCGGTGCGGGGCGTGGCGAGTGCGTGCGAACCAGTCTGTTCGCACGCACTCGTGGCGGGCCTCAGAGGTTCGGGAACCAGAGGTCGATCTCGCGCTTGGCCGAGTCGGCCGAGTCCGAGCCGTGCACCAGGTTGTACTGCACCTCGGTGCCGAAGTCGCCGCGGATGCTGCCGGGCGCGGCCTTCTCGACGGGGTCCGTGCCGCCGGCCAGCTGGCGGAACGCGGGGACCGCGCGCACGCCTTCCACGACGATCGCGACGACCGGGCCGCCGGTGATGAACTCGACGAGCGAGCCGAAGAACGGCCGCTCCTTGTGCTCGGCGTAGTGCTGCTCGGCCAGCTCCTTGCTCACGTGCTTGAGCTCGAGCGCGACCAGGCTCAGGCCCTTGCGCTCGATCCGGGAGATGACCTCTCCGACCAGGCCGCGGCTCACACCGTCGGGCTTGACCAGGACAAGGGTGCGCTCGCTCACAGCGGTCCGTACTCCTTCGTGCGGGTTTTCACAGAGATGCCAGCAGACTAACGGTCCCGCTCCGGCCGCAATGTCCTGGTCCACAGCGAGGTGCCGCGGCCGTCGCGCAGCCACACGGTCAGCTCGCCGCTCCTGCCGTCCACCGACACCTCGCCGAAGTGCTGGTAGCCCAGCAGCGGCGACGTGTTCGCGGCCGGCGGGGCGTGCACGAACTCCGCCACCGGGCCGAAGGTCGGGTCCAGTGTGTTCGGGCCGAACGCACCCGCGTGCAGCGGCCCGGACACGAACTCCCAGAACGGGTCGAAGTCGCCGACGGCTGCCCTGTCCGGGGAGTAGTGGTGCGCGGCTGTGTAGTGCACGTCGGCGGTCAGCCACACCACGTTGCGCACGCGTCGCTGGGCCAGGGTGCGCAGGACCCACGCGATCTCGTGTTCCCGGCCGCCGGGTTTGCCGGGCAGGCTGTTGGCCACGCCTTCGATGCCGTCGCCGTCCGGCACGGTCAGGCCGATCGGCAGGTCCGCCGCGACGATCTTCCACGTCGCCTGGCTGCGGGCCAGCGAGTCGGCGAGCCAGCGGGCCTGGCGCGCGCCGAGGATCTGGCCCACACCGTCCTTCGGCGCGGTGTTCTTGTCCTTGTAGGTCCGCATGTCCAGCACGAACAGTTCCACGCGGCGGCCGAAGCGGAAGCTGCGGTACACGCGGCCGTCGACCGCGCGGGCCTTGTCGACCGGCTGCCATTCGTGGAACGCCTGGAACGCGCGCTGTGCCAGCACGTCCACGCGCTTCTCGGTGTACTGCGGCAGGTCCAGGACCTCGCCGGGATACCAGTTGTTGGTGACCTCGTGGTCATCCCACTGGACGATGCTGGGCACCGACGCCGCCAGCCTGCGCACGTTCTGGTCGAGCAGGTTGTACGCGAACTGGCCGCGGTACTCGGTCAGTGTCTCCGCGACTTTGCTCTTCTCCGGGGTGACGACGTTGCGCCACACCCTGCCGTCGGGCAGCGTGACCTTCTCGGCCAACGGGCCGTCCGAGTACACGGTGTCGCCGCTGTGCAGGAAGAAGTCCGGCTTGCGGTCGGCGATCGCGCCGAATCCCGGCATGCCGCCGATGTCCGGGTTGATCCCCCAGCCCTGCCCGGCGACGTCACCCGACCAGGCGAACCGCACGTCGGAGTAACCGAGCGGAGCGGTGCGGAAGCTTCCGGTCAGCGGTTCGCTCGTGGTCCTGCCGTCGAGGTCCTCGGCGCGTACGCGGTAGTACGTCTCGCAGCCGGGCAGGACGCCGCGCACACGCAGTTTGCCTGTGCCGTCGGTGTCCGGGGTGAGTACGGGGCCGCGCAGGCGTCGTGCGTAACGGAACGACGGGTCGTGCGACACCTCGACCAGCATCCGCGACGGACGGTCCGCCCTCGTCCACACCAGGGCACCGTCCGTGGTCACGTCACCTGTCTGCACACCGTGTGTGAGCACGGGACGGTCACGGCGTAACTGGGCACCTGCCGGAAGTGCTCCGGCGACAAGCAATCCGGCACCGGCCGCACCGGCACGCAGTACTGTTCTTCTGTCCATGTGGGGCGTTGTATCCCGGGCAGACGAACGGAACGTTAACGCTCCTGCTGACTTGGCAGACGTCCCTCTGCCATTCGCTTGGCCACGTCGCGGCGCAGCCAGAACAGGTACGTCCACACCAGACCGAAGATCAGTCCGAGCACGCCGAGTTCCGGCACCGCGAAGAAGCTCCCGAGCATGGCCAGTTGCAGGGCGAGCACGACGTACATCGACCACGCGTACCGCAGCAGGCCGCACGTGACGATCAGGCCGAGCACGATCCCGCCGACCAGCAGCCCTTTCCACGACGCGAGCCCGCCGCCGGTGCGGTGCACCACGAGCAGCGCCAGCGCGACGACGATCGCCTCGATGATGAGGGCGCCCGCCATCACACCGCGGAAGCCCTTCATGGGGTTGGGAGCCGTCATGCGGGGACCTTCCCGAAGAGTGTCCTGGCCTCGCCCGCGGTCACCACGGACCCGGTGACCACGATCCCGCCGCCCGCCAGCGGCTCGTTCGGGTCGCCGACCTCTTCCACCAGCTGCACCGCTGTTTCCAGCGCGGTGTCCAGCCGCGGTTCGACCACGATCCGCTCGTCACCGAAGATGTCCTGCGCGATGCTGGCCAGTTCGTCGACGTCCATGGCGCGCGGCGAGGTGTTGCGCGTCAGGATGATGTCGGTGACCGCCGGTTCCAGCGCCTCGAGGATTCCCTTGGCGTCCTTGTCGGCCATCATGCCGACGACACCGACCAGCCGCCGGAACGCGAACTCGTCCTCCAGCGCCGAAGCCAGCGCTGCCGCGCCGTGCGGGTTGTGCGCGGCGTCGATGAAAACGCTTGGCGCGGAACGCATCCGCTCCAGCCTGCCGGGCACGACGACCGAGGCGAAGCCTTGCCGGACCGCTTCGACGTCGATCTGCCGGTCGGCGCCCGCGCCGAAGAACGCCTCGACGGCCGCGAGCGCGCGGGCCGCGTTGTCCGCCTGGTGCGCGCCGTGCAGCGGCAGGAAGATGTCGTCGTAGACGCCGCCGAGGCCTTGCAGCGTCAGCACTTGCCCGCCGACCGCGATATCCCGGTTGAGCACCGCGAACTCCGAGCCCTGCCGGGCCACTGTCGCGTCGACCTCGGCCACGCGCTCCAGCAGGACCTGCATCACCTCGGGCCGCTGCTCGGCGAGCAGGGCGATCGACTCCGGTTTGATGATCCCGGCTTTCTCCCGCGCGATGCCGGTGATGTCCGGGCCGAGGTAGTCCACGTGGTCGACGGCGACCGGCCCGATCACGGCGATCTCCGCGTCGACGACGTTGGTCGCGTCCCAGCCGCCGCCGAGGCCGACCTCCACCACCGCGGCCTCGACCGGCGCCTCGGCGAACGCCGCGTACGCCATCCCGGCGAGCACCTCGAACTTGCTCATCCGGACGTCGCTCGCGTCGTCCACCATGGACACGTACGGCTCCAGGTCGCGGTAGGCCGCGACGTACCGCTCCGGGCTGATCGGGGCGCCGTCGATCGCGATCCGCTCGGTCACCACCTGCAGGTGCGGGCTGGTGAACCGGCCGACGCGCAGGCCGATCCTGCTCAGCAGCGCGTCGATCATCCGGGTCGTGGACGTCTTGCCGTTGGTACCGGTGACGTGCAGCACGGGGTAGCCGCGGTGCGGGTTGCCCAGCACGTCCATCAGGGCTTTGACGCGCTCGAGCGACGGCGCGATCTTGGTCTCCGGCCAGCGGGTGTCGAGCTCCGCTTCGACTTCACGGAGAACCTGCAGCGCGTCGGGATCGGTCACGCCGACCGAGTCTAGTGCGGTGCCCGCGTCCCCTGAGTCAGGACCGGCAGCTGCGGGGATCGGAACACCCGGTAGTTCGAGTCGACCGCGTGCACGAGGCAGCCCGGCTGCTCGACCGCCCATTCCACGCCGTCGACGCCCATCGCGAACGCGGCTGTCGCGGTCGCGTCGGCGGTGGCCAGGTCGAAGGCGAAAACGGTCATGCTGAGCAGGCCGAACGCGGGCATGCCCGTGCGGCCGTCGATGATGTGGTTGCCGCGTTCGTAGGCCGCTGACGTGGCCACTGCGCCGTCGCGCACGGCGACGACCGCGCACACCTCGTGGCTGTCGCCGGGGTGGCGGATGCCGACGCGCCACGGCTCACCGTCGGCCGGTTCACCGGCTGTGACCACGTCACCACCTGCGTTGATGCAGAACCGGGTGACTCCGGCGGCGCGCAGCATCCCGGCTGCCCGCTGCACGGCCCAGCCCTTCACGACCGCGTTCGGGTCGAGGCCGCGACCGGGCAGCTTGGCCTTGAACGCGCCGCCGGACTGGCTCTCGTACGTCCGGCACAGCTCGAGGACGTGCCGCAGGTCGTCGCTGATCTCGTCGTCGCCGATCCGGCCCTCGTCGTACCTGGTCACCTCGCTGTCCATGCGGAACGGGCTGAACCTCAGGTCGACCTCGTGCAGCCAGGCGAAGACGCGCTCGGCGTCGTCCTCGGTGCCGTCCCGCAGGTCCAGTGAGATCGGCAGGCCCATCAGCTGGCGTACAGCGGTCACAGTCATCATGCGCCTTTCGCGTCGATCGCGGCCTGCAAGGAGGTGATGTAGGACTGGCTGGTCATGGTGGCGCCGGACACGGTGTCGATGTCCGCGCTCTGCGCGCTGAGCGTTTCCTGGACCAGCCGCGGACCGGCCATTCTGGACGGTCCGGAGGCGGGCAGCTGGAGGAACCTGACGCCGGTGATCTTCTCGCCGGTGAACACGACCTGGACCTGGACGACGCCGTGTTTGTTGCGCTCGGCGGAACCGTCGACGGTCCTCGGTGCCGTGCCCCCACCGGAAGGCTCGGGCAATGACGGGACGGTGGTCGCGGGTGGCAGCGCCGCCTGTGCGGACGTGGTCGGCTCGTACTGCCACACGAACGCGAATCCGGCGGCGGTCAGCAGGATGGCGGGTATCGCTCTGCGCATGTGCTCGGGGTTCCTCTCAACTGGCCAGGCTGAAACGTTCGGCGTGGATCTGCTCGCGGGGCACACCCAGGTCACGCAGGGAGCGCATGACCGCGGCGGTCATCGGCGGCGGTCCGCACACGAACACGTCGCGGTCGGCGATGTCGCCGACCAGCCCGGCCAGGTTTCCGGGGCTGAGCAGCTGGTTGCCGTCGGCGTCGCGGGCGGTGACCGGCCCCGGCAACAGGTGCAGCACCGCACCGCGGGCACGGGCCAGTTCGAGCAGTTCCCGCAGCAACACGGCGTCGTCCTGGTTGTTCACGCGGTACAGCACGACGACGTGGCCGCGGATTTCCTCGAGCAGCGCCCGGATCGGCGTGACACCGACACCTCCGGCGACCAGCAGCGCGTTCTGCTTGGTCCGGTGCATCGCGGTGAACGCGCCGTACGGCCCCTCGGCGAACACCCGCGTGCCGGGCTTGACGTGCCGCAGCGACGCGCTGCCGTCACCGAGCGCTTTCGCTGTGAGCCGCAACGATTTCCCGTCGGGCGCGGCGGACAGCGAGAACGGGTTCGCCGCCCACCACCGGCCCTTGGTCATGAACCGCCAGATGAAGAACTGCCCTGCCTTGGCGGGCAACCGGCCGAGGTCGCGGCCGGTGATGTACACCGACACGACCTGGTCGGACTCGGGCACGACCGCGGCCACCCGCAGCCGGTGCCGGGAATTGCGCCACAACGGCAGGATCACGCGGCCGAGCAGCACGGCACCGAGCGCACCGCCCCACAACGCCCACCAGTAGGCACGGGCGAACGGCGAGTCCACGAAGGACGAACCGGACAGGATCTGGTGCGAGAACGCCAGTATCACCGCGAGATACGTGTACAGGTGGATGAAGTGCCAGGTCTCGTAGGCCAGTTTGCGCCGGGCGACCCTGGCCGACACGGCACCGACGGTCATGATCAGCACGAACGCGACGATCGCTCGCAGCACGCCCTCGGTCGTCCCGGCCAGCGTGACCAGCTCGCCGACCGGGCCGCTGCCGGACAGGTCCGCGTACCCGGAGACGATGAACACCAGGTGCCCGACCAGCAGCCACAGCACGCCGAAACCGGTCCAGCGGTGCAGCCCGGTCAGCCGGTCCATCCCCAGGCGACGGTCCAGCCACGGCAACCGGGCGACGAGTACGAGCTGGAACGCCATCAGCAGCGCGCCGAACATGCCGGACAGGCGGCCGATCGAGATCAACGGGTCGGCCGACGGGCCCGCTTCGGCGAACAACACCGTGACGAGCGCGACATTCGCGCCCAGCACGGCGTACAGACCGGTCCGGGCCAGAGCCCGGGGCCGGGTGAGTGACAGGGTCGTCATGGCACAGAGCTTGGTGAACGAACCTGTGCCGGTGCTGTTGTGAACCTGTCGATCTCCTATCGGCGGCCCGGCCGCCTCGCTGCACGCGCGCGCGTGGCGCACCATGAACATGTGAACAAGAAAAGCCCGGTGCGGCTGCTCGTCGTCGACGACGAGCCGCACATCGCCGACCTGGTGGCGACCGTCGCCCGCTACGAGGGCTGGCACGCGGTCACCGCCGGGACCGGCGAGGAGGCGCTGCGCCAGGCGGCGAGTTTCGGCCCGGACATCGTCGTGCTGGACCTGATGCTGCCCGACGTGGACGGTTTCACCGTGCTGGACGGGCTGCGCTCCAGCGGCGCGATGGTGCCGGTGGTGTTCCTGACCGCGAAGGACGCGACCGCCGACCGGATCGCCGGGCTGACCCGCGGCGGCGACGACTACCTGGTCAAACCGTTCTCGGTGGAGGAGCTGATGGCCAGGCTGCGCGCGGTGTTGCGGCGCAGCACCGGGCCGACGTGGAAGCGGTCCGTGCTGGAGGTCGGCGACCTGTCCGTGGACGAGGACACCCGTGAGGTCAGGCGCGCGGGTGAGCCGGTCTCGTTGACGCCGACGGAGTTCGAGCTGCTGCGGTACCTGATGCGCCGCTCCCCCGCCGTGCTGACCAAGGCGCAGATCCTGGACCACGTGTGGGAGTACGACTTCGGCGGCAGGTCCAATGTGGTCGAACTGGTCGTGTCCCATCTGCGCCGCAAGATCGACGACGGTCATGAACCGCTGATCCACACCGTCCGCGGTGTCGGCTACGTCGTGCGGCGCCCCACAGGATGACCCGCGGGATGAACCGCTGGCAACGGACCCCGCTCGGCACCCGCCTGGCGCTCGCGCTGGGAGTGTTGGCGCTGGTGGTCTTCGGGATCGTCGGCACCGTGCTCGCCACCAGCACCCGCGACTACCTGGCGCGGCAACTGGACGAGCTGATGACCAAGACCCAGAAGGAACAAGCGGGCTTCCGCGGCAAGTGGAAGGCGCCGTACACCTGGCAGCAGCTGGTGTACAACCCGCGCAACGAATCCGTCACGCAGATCGGCGACAACGCGCTGCCGCCGCCGCAGGACCGTGACGAGTTCGTGGCGCTGGCCAAGGAAGCCTTGGCCAAGCAGGAAGACCACGCCTTCCAGACGATCTTCATCCACGACCAGGGCCCGTACCGGGCGCGGGCGTGCCAGATCGACGGCGGTGTGTTCCTGGTCAGCGCGGCCCCCATCTCGGACCTCGACAGCACGGTCCGCTGGCTGATCATCGTGTCGATCAGCGCGTTCGGTGCGGCGCTGGTGATCCTGGTCGTCGCGGGCAGGCTCGTACTCCGTCGTGGTCTGCGTCCGTTGAGCGACATGGCCTCGACAGCGCACGACATCACCTCCCATGACCTGACCGACTCCAGTCATCTGCCCGTCCGCGCGAACGGCGCGGGCGGCGGGCCGGAGGTGGAGGAGCTGCGGACGTCGTTCAACGTGATGCTCGACCACATCGACGCCTCGCTGGCGGCGAGGACAGCGGCGGAGCAACGACTACGGCGGTTCATCGCCGACGCGTCGCACGAGCTGCGCACGCCGTTGACGTCGATCCGGGGCTACGCGGACCTGTTCCGGTACGCCGCCGCGAACGAACCGGCCGAACGCGAGGCGCACCTGGCCAAGATCCGCGAGGAGACCGAGCGGATGAGCCTGCTGGTGGACGACCTGCTGCTGCTGGCCCGGCTGGACTCGGAAACACCGCTGCGCCAGGAGGAAGCCGACCTGGTCGAGGTCGCGTCGGCGGCGGCGCAGGCGTTCGTGGCCGCGCACCCGGACTACCCGCTGGACTTCGACGCGCCCAGCCGCGTGCGGATCCACGGCGACCCGATGCGGCTGCGCCAGGTCCTGGACAACCTGCTCGCGAACATCGCCAGGCACACCCCGCCGGGCACGGAGGTGGAGCTGACGGTGAGCCCGGACGCGGTGGTGACCGTGACCGACACCGGGCCGGGGATCCTGCCGGAGCACCAGGCCCGCATCTTCGACAGGTTCTACCGGATCGACGACTCCCGCAGCCGCGCGATCGGCGGCGGCACCGGCCTCGGCCTGTCGATCGTGCACTCGATCGTCAGCGCGCACGGCGGAACCGTGAACCTGTCGAGCGAACCGGGCCGCACGACGTTCGTCATCACGCTGAACCCGGGTGATCGGCGATGATGGGGGTGTGACGACGACCATCGACAAGATCGCGTGGATCCACCTGTCCGGCGGGCGGATCCTCGGCACCCGGTCCCGCGGCAACGACGTCTACTACCTGCCCGGTGGCAAACGCGAGCCCGGCGAGACCGACATCGACACCCTCGCCAGGGAGATCATGGAGGAGCTCACCGTCACCATCGACCGCTCCACCGCCGCCCACCTGGGCACCTTCCAGGCCCAGGCGCACGGCAAAGCCGACGGTGTGCTCGTCCGGATGACCTGCTACACGGCGGATCACGACGGCACTCCCACCGCGAGCAACGAGATCGCCGAGGTGGCGTGGCTGACCTACAGCGACCGCGACCGGGTCGCCGCGGTCGACCAGATCATCTTCGACCACCTGCACGGCGACGGCAGGCTCACCTGACCCACTCGTCCGCGTGCTCCTGGACGAACTCGGCGAAGGTGCGGGGCGGACGGCCGGTCAGGTCCAGGACGGACGTGCTGACCCGGTCCTCCACGCCTGCCCTGATGCCGTTCTCCATGGCGGCGAGGGCTGTGGCGAACGAGGCGGGTATACCCGCGGCGCGGTAGTTGGCCGCTTGTTGCTCGGTGCTGATGTGCACCACCCGTGTCGGCCGTCCGGTGTGGGCGGTGATGATCGCCGCCGTGTCCGGGTAGCTCAACGCTTTCGGCCCGGTGAGCAGGTATTCACGTTGCTCGCCGGGATTGGACAGCACCGCGTACGCGGCGGCCGCGATGTCCCGTGCGTCGACCCAGCCCAGCCGGCCGTCACCGGCGGAGGTGCGGATCTCCCCGTGCTGACGGATCCGCGCGCCCAGTGGGTGCGGGCGCAGGAAGTTCTGCATGAATCCCGACGGTCGCAGCACCGTCCACCCGGGCTGGGCACGCACCTGCGCGTCCAGTTCGAGCGCGCCGGGAGCGTCCGGCAGCACGATGGCGGAGCCGAGAAGCACGACTCGCATGTCCAGGCGTCGTGCGTTGCCGAGCAACGGCCCGACCAGCGGCATCGGGTCCACGTTCAGCAGCGGGGGCACGAGGTAGACGCGGTCCATCCCGCGCAACGCGGCCTCGTGCGTGGCCGGGTCGTTCCAGTCGAACCGGACCGTGTCACCGCCGGACGGGTTGCGTGTACCCACACGGACCGGGACATCGTTGCCACGCAACAGTTCCACCAACGCGCTCCCGGTCTTCCCGGTGCCGCCGATCACCAGTACACCGGTCATCGGTCTGCGCGCAGTGCGTCGAGCAGCTCAGGCAGGGTCCCTGCTGCGGTGGCAGTGGCCAATGGGCTCCAGTAGTCGCGGTAGCGGGTGATCAGGCCGTCCTGAACGGTGATCACCGCGATGTAGTCCAGCTGGTAGGGCTCCCCGGTGCGCACTGTCCGGCCGTTCGCGGTGAACTCGACCACGATGGTGTCCGGCTGCCGCGTGTGGTGCACGGTGACCTCGGGGATGTCCCGCACGTCCATCAGGTCCGGGTACCCGGCCAGGTACTGGCGGACCTCCTCCCGCCCGGCCAGGTGTTTCGGCGAATTCCCCGCCGCGAAGGGGAACTCGCCGACGCCGTGCTCGGCCCACAAGTCGGCGACGGCGTCCATGTCCTTGGCCAGCAACAGATCCAGCAAGCGCCGGAACGTCTCCTCAGGCACGTTTCCTCCGGTGTTCGATCGGGTGACGAGTCCAGGTTCGGTCGTGCGGCGACGTGGGGGAACGGCCGCCTGAGCCCCGGACCGCCAGTCCGTGGCCAACCGGAACGGCCCGTGCCACCATGGGTGGAGTGAGCAGAGGCGACCTGGCCGACTTCCTGCGGCGCCGACGGGAAGCGCTGCGGCCCGACCCGGCACGAGGCCGACGTGCCCGCCGCACGCCGGGGCTGCGCCGCGAAGAAGTGGCCGAACTGGCGGGGATGTCGGTGAGCTACCACGAACGGCTGGAGCAGGCCCGCGCGCCGCGTCCGTCCCCGGAGGTGCTGGCCGCGCTGGGCACGGCGCTACGGCTCACCGCGGCCGAACGCGAACACCTCGCACGCTTGGCCGGACAGGTGCCGCCCGCTCCGGATACCGCTCACGCGGGCGTGCCAGCCGACGCCCGGCGTCTGCTCGACCGCCTCGGGCCGATCCCGGCATACCTGGTCGGCGAGCGGCAGGACATCGTGGCCTGGAACGCCGCGGCTGCCGCGTTGATCACCCGGTTCGACCTGCTGCCCGCCGAGGACCGCAACACCGTGCGCCTGTCCATCCGCCTGGGCGGGACGGTGTGCTCGGCCCCGGCGGGCGCGGAAGGCGAGTTCGCCCGTCAATCCGCTGCCCAGCTACGCGCGGCCAGCGCACGCCACCCAGCCGACCGCGTCATCGGCGAACTGGTCAACGAGTTCGCCGCACACAGCGCGGACTTCGCCGCCGGGTGGCGCGACCACGATGTGCGCCCGATCTCCACACTGCGCAAGCATTTGCGCCACCCCGAACTGGGTGAGCTGGAACTGGACAGCCAAACCCTGCTGCTGCCCGGCACAGACCTGCGACTGGTGATGTACACCGCCGAACCAGGCAGCCCCAGCGCCGCGGCCCTCGCCCAGCTGTAGACGCCCGCAGATCAGTTCACAGCAACCAGATCGGTTCCGCGCTCAGCCGACGCTGCGGGGCGCGGAACCGGTTGCGCAAGGGTCTGACAAGACCGGCCCGGCTGCCCGTCGACGACAGGGCGGCCGGGCCGGTCTGCGGCAATACCCGTTATTGCGCCAGAGGAAGGGCGTTGAGGCGGGCGTTGATCCGGTCGATGTCGGCCAGCGCCGTCTCCCGGCGGTCCTTGATCTTGTCGACCACGTCGGCCGGGGCCTTCTCGGTGAACTTCGGGTTGTTCAGCTTGCCCTCGCACTGGGCGAGTTCCTTCTGCGCCACCGCGAGGTCCTTGGTGAGACGCTTGCGTTCGGCTTCGACGTCCACCGCGCCGGACAGGTCCAGTTCGACCACGACCGATGACGCACCGGGCAGCGCGACTTCCAGGGAGGCGCCTGCGGTGAAGCCTTCTTCCGGTGCGGTCAGGCGGGCCAGGGTGGCCACGGCGCTCTGGTGGTCGGCGAGGCCCGCCGCGTCGAGGCCGCCGAGGCGGGCGCTGACTTTCTGGCCCGGCTTGAGGCCCTGGTCGCTGCGGAACCGGCGGATCTCGGTGATCAGCTTCTGCACGCCCTCGATCCGCCGCGCCGCGCCGGCGTCCGCCGAAGCGCCGCCGGCCGACGGCCACGAGGCGATGACGACGGACTCGCCGCCGGTCAGCGCTGTCCACAGTTCCTCGGTCACGAACGGGATGACCGGGTGCAGCAACCGCAGCACCGCGTCGAGCACGTGCCCCAGCACCGCGCGGGTCGCTTCCGCGCGCCCCTCGGCGATCTGGACCTTCGCCAGTTCCAGGTACCAGTCGCAGAACTCGTCCCACGTGAAGTGGTAGAGCGCGTCGCACGCCTTGGCGAACTGGAAGTCGTCGAACAGGCCGTCCACATCGGACACCAGGGTGTCCAGGCGGTCGAGTATCCAGCGGTCCGCGTCGGTCAAAGTGTCCCGCGGCGGCACCGGGATCGCGGTCGTCGCGCCGTTCATCAACGCGAAACGGCTGGCGTTCCACAGCTTCGTCACGAAGTTGCGTGAACCGGACGCCCACTCCTCGGCCAGCGCCATGTCGCTGCCCGGGTTCGCGCCGCGCGCGAGGGTGAAGCGCAGCGCGTCCGCGCCGTAGCGGTCGAGCCATTCCAGCGGGTCGATCACGTTGCCGCGCGACTTGGACATCTTCTTGCCCTGCGCGTCACGGATCAGGCCGTGCAGGTAGAGCTGGTCGAACGGCTGCTTGCCGTCCATCGCGTACAGGCCGAACATCATCATCCGGGCGACCCAGAAGAAGAGGATGTCGTAGCCGGTGCACAGCACGCTGGTCGGGTAGAACCTCGCCAGGTCCGCCGTCCTGTCCGGCCAGCCCAGTGTGGAGATCGGCCACAGGCCCGACGAGAACCACGTGTCGAGCACGTCCGGGTCCTGGGTCCAGCCGTCGCCGGACGGCGGCTGCTCGTCCGGGCCGACGCACACGACCTCGTCGTCCGGGCCGTACCAGACCGGGATCCGATGCCCCCACCACAGCTGGCGGGAGATGGTCCAGTCGTGCATGTTGTCGACCCAGTCGAAGTAGCGCTTGGCCAGCTCCGGCGGGTGCACGGTCGTGCGGCCGTCGCGCACGGCGTCACCGGCCGCGCGGGCCAGCGGCTCGACCTTCACCCACCACTGCATCGACAGGCGCGGCTCCACGACCGTGTCGCACCGCGAGCAGTGCCCGACGGAGTGCAGGTACGGGCGCTTCTCGGCCACGATCCGGCCCTGCTCGCGCAGCGCGGCGACCACGGCGGGCCGGGCTTCGAAGCGGTCGAGGCCTTCGAACGGGCCTTTCACGGTCACGACCGCGCGCTCGTTCATCATCGTGATCGACGGCAGGTCGTGCCGCTGGCCGATCTCGAAGTCGTTGGGGTCGTGCGCGGGCGTCACCTTCACCGCGCCGGTGCCGAACTCCGGGTCCACGTGCTCGTCGGCGACGATCGGGATCCGGCGGCCGGTCAGCGGCAGCGGGATCTCCTTGCCGATCAGGTGCTTGTAGCGCTCATCGTCGGGGTGCACGGCCACCGCGGTGTCACCGAGCATGGTCTCGGCGCGCGTGGTCGCCACCACGATCGACTCGTCGCCGTCGCCGTAGCGGATCGAGACGAGTTCGCCCTCGTCCTCGGAGTGCTCCACCTCGATGTCCGACAGCGCCGTCTGGCAGCGCGGGCACCAGTTGATGATCCGTTCCGCGCGGTAGATCAGGCCGTCGTCGTACATCTTCTTGAAGACGGTCTGCACGGCCTTGGACAGGCCTTCGTCCATGGTGAAGCGTTCGCGGCTCCAGTCGACGCCGTCGCCGAGCTTGCGCATCTGGTCGAGGATGCGGCCGCCGTACTCGTCCTTCCACTCCCACACGCGCGCGACGAACTCGTCACGGCCAAGGTCGTGGCGGGACACGCCTTCTTTCTCCGCGAGCGAGCGCTCCACCACGTTCTGGGTCGCGATGCCCGCGTGGTCCATGCCGGGCAGCCACAGCACCTCGTAGCCCTGCATCCGGCGGCGCCGGGACATGCTGTCCATCAGCGTGTGGTCCAGCGCGTGTCCCATGTGCAGCTGCCCGGTGACGTTCGGCGGCGGCAGCACGATGGTGAAGGGCGGCTTGTCCGAGGTCACGTCCGCCTCGAAGTAGCCGGCGTCCACCCAGCGCCGGTACAGCCGTCCCTCTACCTTCTCGGGCGCGAACGCGGCCGGAAGATCGGTTGTTGCCTGGGGGATGGCTGTCTCTGTCACGGTGACAGAGTTTACGAACCGCGCCGACGCGACTTCACGCGCATGCCCACTCATACGAATGGGTGACGTGTCGGCCCGAGCAGCCGCCAGCGACCACGCATTGTGACTCAGCGCATTCGGGCCACTACCCGTAACCACTAGTTTTACGCAACGTGGTCAGGCTAGGCTCACCAGGTCCGGTGTGGACCTGGCATGTCCATCCACGGGGCTGCCGGGCACCCTGTTCTCCGCGAGCACGCGCGAGGGAGAAATGCCCGAGGACCCACAACACGGCACCGATTCACCACGCTCGTTCCTCAAGCGCTACCGCGCCAAGGTCGCCACGCTCAGCGTCGGCGCAGCGGTGATCGCGGGGATCGTGACTTTCAACGAGGTCCGGGGCACGGCCGAGCCGAGAACAGTCGACGTGACAGCGACGGCCCCACCGGTTCACGTAGACCTCGGTCGCCCGTACACCGGGACGCCCGCCGCGGACTGGCCGGACGGCGAGGCCGGCGTGGTCGTACCGGCGGCGAAGGCTGTCGGCCCGTTCACCGCGCAGCAGGTCGGCGACGCCTACGCCAAGGTGCGCCAGGCGGTGATCACCTCACGGCTCGACCGGGCGGTCCTCGAACAGCACGACGTCGAGCGCTACCTCAAGCTGCTGGCGAAGGACTCGCAGAAGAACATGCGGCCGGTGTTCAGCACGGATCCCAACGAAGCGCACGCGTACGCCACCAGGCTGGCCAGCGGGCACAAGCTGTTGCCCGCCGCGCCGAAGGTGCGCGGCCGGATGTGGGCCGAACAGGGCACGCGGCAGGGCGAACTGGTGGTGCACACGAACTTCGTGTTCGCGTACGCCTTCGCCACCGACGAGCCGAAGAAGCTCAGAGACGTGATGGACATCGTCGCCGTCGACCGCTGGGACGTCGACTACTCGGTGCTGACCGGCAAGTACGCCGCCAGCAGCCTGGGTATCTGGCCGGTCCGGTCACAGGGCTTCACCTATTCCATGGGTTGTGAGGCGTTGCGCGCCGGGTACCTGGCCCCCGCGGTCAGCGAGCAGCGCGCGGACCCGGACAGCGGCAACGGCAAGGACCGCGCCACCTACTTCGACCCCGGCAGCGATCTGCCCGCCAAGAGCACCTGCGGCTGACTGTCAGCTCTGGGGTTGACGGTGTGGTGCCGCGTCCGCCCTGAGACAGAGCCGCAAGATCTGCCCGGGGTCAGATGTGCCGCCGGGCCGGATCCTGGACCGTCTACGGTGTGCGAACTTCGAACACAAGCCCGGCGGTCCACGGCCGCGATCTGTCCAAAGTGTACGACTCGGGGTCGTCAGGCGACGTGCGCGTGGTCGCGCTCGACGACGTGACGGTCGGCTTCCCGCGCGAGCAGTTCACGGCCATCATGGGCCCGTCCGGGTCCGGCAAGTCCACGCTGCTGCACTGCCTCGCGGGCCTGGACCAGCCGACCAGCGGCCAGGTCTTCATCGGCGGCACGGACACGTCGTCGTTGTCCGACACGCGACTGACCGCGTTGCGGCGCGATCGCGTCGGCTTCGTGTTCCAGGCGTTCAACCTGCTGCCGACGCTGACCGCGTGGGAGAACATCGTGCTCCCGCTCGACCTGGCCGGGCGGCGGCCGGACCAGGCCTTCGCCGACGCGGTCATCGACGGTGTCGGTTTGCGGCACCGGCTCGGGCACAAGCCGAACCAGCTCTCCGGCGGGCAGCAGCAACGAGTCGCGTGCGCGCGTGCGCTGATCACCAAACCGGAAGTGGTGTTCGCCGACGAGCCGACCGGTGCGCTGGACTCCAAGGCCTCGGCGGACGTCCTCGGGTTCCTGCGCCGCAGCGTGGACCAGTTCGGCCAGACCGTCGTGATGGTGACACACGAGCCGTCGGCGGCCGCGTACGCCGACCGCGTGCTGTTCCTCGCTGACGGGCGTGTGGTCGGCGAGCTCGCCGGCCCGACAGCCGAGCGTGTCCTCGACCGGATGAAGGACCTCGAGAAGGTAGTCGCCTGATGGTGCGCGCGATGCTGCGTGACCTGGTCGCGCACAAGGGAAGGGTCGCGATGACGCTCGTCGCGATCACCCTGGGGGTGGCGTTCGTCGTGGCGACGTGGGTCGTCTCGGACTCGGCCGCCGAGACGACGCGTGGTGCGGGCGTCCGCGAGGACGTCGGTGTGTCGGTGCGGATCGTCGAGGGCGCGCCGGAACTGACCGGGGCCGACCAGGACCGGCTGGCGGGCATTCCCGGTGTGGCGAGCGCTTCCGGGGTGGTTTCCGGGTACGCCGGTGTGGTCCGCGCGGACGGCAAGCTCGTCGGTGTGCGCCCGGACCAGGCCGGGACGGCGTGGGATTCGTCGGACCGGTTCGTCCTCAAGGACGGCAAAGCCCCGGCGCCGGGTGAGGTGGCCATCGCCGAGGCACAGGCCGGGCCGGCCGGGCGCGGGATCGGGGAGCGGGCCCGGATCCTGCTGGCCGACGGGCGTTCGGTCGACGCGGTGGTCGCCGGGGTGTTCGCGTACCGGTCGCTGGGTGAGCCGGATCCGGTTGTGGCGTTCGGCGATCCCGGTGTGCTGGGTGACCGCTACGCACAGGTCGAACTGTCCGTGCGGCCTGGTGCGGACGCGGACGCGATCGCGGCGACTGCGCGGGGGCTCGTCGATCACGCCACGCGCACGGTCGCGACCGGCGCGGACCTCGCCGAGCAGGCACGGGCCAGGGCGGACGAGTCGGCCCGGTCCAGCCGGGAAGGCCTGCTCGGGTTCGCGGCGGTGGCGTTGCTGGCCGGGATGTTCGTCATCGCCAACACGTTCGCGATGCTGGTGACGCAGCGGACGCGGCAACTGGCGCTGATGCGCGCGATCGGGGCGACTCGCCGCCAGGTTCGCCGTGCGGTGCTGCTGGAAGCGGGTGCGCTCGGGTTCGTCGGTTCGACGCTGGGTGTCGCCGTGGGTATCGGGATGGGTTTGCTCGGGCTGGTGGTGAACGCTCCCGAGGGGCAGTCCATCTCGCTGACGGTCACCCCCACCGGCATCCTCATCGGGTACGCCGCCGGTGTGCTGGTCACGATGGTCTCGGCGTACACGTCGGCACGGCGAGCCGCCTCCGTGCCGCCGGTCGCGGCGCTGCGGACGGACGGTTCGTTCGCCCCACGGTCGCTGCGGGCGCGTTCGATCACCGGTCTGGCCGCCGTCGCGGCGGGCGTGGTCGCGACGGCGCTGACGCTGCGCAACGACCTGTCGACCACCGAGCGGGTCGTGTCGATGGGCGGCGGGATCGCGGCGTGGCTCGGCGTGTTGTTGCTGGCCCCGGCGTTGGCGGACGCCGTGCTCCGCCCGGTCGGCCGGGTGCTGAGCCGCCGCGGTGGTCCGGCGACCCGGCTGGGGATCCGCAACGCGGTGCGTGACTCACGGCGGACCGCGGCCACGACGTCGTCGCTGATGGTCGGTTTGGCCCTGGTGTGCGCGTTCGCCACGCTCGGGTCGTCGATCACGTCGATGCTCGCGTCGTCGATCCGCGCCACGGTCCCGGCGACGGCGACCGTCGTCCAGTCCCCGGTCGACCGGGTCGCGCTGGGCACGGACGTGCTGGGCAAGGTGAAGGCGGTGCCGGGCGTGCGAAGCGTGTCCGCGGATCGCTACATCTTCCTCAAGGTCACGCACAACGGTTCGACCAGTCGTACGACGCTGTCCGCCGTCGAACCCGACGGTGTCGTGCGGCCGGAGATCGTCGAGGGCTCGGGTGATGTCCGCCGCGGCGCTGTCGTCGGCGAGAACGAGGCGGCCATGATCGGCGCGAAGGTGGGCGACCAGGTGACGCTGACCTTCGACCCGGTCACGTCGGTCACCACCACGATCATCGGTCTGCACAAGGGAATGGAAGGCAGGCCGCTGTTCTATGTGGACGTCGCGACGGTGCCGGCGAAGATCCGGGACGCCGCCGTCACCACCGTGTACGCCACCGGTGCCGACGCCACGGCGGTGCGCGCGGGTGTCGCGGCGGCGTTCCAGGACCGGCCTGACGTGGTCGTCACCGATCGCGAGGGCGTGATCAAGGAGGCGACCGAGAGCTTCGAGTTGTTGCTGTCGCTGATGTACGCGTTGTTCGGCGCGGCCATCGTGATCGCCGCCTTCGGTGTGGTCAACACGCTCGCCCTGTCGGTGATGGAGCGGACGAGGGAGATCGGTGTCCTGCGCGCGGTCGGGGCGGGCAGGCCGCTGGTGCGCCGGGCCATCCGGACCGAGAGCGTCGTGATCTGCGCTTACGGCGGCGTTCTCGGGATCCTTGTCGGCGTGGGCTTCGGTGCGGTCATGCAGCACGCGATGATGGGCCAGTCGTTGTGGGAGTTCTCCGTTCCCTACGGGATCATCGCCGCCGCTTTGGCGGGGATGGTGGTGGTCGGTGTGCTGGCCGCGTTGTGGCCGGCACGGCGGGCGGCCCGTACGGATGTCCTCGCGGCCATCGCCACGGCCTGATGCCCCTTTTGCCGGACGCGGCGCCGTGACATAGTGTGGCAACCAACTGGTTGCCACACTGGAGGGTCTGATGGCTTTTCCCGACCGCATCGAACGCACCGTCGAGATCGCGCACGCACCGGACAAGGTGTGGGCCGCGCTGACCACCGCCGAGGGCCTCGGCACGTGGTTCGGCAACACGGCCACCATCGACCTGCGCCCCGGCGGCGCTGGTCAGCTGAAATGGGACGACGGGTCCACGCAGGACCTGCGGATCGAGCGCGTCGAGGAGCCGGCGGTGTTCGGCTTCACCTGGCGGATCTACGGGCTGCCCGACGACGACCCGCGCCGCACGTACGTCGAGTTCACGCTGGAACCGGCGGGCACCGGAACCCGGCTGACCGTTGTCGAGGCCGGTTTCGCCCAGCTCCCGGACAGCACCTACGACGTGGCGTACGACGGGAACACCAGGGGGTGGGCGAGCGAGCTGGGCGAACTGATCGACTACCTCAATGCCGCCTGACATCGAGACGATCGCCGAGCAGGTCTTCGTCGCCCTCGCCGACCCGAGCCGCCGCGCCGTCCTCGCCGCACTGGCGGCGGGCGGCCCAGCCACGGTCACCGAACTGGCCGATCGCCTGCCGATCACGCGGCAGGCGATCAGCAAGCACATCACCCTGCTCACCGACGCCGGACTGGTCACGGCACAGCCGGGCGAACGCCGCCGGGTGCGCTACCGGCTGCAGTCCGCGCCCATGCAGGTGGCTCAGCAGTTCCTCGCCGCGCTCGCCCGCGACTGGGACAACCCGCTCGGTGCGCTCAAGGAACATCTCGATCGCGCCGTTGATTCAGGTGAGGGCGATGACACGGCTTCACCCGAGAGGAGACAGTCGTGACCGACGAGCCAGCAGACCTCGACACCACCGACGAAGCGCTGCCCCTGGTCGTTGACCGGGAGACGTTCCAGGCCGAACTGGACAAGCTCCGCGTCCGGGAGAAGGCGCACACCAGGGAAGGCGACGCCATCGCGGCAGCCAGGCGGCGGCTGCCGATGGTGGAGGTGCCCGGCCACCTCGAGCTGACCGGACCCGCCGGACCGGTGACCCTGCTCGACGCGTTCGAAGGGCGTCAGCAGCTCATCGTCTACTACTTCATGTGGCACCACGGCCACAGCGCCGCCGACCAGTGCGAGGGGTGCACGTGGTGCACCACCCAGGTGGCGGAGCTGTCCTACCTGCATTCCCGCGACATCACCTACGCGGTCGTCTGCCAGGGCCCGTACGAAGAAGGCGTCCGCTACCGCGAGTTCATGGGCTGGCAGATGCCGTGGTACTCGGCGGAGGAGTCGCTCGACGCGCTCCTCATCGGGCGACAGGTCGGCCTGATGCACTTGGTGTGCTACGTGCGTGACGGCGACCGCGTGTACGAGACCTACTGGACGAACTACCGCGGCGTCGAGGTCATGGACTACAGCTACGCCCTGATGGATCTGACCGTGTTCGGACGGCAGGAGCCGTGGGAGGACTCGCCGACCGGCTGGCCCCAGCCGTGGACGGGCAACGCCGAACGCATCCGGACCGGCGGCCGTCCGATCGCCCAGTGGTCACGCCTCGAGGACGGGAAGTCCGACGACCTCACGTCGTGAAGATCCGGTCCAGGTGGGCGTCGAGGACGACCAGCCGTGCCGCGAACTCGCCGTCGACCAGTGCGGGCGGTGAAGGCCATGCCGACGCGCAGAGCGTTCCGGTGCAGGTCGTCGACGCAGAGCAGCTCGACGGCGATGGCACGGATCACCGCTCTGGGCGAGGAGTCGTTCGTGTCGGCGAGGCGCTGGGCCACGAACGCGGCACCGACCCCGCGGGTCCGCCGCGTGGATACCTTCTCAATATATCCGTATTGCCCTACGTCGAGCATTCCGATACGTTTGACTTGATTTGATGGAGCGTGTCCAAGGGGGTTCGATCATGCGATGGGCGGCAAGGCTCGCCGCCACGGCAGCCGCACTGGCGACGGTGGTGGCCGTCCCAGCGGCGTCGGCCACGCACTCGGTGCGTGTCGAGAGCGGCTGGCTGCGAGGGGTCGAAGCGGCGGATCACCGGCTGTTCCAAGGCATTCCGTACGCGGCCGCACCCGTGGGCGAGCTGCGGTGGCGGTCACCGCGGCCGCCCGCCGGCTGGAGCGGCGTCCGTGACGCCACCAAACCGGGCGCTCGCTGCGCCCAACTGGCGTCAGAGCAGGGAAACAAAGCAAGCACCGCCGAGGACTGCCTGTTTCTCAACGTCACGGTCCCGCGTGGCGGTGCGGCGAGGAAACCGGTGGTCCTCTGGCTGCACGGCGGCGGCTTCACCGAGGAAGCCGGAAGTGACTACGACGCTCGCCGGCTGGCCGTGCGAGGCGATGTCGTCGTGGTGACCGCGAACTACCGGCTGGGGATCTTCGGTCTGCTCGCCTATCCCGGGCTGCCCGGATCGGGTGGGTTCGCGATGGAGGACCAGCAGGCCGCCATGCGGTGGGTGCAGCGCAACGTCAGCCGGTTCGGCGGCGAACGAGGCAACGTCACACTGGTCGGGGAATCCGCTGGTGGCAAGAGCATTTGCGGGCACCTCGCGTCGCCGTCGGCGGCGGGCCTGTTCGCACGCGTGATCCTGATGAGCGCGCCCTGCACCGGCACCGTTCCGGCGGAAGCGATGTTCCCCGGCGTGCCGTCGTTCCCGCAGTGGATGCCGACGGCGCAGCGGGAGACCGACGGAGCCCGGGTGGCCAACGAACTGGGATGCGCCGACATCACGTGCATGCGGCGCCGGGTGTCCCCAGAGCAGCTGCTGACCAAGCACCGCGAGTTCATCTCGCCGACCTTCGGCAGCGCCGTCCTGCCACGTGACCCGGATGCCGCGATCTCCTCGGGCGACATCCACAAGGTGGCCGTCGTCTCCGGTATCACGAAGAACGAGATGAGTTACGCCGCAACGGTTTTCTACGACCTCGCGGGTAAGCCCATCACCCCTCGGCAGTACGATTCGCTGCTGGGCAACGCGTTCGGGAAAGACGCGGGCCGTGTCGCGCAACGGTATCCGTTGAGCCGTTTCGTCTCACCGAGCCAGGCGTGGGCAGCCGTCACCACGGATGTCGTGTTCGCGTGCCCCACGGCGAAACGCAACAAGGACCTCCGCGCGTGGTCCTACGAGTTCGCCGAACCCAGCCCGCCCGTTCCCGGGCTGACGTTCCCGCCCGGCGCGCCACACGCGTCCGACCTGCCGTACCTGTTCCCCGGCTACGACCAGCCGCAGGGAGCGCTGTCGCAGCGCATGATCGACTACTGGACCAGGTTCGCCCGCACCGGGCAGCCGGCCGGCGAGTGGCCGCGCTACCCGGTGACCATGTCGTTGACCAGCCGGAATCCGGCACGGGTCGACCTCGCCGCGACTCATCACTGCGACTTCTGGGATTCGGTTGCTCAGGTGCGCAGGTAGGAGGCGCCGTTGAGGTCCACCACCGTGCCGGAGGCCCACTCGGCCGCGGGCGAGGCCAGGTAGACGACCGCCGCCGCGATCTCCTCGGGCCGCCCGACCCGGCCGAACGGGCTCTGCCGCCGGACGTCGTCGGTGACCATGTCGGCGACCCGGTCCGTCGCGACAAAGCCAGGAGCCACCGACGTCACCGCGATCCCTTGGGGCGCAAGGGAAACCGCCAGGGACTGACCCAGCGAGTGCAGCGCTGCCTTGCTGGCGCCGTACGCGGGCATGTCCGGCTCGCCGCGGAACGCGCCACGGGAGCCGACGTTGACGATCCGGCCGCTGATCCCCCGGTCGATCATGTGCTTGGCGACGCAGTAGGCCATGTTGGCCGCGCCGAACACGTTGACCGCGAAAGTCCGCTGCCAGATCGCCTGCCAGTCCGCGTACGACAGGTCCGGCAACGAGCCGAGCTCGACCAGGCCCGCGTTGTTCACCAGGACGTCAACGCCGCCGAGGGTTTCCACCGCGTTGGCGACGGCGCGCTCGATGGCGGCCGGGTCGGCGAGGTCCGCGTCCGCGGAGGACAGGGCGACGACGGAGTCGCCCTGGTCCCGGAACGCGCCCGCGATGGCCGCGCCGATGCCGCGCGAGCCACCCGTGACCAGAACTCCCCTGCTCCCAGGACGAACACTCACCGCGCGAACACCTGCGACTCGTCCTTGAACGCCTTGAACTCCAACGCGTTGCCCGCCGGGTCGCGCAAGAACATCGTCCACTGCTCGCCCGGCTCGCCCTCGAACCGCAGGTACGGCTCGATCACGAACTCGGTCCCGGCCGCGCGCAGCCGGTCGGCCAGTACGTGGAACTCCGGGATCGGCAGGATCAGCCCGAAGTGCGGGACGGGCACGTCGTGCCCGTCGACCGGGTTGCGGCCGGAGTCCGCGCGGGGTCCGGGCACGACGTGGGTCACGACTTGGTGGCCGTAGAAGTTCCAGTCCACCCACGCGTCCGCGGAACGGCCCTCGTCGAGCTTCAGCACGCCGCCGTAGAACTCACGGGCTTTGACCAGGTCGTCGACGGGAATGGCCAGATGGAATCCAGGTCGGGTCATGTCACCACCTTGACTCGCGAACATCCCAATGTCAACATTCGGACATGTTGCGACCAGCGGGCAGGCGAGGCCTGGCGGAGGAGGCGGCCGACCGGATCAGGGACGCGGTCTTCGGTGGCGAGTTCCCGCCGGGGTCGGCGCTGCGCGAGGTCGACCTGGCCGCCCAGCTCGACGTCAGCCGCGGCTCGGTGCGCGAAGGACTGGCGATCCTCGAACGCGAGGGCCTGGTGCGCGGCGAATGGCACCGCGGCACGAAGGTGATCGACCTGACCGTGCGGGACGCCGAGGAGGTCTACTCGGTCCGGGCCGCGCTGGAAGGCCTCGCCGGCCGCGCCGCGATCGGCCGCGCCGACCTCGCGGCCCTCACCGGACTGGTCGACCGGATGGCCCAGCGGCTGGCCGACGGTGTCGCCAGCGAGGAGCTGCTGGCGCTGGACATCGAGTTCCACGACACGATCTACCAGGCCACGGCCAACCGGCGGCTGATCGAGGCCTGGTACGCCGTGCGGTCACAGGTCTACCTGTTCCAGCTCACCCGGATCCGCCTGGGACACAACGAATACCGCGCTGTGGTCGTGGACGAGCACCGGCAGATGGTGCAGCTGCTCGAACGCGGCGAAGCACACGCGGTCACCCGCTTCGCCGAGGAGCACGTGCACTCGGCGTTGCGGGCGCTCGTCGAGCAGATCAGCCCTTGAACAGCTGCGTGACCTTCAGCACCAGCTCGTACACCCCGTAGGCGAAGGGGATCCCCACCCACAGCCAGGCAACCGTGATCAACGGCCTGCGGCCGGCCGGTGCCTGTCCGGTCTCGGGCGTCTGGTCGCTCATCACGCCACCTCCGCTGCGGTCTTCTCGTGGAACTTGGCGTCGACCGGCTTGACCAGCTCGTTGGCGACGAACCCGACGACGAGCAGGCCGATCATGATGTAGATCGACGTGGTGTACAGCGCCGGGCCGCTCTTGCCCGCCGACTTCTGCGCGTCCGCGATCGCGTTGATGATCAACGGCCCGAGCACGCCCGCGACCGACCACGCGGTCAGCAGGCGGCCGTGGATCGCGCCGACCTGGTAGGTGCCGAAGAGGTCCTTCAGGTACGCCGGGATCGTGGCGAACCCGGCGCCGTAGAACGACAGGATCAGCATCGCGGACAGGATGAACACGATCTTCACGTCGTTGCCGACGAGCGCGATGACCAGGTACAGCACCGCGCCGAGTCCCAAGTAGAGCCGGTAGATGTTCTTGCGGCCGATCAGGTCCGACGTGGACGACCAGGCGATCCGGCCGAGCATGTTGGCCAGCGACAGCAGCGCGACGAAGCCCGCCGCGGCACTGGCCGTCACCGGCGTGGCGGTCTGCCGGAAGAAGTCGCCGATCATCGGCGCCGCCTTCTCCAGGATGCCGATGCCCGCTGTCACGTTGAAGCACAGCACCACCCACAGACACCAGAACTGCGGGGTCTTGACGGCGTTCTTCGCCGAGACGTTGGCGGTCGTGATCAGGACGTGCGCCCTGTCGTTGACCGGGTTGTACCCAGCTGGGCGCCAGCCGTCGGCGGGCACACGGACCAGCAGCACGCCCATGGTCATGAACACCGCGTACGCCAGGCCGTGCACGAGGAACGCCAACGCGATGGCGCCGTCCTCGACGCCCGTCACCACGCCGGTGTTGCTGTAGGTGACACCGAACGCGTCGAGCATCGCCGTGGACCACGGCGTGGCGATCAGCGCGCCACCGCCGAAGCCCATGATCGCGATACCGGTCGCCATGCCGGGCCGGTCGGGGAACCACTTGATCAAAGTGGACACCGGCGAGATGTAGCCAATGCCGAGACCGACGCCGCCCAGCCCGCCGTAACCGAGCACCACCAGCCAGTACTGCTTGGTCAGCACACCGAGGGCCGCGACGAGGAAGCCGCCGCAGAAGCAGCAGAGCGACACGAACATCGCCCACCTCGGGCCGTTGCGCTCCACCCGCGTGCCGAACAGCGCGGCGGACAGACCCAGCATCACGATGCCCAACTGGAACGGCAAAGCGCTCTGCGCGCCGCTCAATGAGAGATACTTCTCCAGCGGGGGCTTGAACACGCTCCAGGCGTAGGCCTGCCCGATCGCCAGGTGAACCGACAGGGCGGCGGGCGGGACGAGCCAGCGACTCCAGCCCGCCGGCGCGACCACACGGGAGCGGTCCAGGAATCCCAGGGCCATCGTCGGCCTCCCCACGCAAGCTTGTTGAGTAGGCAAACTAATGGTCTGGACGCACCGCTTCAAGAAGGAGTCCGCATGGGTCGGGTAACCATTCGCCGACCGGTCGTCAAGTTGTCGCCAAACGGTCGACGCCGCAGGCCGGACGTGCTAGCAGCCGAGGAGCCGTTGGAGATCCGCGTCAACGGCAAGGCGCTCGCGGTCACCATGCGCACGCCGGGACACGATGTCGAGCTCACGCACGGCTTTCTGCTCACCGAAGGCGTCATCGGCGACAAAGAGGACGTCTCCACGGCACGCTACTGCGACAGCGTCGACGACAGCGGCCGTAACACCTACAACGTGCTCGACCTGGCGCTAGCGCCAGGCGTGCCACCGCCCGACACCGGGGTGGAGAGAAATTTCTACACCACGTCGTCATGTGGTGTGTGCGGGAAGGCGGCTCTCGACGCCGTTCGGCTGAAAACCCGGTACTCCCCTGCTGGGGACACCACCACGTTCTCCCCCGCCGTGCTGACCACGCTGCCGGACGCCTTGCGCGAGGCGCAGCACGTGTTCGACTCCACCGGCGGGTTGCACGCGGCGGGACTGTTCCGCGCGGACGGCACCATGCTCGTCGTGCGTGAGGACGTCGGCAGGCACAACGCGGTCGACAAGGTCATGGGATGGGCGTTGCTCAACGACCAAGTCCCGCTCACTGGGACAGTGCTGATGGTGTCCGGCCGGGCGTCGTTCGAGCTCGTGCAGAAAGCGGCCATGTCCGGTGTGCCGGTGCTCACCGCCGTGTCAGCGCCGTCGTCCTTGGCCGTGGAACTGGCCGAGGAAAGCGGGATGACCTTGGCGGGCTTCGTCCGCGGCGACTCGATGAACGTCTACACCGGCATCGAACGGCTGCCGGATGACGATGAGTGACACTTTCAGCTGGTCCGATCGGTAATGTCTCACCCCATTCCCCCGATGGTGGCTACGGAACGCAACTTTATCGGCCTCCGATACGTCTGAGTGGTAGAGCATGTGGACGGGCGGGGGAAGGACCAGGGGTGGCAGCAGAGATCGAAGAGCCCGAGAAGCGGCGGATGAGCCGCCGATCGGTGCTCGTCGCGGGCACCGCCGGGCTGGCCACCGCCGGCCTGGTGCTGGGGACCGCCACCGGCACCCTGCCGGTGACCACACTGCTCGGCGACGCGCTGGGCACCTCCTCGCCGTCGGTCGGCCCCGGCGAGGTCGTCATCAAACACGAACGGGTGTACTCGCAGCGCCGCAAGCGTGAAATCGACATGGTCACGCTCATGCCCGACCGTGCCCGCCACAACCACCTGCCGGTCTGCCTGCTGCTGCACGGCCTGCACGGCAACGCCCGCCGCGCCGCGCCCACCGGCATGGCCCGCAAGCTGATCGACCTGGCGTCCGCCGGCACCATCCCGCCGTTCGCGATCGTGGCACTGGACGGCGGCGACAACTACTGGCACGAGAACCAGCGCGGCGACAACTCCATGGCCATGCTGCTCGACGAGGTCCCGCGCTGGATGCGTGACCGCGGCCTCGGCGGCGCCGACGGCACGCCGTTCGCGTGCGCGGGCATCTCCATGGGCGGCTTCGGCGCGTTGCTGTACGGACGCCGCCGCAACGAGCAGGGCAACCCGGCGAAAGCCATCGCGGCCATCTCCCCCGGACTGCTGACGTCCTGGCGTGAGATGAGCACCCGCAAGGCGTTCAAGGACACCACCGAATGGGCGTCACTCGACCCGCTGCGCAACGTGGACAAGCTGGGTCAGGTGCCGGTCGGGATCTGGTGCGGCACCGAGGACCACTTCATCGAAGGCACCCGCAAGTTCATCAAACTGGCCAAACCGCAGGTCGCGTACACCGGGCCCGGCGGGCACGGCGACCCGTTCTACCGCCGGATCGTCCCCGACGTGCTGTCTTTCCTGGGCAAGCACACCCCTCGGAACGCCTGAACCGTCCAACCGCTGATCCGACGGCGGTTGGCCGGCAACGACGAAGGCGGCTCCCGCGAAGGTGCGGAGCACCAAGCAGGAACCGCCTTGACCGCCTTTTCTCAGGCCGACTTCTCGCGACGCTCCCGGCGGGTTGGCTGCCGAGCCACGATCGTCGGGTTCACGTTCTCCCTGACCGTCTGCTCGGTGATCACGACCTTGGCGACGTCCGTGCGGCTCGGGATGTCGTACATCACCGGCTGCAGGACTTCCTCCATGATCGCGCGCAGGCCACGGGCACCGGTACCGCGCAGGATCGCCTGGTCGGCGATGGCTTCCAGGGCGGTCTCGGTGAACTCCAGTTCCACCCCGTCCATCTCGAACAGCTTCTGGTACTGCTTGACCAGGGCGTTGCGCGGCTGGGTGAGGATGGTGACCAGCGAGCGCTTGTCCAGGTTGGTGACGCTGGCGACGATCGGCAGACGCCCGATGAACTCGGGGATCAGGCCGAACTTGATCAGGTCCTCCGGCATGGTGTCGGAGAACACGTCGCTCTTGTCGATCTCCGCCGCGGTGCGGATCTCCGCGCCGAAGCCGAGGCCGCGCTTGCCGACCCGGTCCTGGATGATCTTCTCGAGCCCCGCGAACGCACCGGCCACGATGAACAGCACGTTCGTCGTGTCGATCTGGATGAACTCCTGGTGCGGGTGCTTGCGGCCGCCCTGCGGCGGGACGCTGGCCGTGGTGCCCTCGAGGATCTTGAGCAGCGCCTGCTGCACGCCCTCGCCGGAGACGTCCCTGGTGATCGAGGGGTTCTCGGACTTGCGGGCGATCTTGTCGACCTCGTCGATGTAGATGATGCCGGTCTCGGCGCGCTTGACGTCGTAGTCCGCTGCCTGGATCAGCTTCAGCAGGATGTTCTCGACGTCCTCGCCGACGTAGCCCGCCTCGGTCAACGCCGTGGCGTCCGCGATCGCGAACGGGACGTTGAGCAGCTTGGCCAGCGTCTGGGCCAGGTAGGTCTTGCCGCAGCCAGTCGGCCCGAGCATCAGGATGTTGGATTTCGCGAGCTCGACGGTCTCCTCGCGGGAGTCCCGACCCTCGCGGACCCGGTCGCCTGACTGGATGCGCTTGTAGTGGTTGTACACCGCTACGGCGAGGCTGCGTTTAGCGTCGTCCTGGCCGATCACGTACTGGTCGAGGAAGTCGTGGATCTCGGCGGGCTTGGGCAGCTCGTCGAGCTTGACGTCACCGGCCTCGGCCAGCTCTTCCTCGATGATCTCGTTGCACAGGTCGATGCACTCGTCGCAGATGTACACGCCGGGGCCGGCGATGAGCTTCTTCACCTGCTTCTGGCTCTTTCCGCAGAAGGAGCACTTGAGCAGGTCTCCGCCGTCACCGATACGTGCCATGACCGCTGACCTTGTCCCCTCCGGCATACCGGCTGGTACGCCTGGCTGTGTCTCGAGCGTTTCGCCCGTTCGGGTGTTCGATTTCAACACCAGTCGGGGTGACTCCGGCGGCGGCGGTTCTCCCCGCGCACCCCTCGACTGTACGTGCCAAGTGCCACAAAGCGGGAGAACCTGACCCGTCCGTTGCCGAATACCGGTGACAACCCTCGTCACCGACCGTATGCCATCACGGGCCCGCGTGTCGGACGAAACGCGAGATCGGCTGGGACGAGTCAGGTCGACGAACTAATGCGCCGCGGAAAGCTTGCGGTACGGCAGAACCTCGTCGATGATCCCGTAGTTCTTGGCGTCCTCGGCCGTGAGGATCTTGTCGCGCTCGATGTCGGCGCGGATGTCGTCGGCCGACTTGCGCGTGTGGTGCGCCAGCGTGAGCTCCATCTGGCGACGCAGGCGGCCGATCTCGTTCGCCTGGATCTCCAGGTCGGAGACCTGGCCGTAGACACCCTCGATCGACGGCTGGTGGATCAGGATCCGCGCGTTGGGCAGCGCCATCCGCTTGCCGGGCGTACCGGCGGCGAGCAGCACGGCCGCGGCCGACGCTGCCTGGCCGAGGCAGGTGGTGCGCACGTCCGGACGCACGTACTGCATCGTGTCGTAGATCGCCATGAGCGAGGTGAATGAACCGCCGGGCGAGTTGATGTACATCTCGATGTCCCGGTCGGGGTCGACCGACTCCAGGTACAGCAGCTGCGCCATCACGTCGTTGGCCGACGCGTCGTCGATCTGCACACCGAGGAAGATGATCCGCTCTTCGAAGAGCTTGTTGTACGGGTTGGACTCCTTGACCCCGTAGCTGGTGCGCTCCACGAAGGAAGGCAGCACATACCGGGACTGTGGGAGCTGGAAGTCACTCACTGCTACTCCTCGTAATCTTTCAGTCGCCGGTCAGTTGCGCGTCGCCGAGGACGTGCCCCGGGTGGCAACCTGGTCGACGAAGCCGTACTCGCGGGCTTCCTCGGCCGTGAACCAGCGGTCCCGGTCGGCGTCCGCAGTGATCTTCTCGATCGTCTGTCCGGTCTGCTCGGCCGTGATCTGCGCCATCTCGCGCTTCCACTTGCCGAACACCTCAGCGCGGATGGCGATGTCGGAGGCCGTGCCACCGACACCGGCCGACGGCTGGTGCATCATGATGCGCGCGTGCGGCAGCGCGTGGCGCTTGCCCGGGGTGCCGGAGGACAGCAGGAACTGGCCCATGGAGGCGGCCAGGCCCATCGCCCAGGTCTGCACGTCCGGCTCGATCAGCTGCATGGTGTCGTAGATCGCCATGCCCGCGGTGACCGAACCGCCCGGGGAGTTGATGTAGAAGACGATGTCGCGCTTGGGGTCTTCGGCCTCGAGCAGCAGCAGCTGTGCGGTGATCCGGTTGGCGATCTCGTCGTCGACCTCGGAGCCGAGGAAGACGATCCGCTCGCGGAGCAGCCGCTCGTACACCGAGTCGTTCAAGGTCAGCCCCGCGGTGCCGGACCGCATCTGGGGCGTGTGGTGTTGCGTCACGTCTGCCTGCCTTCTCCTGAAAGAACTCGAGCTCATCTCTCGCATTCGACATTAACGAAGGCGGGCGGCGCCGACGTCCCGACACCGCCCCCGTTCGCTCAGAGCTTCACTACTTGTTGGCCTCGGCCGGCTCCGCCTCGACGACCTCGGGCGTCTCGTCCTCGGCCGGGGCGACCGGGCCGAACAGCGCGTCGAAGTCGATCGCGTTGCCGCTGGCGTCGGTCACCGTGGCCTGGCGCACGATGGAGGCCAGCGCCTTGCCGCGGCGCACGTCGGCGAAGATGGCGCCGAGCTGGCCGGACTGCTGGGCGCGCTGGACGTACTCGTCCGGGCTGACGCCGAAGCGCTGGGCCTGGTAGATGATCCGCTCGGTGAGCTCCTGGTCGGACACGGAGAGGTTCTCCGCGTCGGCGACCGAGTCGAGCACCAGCTGGGTCTTGACGGCCTTCTCCGACTCGTCGCGGACGTCGGCGTCGAACTCCTCGCGGGTCTGGCCCTGCGACTCGAGGTACTCGTTGAACTTGGCGTCGTCGTGGTCGAAGGCGTGCACGGCGTCGTGCGCCCGCATCTCGACCTCGGCGCCGACCACGCTCTCCGGCAGCGGGACCTCGGTGGTCTCCAGGAGGGCCTCGAGGACCTTGTCGCGCGCCTGGACGCCCTGCTGCATCTTCTTGGCCATCGAGACGCGCTCGCGGAGGTTGTCGCGCAGCTCGTCGATCGTGTCGAACTCGCTGGCCATCTGGGCGAACTCGTCGTCGGCCTCGGGCAGCTCGCGGACCTTGACCGACTGGACGGTGACCGAGATCTCGGCGTCCTTGTCGGCGAACTCACCGGCGACCAGGCGGGAGACGAAGGTCTTCGTCTCGCCCGCCTCGGCGCCGACGATGGCCTCGTCGATGCCTTCGATCAGCTCACCGGAGCCGATCTGGTAGGAGAGGCCGGTGGTGGCGGCGTCCGGGACCTCCTGGCCGTCGACGGTGGCCGACAGGTCGATGGAGACGAAGTCGCCGTCCTCGGCGGGGCGGTTGGCGCCGGTGAGGGTGCCGAACCGGGCGCGCAGCTCGTCGAGCTGGCGGTCGACCTCCTCGTCGGCGATCTCGATGTCGTCGACGGTGACGGACAGCTCGCCGAACGCCGGGACGGTGATGTCCGGGCGGACGTCGACCTCGACGGTGAACGCCAGGTGGTCGCCGTCCTCGATCTTGGTCACCTCGATGTCGGGGCGGCCGAGGGTGCGGACCTCACCGGCGTTGACGGCCTCCATGTACTTGGCCGGGATGGCTTCGTTGACGACCTCGTCCAGCACGACACCGCGACCGAGGCGGTTCTCCAGCACCTTCGCGGGCGCCTTGCCCGGACGGAAACCAGGGATGCGCACCTGCTGGGCAAGCTTGCGGTATGCGCGGTCGAAGTTCGGCTTGAGCTCGTCGAACGGCACCTCGACGTTGATCCGGACCCTTGTCGGGCTCAGGTGCTCGACGGTGCTCTTCAACGTAAGACTCCTCGTGCGAAATGGCATGTGGGAACACCCGAGCCGAGGAAACAAGCCGGGAGTTACCAGGGAAGTCTAGGCGAGGTGCGCAGGTGGGAAAGGCGGGGGTGGATACTGGCGGATGCGGGTGGCGATCCTGATCGGCCTGCAGGCGTCGGGGAAGACGACCTTCTACCGCAGACACCTGGCCGAAACCCACGCGCACGTGAGCAAGGACAACTTCCCAAAAGGCGGCGACCGGCAGAAACGCCGGCTGGGGCTGATCAAGGAAGCCCTCGAAGCCGGCCGGGACGCGGCGGTGGACAACACCAACCCCTCACCAGCGCAATGGGCACCCCTGATCGCACTGGCCCGCAGCTTCGACGCGGAAGTGACCGCCTACTGGTTCCCGGTGGACGTCGAAGCCTCCATCGCCCGCAACGCGGCACGCGCCTCACCGGTGCCCGACGTCGGGCTCTTCGCCACACTGCGCCTGACCGGGGCCGACGGCTTCGACAAGGTGTCTCGGTGACGATCAACGAAGCGGGCGACTTCGATGTGACCGAAACCACACCAGATCGGTGACCGTGGGCGCGAAAAAGGGGCATCACCTGCGGCGATGCCCCTGTCTGTCGGGATGACAGGATTTGAACCTGCGACCCTCCGCTCCCAAAGCGGATGCGCTACCAAGCTGCGCTACATCCCGGTGCCGAGCGACCCCCGATTGCCGGGCCCTGCGTACGTAGCTTAGCCGGACCCGCTACTCTTATTCCGCACCCACCCCCGGTGGGCGCACGCGGGTGTAGCTCAATGGCAGAGCCCCAGCCTTCCAAGCTGGTCATGCGGGTTCGATTCCCGTCACCCGCTCCACCTCTCCCCCGCTGGTCAGGGCCTCACGGTCCGTCTCAGTAGGACGGTCTTTCGTCCGCTTCGAGGCTTCGTGCCCTTCGCGTGCCCCTTCTTCTTGGGCTTCTTGCTTTCCTTGGCCTTGGTCTGGCTCACCATCTGATCGATGCCGTCCGCGATTTCCTGCCCTCGCTCTTCACGCGCGTGGAGGTAGATCAGCGCCGCCCTCGTGCAGGTGCAAGTCCGGGATGCCCGCTGCCTTGCGGGCCTTGTCCCAGATGGCGTGGAAGTTGTTGCGCTTCGGCCGGGCTCCCTTCGGTCCAAGGAAGACCCACGCTGTCTCGTCCGGCTTCACGTACGTGTCGAGGTGCGTACGGATCTCCGAACGCAAGAGGCTGGGAAGCGTGATCGGGCGTTTCCCAGCAGCCGACTTCGGGTCGTCCTCGAACATCGGCGAGTGATCCGGCTGTACCGCTTGGCGGTCGATCCGGACTGCGCACGCATCGAGGTTGAGGTCCTGCCGTCGAAGTCCGATCATCTCGGCGAACCGCAGACTGCCGAACGCCGCCAGGAGCACGACCAGCCGATACCGCGACTGAATCTTGTCGGCCGCCACCAACACCTGGTCGATCATCGCAATAGGACGCTCAGGGCTCTCCAACACAATCGCACCAACTTGGCAGCGACCCAAACCGCCAGCCACACAGCCACGACGGCGCCGCCACCAGCTTGACCCAGCCCGGCAGCATGCTCCACCACGACAACCTCGGCCGCGCGACCTCCAACGGCACCGGATCAACCCAGCGCGCCCCTTCCCGCGGCTTCATCAGCAACCACACGTGGTGTCGCCGGGCAGCAGCCGAGCGAACTTCTTGCACTTCTCACATCGGGTCCGGGTGACCGCATTTGGGGGCACACCCGGTGTGTGTTCTACGCTTGCCACTGTCTGCTCCAGGTGGTTAGGCAGCACAGAAGCGGATCAGGTTGGTAGCCAGGTGTCCACTTTTGTGCCCCTGGAAATTGTTGTCCTGCAACAGGACGTGCGTCATCGCCACACGGCCCGCCGTGCGGCGTCGAGAGCGTCTAATCCGGAATCAGGGAGCTACCATCCCGTCCCCTCCTGCTTGGCACGAGTCGGCCGAGGCTGCCACGCCCTGTCCCAGGTATCCCGGAGCACAGCCTGTTTCGAGTCAGACACCTTGTACAGGTCGAGCATCGTGCCCAGCTCGTCCGGCCAGGGCAGTTGCCCCTGCTCGATCCGATGAACCTTGCTCGCCGAACCACCGAGCTGTTCACCGAGCTGTTCACCGACCTGTTCCTGCGTCAGCCCGGTGTTCTCGCGCAGTTGGCGAAGCTGCCTGGCCAGCACCAGGCCGTCCGCGTTCGGCTTGAATGGCCCCTTCATTTCAGTCCTCGCGATCGGTTCGCAAACGGGTCCAACACCCCGACTTTCGACCCGTGCATCACGTCATCCAGTGCCGTCGACGGCGTCTGCTTCAAACACATCACCGCGAGCTCATGCGCTGCGTCAGCGAGGTCTGCCAAGAAGGCCGTGAACTCTGCGACCTTCTCGCGGTCCGTCGGCGGTACGAGCGTGAGCGAGTTCGATGCGTCGGCCATGAACAACCGAGGTGGATCGCACTCGTCCTGCGGGTGCACGATCACGCGCGTGTCTGAGCCGACCTGCCATTCAGTTCCTGTGGTCATCTCAGGCCGCCTTCGCGTCGCCAGCGGCCTTGGTCGACCGAGCAGGCGCCGCGTCCACCGCGCGCATACCGGTGGCCCGGACAGTCCACGTGATCCACTTTGTCTGGCCTGAAGTCTCCGCCCGAGGCTGAACCGACAGCCCTTCCAGCACCACAGGCCGGAACGGCATACCCGGCGCAGCGGCCGGCGGAACCGGTTGAACCTTGGCGGCGAACATGACCGTGAAAGACTTGTCCCGATCCTTCTCGGCGGACGGATCGGCGAACGTGCCCTTGAACAACGGCAGCCCGGTTGCCTCGTCGATCCGAGACCGGACCGGACGGTTGCGGGCACGGTCCTCTTGAGACTGGTACTCGGTCAGCGGCTGGATCTCACCGACCAGAAACACGCCCTGCGGGAACATCAGGTCGTGATCGATAGCGAACGACATTCCTTGTGGCACAGCCATAATCGCTTACCTCAGCTCTGTGCGTCGAGGCGCAGGCTGTGCGCACCGGCCCAGCCTTCCCCGGAGTCAGGGACGTAGCTCCGCGTGCGGTCCTGGTCCTCGCACCAGGTGGCGAAGTCCGCCGCCGCTTCGGCCAGCGCCCGCGCGAACTGGGCGGCATCAGCCAACCCACCAACACGCGCCGGGACCTGAACGGCGAAACCAGCCTGGTCGTTGCCCGCGATCAGCTGGCGTACCCCGGGCGTGGGCTCATGCACGTGGACGAGGTCATCCCTCGCGGGCTGGACAAGAACGAAATAGCTCATGGCGCCTCCGGCTCCTTGGCGGCACCCCGGTCGGGTGCGTGCTCACCAAGGAAACCGGCGAACCGGCTCACCAGCCCGGACAAACTGTCCGGGTATCCGTCAGTGGCTGTTCTGAACCGCCGAAACGACGGCGTCGAGAATCGCATCCCACGGCAACTGCTTGCCGGGAGACGACCGCGGCTTGTGCAGCGGCCAGACGTCCTCACCCATCACCAATCGCACACCCGTCCGCCGCAACTTCTCGATGTGCTCATCCCACGACGGCTGATTCGCGTGCCCCGCGTTCACCTCGGGAACACGACCACCGGCACTTCACCGAGCCCGATCGCTTCACAGACCTGCGTCAAAGCCTGGTTGTCCGCGATACCCAGGGCCATCTTGGCGACCGTGTTGGACGTCGCGGGCACCACGGCGTAGCAGTCGACCTTCGGGTGTGGACTGTCCTCCCACGGCATCCGGGGCTTGTGCCGCACCGGCAACCCGGTCAACTGCTCGATCTTGTCGACCTCACCCGACGCGTCCAACCAGGTCCACGCCGTCGGCGTCAACGTCACAGCAACCCGCAGACCACGGCTCATCAGCGGTTCGATCATCCTCGGTGCGAGCTCTTCCAACCCACCGGCCGCAGATCCGACCAGACCGACCACGGGTGCGTTCATCAGCTCTCACTCACCGCGCGACACCGCTCAGCCAGGGCCAACAGCAACGAGGACTTCTTGCCACCAGTCACCGGCGCCCGCCGATACATAGTCCGCACGACCTCACGCACCCTCGCACTGTGCCGCAGCAACTGTGGTGCCTTCTCCTCCGCCGACAGCAACACCTGCAAAGCTTCGTCGTCCTTGGCGAGCAGGCTCAACGCCCGCGCGAGGTCGATCTGCTGCATCACCTGCCGCTCCACCGGCAGCCCGGACGTGTCCATCTGACTGCCGTGGTTCACCACGAACCTGACGTCTCCCAGGTCGAGGGCGCCGACAGCCGGTGCATCTGCACGTTGCGCGGCCCGAACCCGGTCTGCCAGTGGTTCGCGTCCTCACCCAACGAGCCAGCCGCATCCTCAGCTTTGTCTAGCAGCTCGCTGGCTGTTGACCGCTCTTGCTGGCGTGCCGCAGCCACCGCCGCCCGCAGGTGCAACATCCCGTACAGACTCAACGCGCCAGGGTCGCCCTCGCGCATCCTCGGTTCGAGATACCGCGCCGCCGCGTCCCCCAGCTCCAGCGCGTCCGCGAACCGACCGGTCGACAGCAACGCGTGCGTACCCGAACGCGCCGCCGAGGCCAGCACCAACGGGTTGTCCGAGGTGTCCGCCGCCTGCATCGCCCGCTCAGCCGCGATCCACGCCAGGTCAGCCTCACCGATCTTGCTCAACGTCGTGGCCGCCAGGTGGTGAATCCTCGCCGACACCGCAGCGGCCTGCCGCTTATAGGCGTCGTCGACGTCGTTGGCTTCCATCTGCTGAGCCGTCTTGATCAACCGAGGCAGCACCGCGACCACCCGACCGATCCGACCGCCCTGGTAGTCCATCCACGCAGCCTCAATCCACTGCGCCACCGGCTTGGGATCCACGTACTCGGGAGGCACGGAGGGCCCGAACAACGTCTTCGACAGCCGACGCGGAGTCATCAACGCGTCACGAATAGCCGGAACATCGTCGTTCTTCTGGTCATCCTCCAGCAACACCGGCTCACCGAGCAGATCCCCCAGCGACACCCGCAACGCCCGCGCGACCTCCACCAACACATCCAGCCGATTGATGTCCCGCTCACCACGCTCAATCTTGCTCAACCAGTCCTCAGACCGCCCCACAAGACCAGCCAACGTCGACTGCGCCAACCCACGACGCCGCCGGTAGAACGCCACACGCTCACCGACCGTCAGCGGATCACCAGCCCCACGCACATACCCGAGGCTAGCAGCACACCTCCAGCTCAAACGCGATTTGAGCAGGGGGTACGTAGGCGCGCATATCCAAACGAATGTGCATGATCAACAAAAGGTGACCAAGGTCACGCGTGGTTTAGCGCGACCTTGGTCACCCATGATATAATGGCAGATGAGGCGCACCCTAAGCCTTAAGCGTAGCCTCGTCCGGGATGTCTAGACCTCAACACTCTGAGACTACCTCGACGACACTCTTCTTACAAGAGGAGCGACCGGGTTCACTCGAACCGGTGGCGCGCCGCCTTGTCGTACCAAGAATAGGTAGATCTCTTTGAAAAACATACGAATCGGTGCCGCGTCGTTCTTAGATTACACGATGGGCACGTCCCGCGACTGCAAGAGGATCGTCAGGGAACACCGAGCCATGTACCTCGATCCCACGAACCAAGCAGCGACTTTTTACGAGCCAATCCGATCAGCTTTCCGTCGGGCAGTCAGCTCCATCGACCCCGCAGTGGTGCTGGACGGAGCAGTCAGAAAGGCTACAAAGGCCCAGCTCCCACACTACGAAGAGCTTCAGAGCGGCTTCATGATGTGGTGGTCAAGAACCAAAGCCACTGGAGTTCCTGTAAGGGATGGCGAATGGGTCGAGGGTGGGTTAGTAGTCACACTACGCCAGCTCATCGGAGTGCGATGCACGGACGGCACGACATTCGTCGTGTTCCCATACGTGAAATCTCCGGAAATGAATCAGGCCGCAGCCGACCTCCTGCTGCGAATCCTGGAACGCGAGATGGAGCGCCTCCTCCCCGGCGGGACGCCCGTTGTCCTCGATGTCCGTAGGAGCAAAACGTACAGGCTTCGAAGGAACACGAACCGGCATGAGCTCGATGCTCTACTGGCCGGTGAAGCCGCCAAGTATGTGGCTCACTGGCAGGCTGCCGCGTAGGACGACATACAGGTCGGAGAGGCATTATCTGGTCATCCGACGTTCGGGTACCCCGCAAGAGAGTCAATCGACGCCCCGGTTGAGTTGCCGAATTTGGCTCTAAGGGATCAAGAGGCGCGCCGCCGTCGGCGGCGCGCCTCACGCTCGGCGGCACGGGCCAATCCATCCCGACACGAGCGGGCTCCCGCTCCGCTACGCCCGCTCGGCCGATCGGTTGGACCCGAGCCGCCCGCGTGAGTACCGGCAGCCGACAACGGCGCGCAGAATCGGCGACCAGCGGAACCAGGCCCGGGACGATCGCCGAGTGGTCGACCTGCTCGTGCTGGGTACGGCGATCGGCGCCCGCCGACGCTCCGCGCCAACGGCCCACGTCAGAGGCATGATCAAGTGCGATTGGCGTGCTATTGCCCATGGTCAACAGCGGTCAACACCGGATACGCCAGACCACCCGCATCTGAGGTCAAAGGGCCTGGTCAGCCGCCTACGCCGCACTTCCAAGCTGGTCATGCGGGTTCGATTCCCGTCACCCGCTCCGCTGAAGTCCAGAAGGGGTGTCACCCGGTGCCGGGTGACACCCCTTCCGACTGTCAAGGCCACCAGCTCGCGCCCGGCTCAGCACCGACGGCGCGGTACCCAGCGCCTGCGTCCACATCGGCGTAGACGAGCTCCAGTTCGATCCTCCCGGGACCCGTCACAAGCACCTGGCACGCATTGGCGTGAAACGAATGCGCCAAACCAGACGCGCGCGCCATCCACTGCTCCGGCACCTGCCCCTTGACCATGCGGACCTGGACTCTGTCCCGCCACCCCTGTGACCACACACGCTGAAGCTTCGGCAGATACTCACGCCCGTTCACTTCGCCCGCCAAGTTCGCCAACCTCATGACGGTACGCCAATCCCAGGCGTAGACAGCGAAGCGCCGCATCTCGGTCCGCAGCCAACGGCACCGCCTGGCGTACGAATCCGCGTGCTTCCACCACCACACCAGCGAACCAACGACCACGACTGAGACGACAACACCAGTCAGATAGTGACCGGCCCACCAATCCAGCAACGAGGCGACTGCGACCAAGAGCATCGAAACCGGGTAGTACCAACAAATCCGCGCGATCTTGACGACGAGCCAACCTGCAAGCCCCATGAGCGCCAAGGACAACACCACGATCCTCAACCAGCCAGGCACCATCTTCAACCACGGCAGCCTCGGCCGCGCGACTTCCAGCGGAGCAGCATCAACCCAGCGGGATCCCCTGGCCATCACCAACCACCCCGTTCGACCACGAGGTTGGCGATGACACCGAACACCCCTGCGCCTACACACATCCTGTGCCTCGCCGGCGACCGCGCGAACTTCCACCAACGACGCGCGGTGGCACCACTTGCGGACACCACCGGTGTTGCCTCTAAGCTGTCCACTGTCTACTCCAGGTGGGTAGGCAGCACAGGAGCGGAACACGGTTGGTGGCCAGGGATCCGCTTCTGTGCCTATGGGATAGGTATCTCCGCAGCTGGGCGTGCGTCATCGCCACACGACCCCGCCGCGTGTGGTCAAGACTGTCTAATGAGGAATCTAAGACGCGCTTTCCTCATCCCGCTTGGCACGAGCCGGGCGAGGCTGCCACGCCTTTTCCCACGTGTTCCGAAGCACGGCTTGTGTCGCGTCAGGCACCTTGTACAGGTCGAGCATCATGCTTAGTTCGTCTGGCCAGGGCAGTTGCCCCTGCTCGATCCTGTGAACCTTGCTCGCCGACGCGCCGAGCTGCTCGCCAACCTCGCCCTGTGTCAGTCCCGTGTTCTCACGCAACTGGCGAAGCTGCCTAGCCAGCACCAGACCGTCCGCGTTCGGTTTCCACAGCCGCTTCATACCAACCTCCGCGTGTTGGTGGTGAACACATCCAGCGCTCGGACCGCTTCTGCCGTCGCCGTCATCGCGCCTGCTCCGACGTCTGAAGTGCAACCACAAATTCAACCGAGTTGGACGCGTCAGCCATGAACAGCCGAGGCGAGTCCCACTCGTTCCGCAGGTGCACGATCACGCGCGTGTCCGCACCGACTTTCCATTCGGTCTGGGTGGTCCCCGCGGTCTGCCGCACCAATACCGGTCTGAACGGCGAAAAGGGCCTGTGCTCCACATACCTGCCTCGTCGTTGCGTGACCTCGTGAGGTCGACTACCCGAACGGCATCTAACGTATACGAAGCTTCGTATACGCACAATCCCTACGTATACGAAGCTGGTACAGTCCGGACAGCACCGGTGGGCGGTGCGCAGTCGAAAGGATCCGGCCCGATGACAGACCCGGCCTACGTCTCCATCGCGGGCGAGTACGCGCGCAAGATCCGCAACGGCGACCTTCCCCCCGGAATCCAGCTGCCGAGCTACGCGGAAATCGCCACCCGGCACGGCGTCTCGGACATCGTCGTCCGCAAGGCCCTGGAGCTGCTCCATGGGCAGGGACTTGTGCGGTCCGTGCGGCGCCGCGGCATCTTCGTGGCCGACCGCCCCAACCTCGTCCGGATCTCCCCCGAGCGCCAGATGGAGACCGCGGAGGCGACTTTCGGCAACGAGTCCGCCCAGCAGGTGCAGATCGACCGCGAAACCGCCTCGATCCAAGCCACCGACGAACTGGCGGAGGCCTTCGGCGTGGGCGTGGGCGACGAGCTCACCCACGTCATCACTCGCGCTTCCGAAGACGGACGGCCCATCTCGATCTCGGACACGTACCAGCCACCGGACCTGTCGGGCATCTCGACAGCCACGGATCTCGAAGAAGCCATCGCAGACCAGCTACCGACACCGAATCACGCGGAGTGGCTGGGCACCACGCCAGGTGACCTCGTGAAGACCGTGAGCCAACGGTTCATCGCGGCCGACGAGCGAGTGGTCATGATTTCGAACATCTCGTACCCGCGCAACCGGTACGACTCGTTCGTTTTTCGAATGAAATTGTCCCCCAACGCCTAGATCCACGGCAAACACAGCAATTTGAAAGCCTGACTGATCGCCGCCGACGGCCGGTCAGGCTTCTTTCACTTCCGCACCCAACCCTGCGCCGTGTCATCCAGGTTCCACCAGGACACGTACCGCTCGTCTTGGGATTCGAGCCGCCAAGCAGTAGACAGTCCGTCGAAGAACGCGTCGTCCCCCGTCTTCCCGCCGCGCGGTTCGCCGATGAATATCAGCCGTTCACCGCCCGACCTCTCGAACTCACTAAGCGCCTGCGAGGCCATGGTGTTGCCCCATCCGGGTGGCCAACACAGGAACAACACGCAATCGGCCCCGCGGACAGCTCGACGTGAAAACTCCGCGAGGTCGTCGACGTGATGCCATATGTCTCGCTGCCCAGCCGCTGACGGAAAAGAAACATTCTCGATCCTGTCAGGCGGTTCGGAATCGTAGGCTTCTACCGCGAGCCCGGCTGCCGCCAGTTGCGCCGCCCAGTACGCGCGCCCGGCACCCAGCTCGACTACCTGTCGACCAGCACAGAACTGCGCTATCCATCCAACGGTTTCCGGCGACGGGATCGCATAAGCATAGGTGGCTTGCAGGATCATTTGCGCGTAGGCCAGCCGAGGACTTCCCTCAGGCCTGCCACCGTTGACCACTCGACGACCTTGACTCTCGGACACCGACGGCGCGACGATATCCCAATACGGATTCACACTGTGCTCAATACCACCCGTGACATGGTGAACAAACCGCAAGTCGAACGCAGCATCAACGGAATCATCGCCCGTACCCCGCAGCTGCGGCGCCATGTCGAGGTATTCGGCCACCTTCGGATACTCGTCGCGCAGCCGATGCTCGTCATCCAGCAGCGCTGCTAGCTCGTCACGTCGTTCAGCCGTCAACACCAGGTCAGCCACATACCAATTGTCTCACGACCGATTCTTTGTCGAACCGCGACCAAATTCAAGAGCGCAGGAGACACTTCCCCTGCTGTGGTTGGCTGGAGTTCGTGACTGGAACGCTTGCCCGGGCGGCTTCGGCTCTTGGGATTCGGGCTGGGAGGTGCGGGGATGCCTGGAGTGAGAGCGAGCGTTTCAGGGTCTGAGTCTTTCTTCTTGCCGGTCGTAGCAGATCAGGCCCATCGACGCCGCCAGGTTCGCTGCGTAGTCCGAGGCTTCGGCCGCCATGCTCCAGCGCATCGGGAAGTAGATCAGTGCCCCTGCTGCCTCCCCGATCAACGGGCTGGTCGACCAGGGTGAGGTGTCGTCCTCGTCTTCTGAGAGGTCACACCAGCGGTCCAGCAGCGCCGCCACGTATGCCGCGATGCGTTCCGTCGGCGGGATTTTTTCTTCTTCCCCACCGATGTAGCGGTCGTAGAGCTCTTTGAAGGTCTCGTTTGCCGCCTTGTCGTTCGGTGGGCGTTCACCTTCCCAGACAGCCAGGTCGTAACTCATGGTTCGAGGTTCGCATGGGGTACCGACAGTTTTCATCGCCACAGGATGATCAGCACTGTCACGTTGTCCGTGCCGCCTGAGGCGAGGGCGCGGGTTGTCGGACGCAGGTGTTGGTTCCGGGGCGCCTGCTACCAGATGTACAACGCCATCGCGTCGGCGTTCACGCCGCGGCGCATGCCTCGGTCGCTCACCGCCGCCGCTCCGTTGTCCAGCGTCAGCTCCAGGTGGGCGCGGAAGGCCGGTTGGGCTTCACCGCAGCCCAGCAGTGACCGGCCGGTGCCACGGTTCCATTGCCTGAGACGCAGTCGGCATCAGGTGACAATATCGACTTGTGACGCAATGGCGAGTGCAGTTCGACGCGAACGTGACCTTCAGCAACGGCGGGGCCTTGCAGGCCCAGGAGTTCCGGCTCGACATCCCCGGCAGCGACATCGACGACGCCGCTCTCGGCGAGTTGTTCGTCCGGCACCTCGGGCTGCTGATGGTCGGTTCCGTCGACATCTCCGGCAAGTCCCTCATCCAGGAGCCGCACAAGGGGTCGCGCGGCACCGAGACCACCGCCGCCGAGCAGCGCCTGTTCGACCTCAGCCACGTCATCGAGCACGGCATGACCACCCACAGCGGGCTTCCCGGCCCCGAGATCGGCGACTGGCTGTCCTCCGACGACTCGCGCGGCACGTACTCCCCCGGCACCGAGTTCCAGCTCGGCAAGATCAGCATGGTCGGCAACGCCGGTACCTATGTGGACAGTCCGGCGCACCGGTTCCGCGACGGGCAGGACCTTTCGCGGCTCGACCTCGGCCGCCTTGTCGACGTCGACGGCATCGTCGTCCGCGTCGGCCAGCGGGCGATCGACCGCAAGCTGCTGCTGGCCTACGAGGTCACCGGCAAGGCGGTGCTGTTCAACACCGGCTGGGACTCGCATTGGGGCACGGCCGAGTACGTCAACGGCCGGCACCCGTTCCTCACCGACGACGCCGCGCGGTGGCTCGTGGAGCAGCAGGCCGCTGTCGTGGGCATCGACTCCATGAACGTCGACGACACCACCGACGGCAAGCGGCCCGCGCACACCGCGCTGCTGGCCGCGGGTATCCCCGTCGTCGAGCACATGACCGGTCTCGATGCGTTGCCGCCGCGTGGTTTCCGGTTCCACGCCGCTCCGCCAGCCGTCAAGGGGATGGGAACGTTCCCTGTTCGGGCTTACGCCCTCGTCGCCTGACCTGTGCGCAACAATGGGTCATGTTCGTCCACAGGATTAGGGTTCGCTACAGCGAGTGCGATCAGCAGGGCGTGTTGTTCTTCGGGCACTACATGTTCTACTACGACGTCGCGCTGACCGAGATGTGGCGTGCCCTCGTGTGCAGCTACCCGGAGATGGTCGAGAAGGGCGACGACCTGATGGTCGCCGAGGCACGGCTCCGGTACGTGCGCAGCGCGCAGTTCGACGACGAGGTCGACATCGAGATGCCAGTCCACCACCTCGGCACGACGAGCATGGTCATCCTGCCCAGGTTCCGTGTCCGCGGCGAACTGATCACCGAGGGCGAGATCCGGCACGTCTTCATCGACCCCGCCACCAACCAGAAGAAACCGATCCCCGGCTACGTCCGCAGCGCACTGTCCGCTCTGGACCAGCCTCAGTGACGCAGGTGCCGGATGCTGCGGACGTACTCCAGTTCCAGCACCGGCCTGCCGTCCCCGTAGTCCCATTCCCGCCTGCGGCCCGATTCGCGGAACCCCTCCTTGCGGTAGAAGTGCCGTGAGCGGTTCGCGCCGGACAGCGTCCACGCCCTGATGTCGCGGTGCCGTGCCTCGGCGAGCGCCTCCTGCACCCGCTGCATCAGCGTGGACGCCACACCGGTCCCCCACGCCGACGGCCGGGCGTAACACGCGAAGATCTCACCTTTTCCGTCTTCGGCCGACGTGCCGAAGTGGCTGAACGCCGCCACCCGGTGGCCGCGTTCGGCGAGCAGCACCGTGCCCGGCAGGTCGCCGCCGGCCAGCATGTCCTTCCACTGGCCGCGGCGCAGTTCCACCTGCGCGGCCAGGAACCTCGACTCGAACAGATCCCGGTACGCGACACGCCAGGCCTCGGCGTGCACCTCGCCGATGCTCGCCGAATCCGCGGTGCGCGCCTCCCGCACCAGGGTCAGGGTGTCCAGGCGCATGGATCCCACCCCACGTCATTCACCCAGTCCGCCGGAAATTGCGCACACCATACGTCCACAGGAAACTCAGTGGCAACGTCTGGCGGGTTCGGTTAGTAATGCTCGGATGGCAGAGTTCACCGTCCGCACCGCCACCGACGCCGACTTCGACGCCGTGTTCACGGCGTTCATGTCCGCGTTCCTCCACGACATCAAGGACAGGGACGAGGAGTGGTACCGCCACGAGTGGGACCCGGGCCGGCTGCACATGGCGCTCGACGGCGCCGAGGTGATCGGTACGGCAGCTGTGCTCACCCGGCAGATGACGATGCCCGGCGTGGGACTGCGGCCGTTCGCGGCGGTCACCACCGTCACGGTCAAGGTCGACCAGCGCAGGCGTGGCGCGATGACGCAGCTGATGCGCGCGCAACTGCACGAGCTGCACGAGAAACGTCTCGAGCCGGTCGCCGTGTTGTGGGCGTCGGAAGGCGGGATCTACAGCCGCTTCGGCTACGGCGTGGCGTCGTACTACTCGCAGGCGAGCATCCCGAAGGGCCTTCGGTTCCGCCCTGGCACGGACGTCGGCAAGGAACGGGTCCGGGTCGTGCCGCGCGAGCAGGCGGTCCCGCTCGTCGCCGCGCTCTACGACCGGATCGCGCCGCAGCGCACTGGGTGGTTGTCACGCAACGACGTGGAGTGGACGCGATACCTCTGGGACACCGAGCACCACCGCGACGGCGCGTCGGCATTGGCTTTCGCGGTTCACCCGGATGGGTACGTCATTTATCGGACCAAGCGCAAAGACGGCGACCGCGGCCCGGAAGGTGAACTCAGCGTCCTCGAGTTCGCGGCGGCCACCCCGGTCGCCTCGGCGGCGCTCTGGCGTTTCCTGCTGGACTTCGATCTCATGTCGGAGATCGACGTGCCGCTCGCGCTCGACGATTCCTTGCTGCACGTGCTGGGCGACGCGCGTCAGGTGGTGCGCAAGCAGCGGGACGCGTTGTGGGTGCGGCTGGTGGACGTGGACCGTGCGCTCGCCGACCGCCGGTACTCGGCGCCGCTGGACACCGTGATCGAGGTGTCCGACGAGCTGTGCCCGTGGAATCAGGGCAGGTGGCGGCTGGTCGTGGACTCGTCCGGCACCGCGACGGCCGAGCGGACCGACGCCGAACCGGACCTGGTCGCGGACGTCGCTGCGCTCGGCGCGGCGTACCTGGGCGGCGTCCGGCTGACCGAGCTGGCGGCCGCGGGGCGTGTGCGTGAGGTCACGCCGGGAACACTGATTCCGGCTTCTCGGGCCTTTCTCGCAGATGATCAACCGTTTTGCCCCGAGGTGTTCTGACCCACAACCCGGGAACCGAGACGGTAGCGTTCGGCGTTGTCCACATTGAGGACATCAAAGCGCTCGAGTGGAGGCGTCGTGGGCACGGCCATCGTGGTGATTGTCTTGATTGTCGTGGTGGGTGGGCTGATCTTCATCGCCGCCAACAAGAGAGCGACAGCCCGGCGCAACGAGCTGGACAACGCCAAGGCCGACGCGCGGCGCTGGGTCGAGCGGCTCGGCGGCCAGGTGATGAACCTGGTCGGCACCGACGAGGCGTCCAAGCAGGCGCTCGCCGACGCGTCCGAGCGCTACACCGCGGCCGGGTCGCAGATGGACCAGGTGCAGACGGCCGAGCAGGCCAAGCTGGTGACCAAGACGGCGATGGAAGGCCTGTACTACGTGCGGGCCGCGCGTGAGGCGATGGGCCTGGACCCGGGCCCCGCGCTGCCGGAGGACCGCGACCAGGCCGAGGCCGGTCGCGTGACCGACGACCGCCGGGTCAACGTCGAGGGCCACGAGTACGCGGCGTCGGCACGGCCGGGCGACGGTACGCCGTACTACTACCCCGGTGGCCGCGTCGCGGGCCGTCCGGTGCCGCAGGGCTGGTACAGCGAGCCGTGGTGGAAGCCCGCGCTCGTTGCCGGTGCCTGGGGTGTCGGTACGTTCCTGCTGTTCGACGCGATGTTCTCCGGCATGGCCGGCATCCCGGACGCAGCGGCGTGGGAGGCCGGGTACGACGCCGGGCAGGCCGAAGCCGCGGCCGACATGGGCGGCGGGGACGGCGGGGACATGGGCGGCGGCGACTGGGGTGACTTCGGCGGCGGGGACTTCTGACCCGTAGCACCACGACAGCGGGCGGCCCGGCGACGGGCCGCCCGCTGTTCTCATGTGCAGCTCGTGAGGGCGCGTTCCAGGGCGGTGCGTTCGCTGGCCGTCGTGGTCAGCGCGTAGCCGGCTTTGACGCCGACGTAGATCCGGGCGTACGAGCAGGCGTAACCCGTGTTGGGCGGCATCCACTTGTCCGGCGTCTTGTCGCCCTTCGACTGGTTGACTTTCCCTTGCACGGCAAGGAGGTTGCGAAGGTCGTTGGCGGCGGTGGCCCGGCGGTTGACGTCCCAGCCCGCCGCGCCCGAGCGCCACATCTCCGCCAGCGGCACCACGTGGTCGATCTGGATCTTGGACACGCTGGTGATCGTTTCCCCGGTGTACGGGTCCTTCAACGAGCCTGACGTGACCGCGCAGCGGCCTTCCTTCTTCACCACGTCCGCCAGGTCACGGGCGAGGACCTGGCTTCGCTGGTCGCACCCGTCGCCGTCGACGTCCAGCCACGGTTGCCCGAACACGCAGGTCTCACCTTTGTCGCAGGAACGTTCGTAGCCGCTGAGCGACGCGGGCGCCTGGACGACCAGCGCCGCGAGTTTCGCCTTGGCGGTCGCGGCGTCCGGCGTGCCGGCGGGAATCGTCTGCACCGGGACGCTCTGCCCGGTCCCGGTCTGGCCGGGTAAGGCGGCGCAGCTCGACAACAGCAGGGCAAGCAACACGACACGGACCATGCTGGTCGGATACCCGCGCCGGACCGGCGCCAACGGCGCTGTTCAGCCGAAAAGCGTTACTCCGGTTGGCAGGTGGGGCACCAGAACAGGTTGCGCCCGGCCAGTTCGGCCTTGGCCACCGGGGTCGCGCAGACGTAGCAGGGCAGGCCGTCGCGGCGGTAGACGTAGACCTCGCCGCCGTGCGCGTCCTTGCGTGGCTCGCGGCCCATCACCTCGGGCATGTGCTCGGGCCGGACCGTGTCGATCTGGCCCGCCTTCACGCCGTGGTTCATCAGGTCGACCAGGTCGTCCCAGATCTCCTTGTACAGCGTCTGGTCGAGCTGCCTGCCTGGCAGCAGCGGCGGGATGCCGTGCCGGAACAGGACTTCGGCGCGGTAGACGTTGCCGACTCCGGCGATCACGGCCTGGTCCATCAGCAGCGCCGCCAGCGACACGCGGGAGCGGGAGATCCGCTGCCATGCTTTGTCCGGGTCGGCGTCGCGGCGCAGCGGGTCGGGGCCCAGCCGTGCGCGCAACGCCGTCACCTGGTCCTGCGTCCAGAGCTCACACGCGTTCGGGCCGCGCAGGTCTGTCCAATGTGTACGCCCGACCACGCGCATCCTGACCTGCCCGACCGGCTCGGCGAGCGGCAGCTTGTGCTCGCCGAAGATGCCGAGCAGGCCGAGGTGGATGTGCACGACCGCGTCGGGCCCGTACACGTGGAACAGGTGCTTGCCATGCGCTTCCGCGCGCACGAGTTTCCGCCCGTCCAATATGGACGCCTGGGCGGCGAACCGGCCCTGCGGGCTGGACACCGCGACGGGGTGACCCGCATAGCGACGGTGGTGCATCCGGGCGTGCCGGTGCAGCGTATGACCTTCAGGCATTTGCCAAGCAGTCTACTCCGGCAGCGCGGGCGGGTTGCCCGTGCGCTCGAAGTCCAGGATCAGCTCGATCCGGCGCTGGTGGCGGCCGCCCTCGAAGTCCGTCGCCAGGAAGGCGTCCACGATCCCGGCCGCCTCCTCGGGGGTGTGCATCCGCGCACCCACGGCGACGATCTGGGCGTTGTTGTGCTGACGGCCCAGCTTCGCGGTTTCCACGGTGTACGCCAGCGCGGCGCGGCAGCCCTCGACCTTGTTGGCCGCGATCTGCTCGCCGTTGCCCGAGCCGCCGATCACGACGCCGAGGCTGCCCTCGTCACCGACGACGCGGCGCGCCGCCTCGATGCAGAACGGCGGGTAGTCGTCCTGCGCGTCGTAGGCATGCGGGCCCACGTCGATCACCTCGTGGCCGGCTTGCTTGAGGTGGTCGACCAGATACGACTTCAGCTCGTAACCGGCATGGTCACTTCCCAGATACACACGCACGCGCCGAAGTGTGCCATGGACAGGGCGTGGCAGGCTTGGGGCATGTTCACTCAGGACGGCTTCGGCGTACGGTTGGAATGGGGCATCGAAGGCGTGGACGCGCTGGCCCAGCACTGCACGGTACTGATCGTCGTGGATGTGTTGAGCTTCACGACCTCGGTCGATCTGATCGTGGGGCAGGGCGCGCGGCTGGCGCTGCGGGCGCCGTCGGCGGAGACGACCGGTCTGCGGCGTCCAAGTGACCTCAAGTCCGTCCAAGCGGGCACCGAGATCGCCTTCACCTCCCCCAACGGCGGCAGGCTCTGCGAGCGGGCCGCGCAGCGGACCACGGTGATGGCGGGGTGTCTGCGCAACGCCGCCGCGGTCGCCGACAAGGCGATCGACCTCGCTGACCGCGGCCCGATCGGGGTGATCCCGGCGGGTGAGCAGTGGGGCGTGAGCATGCACGAGCGGGGGAAGTCCGGTCCGCTGCGGGTGGCGTTGGAGGACTACATCGGCGCGGGTGCGATCGTGTCGGCGTTGCTGGCCGAGGGCTACAGCCCGGCCTCGCCGGAGGCCGCGTTCGCCGCGACCTCGTACCGCACGGCCGAGCCGTACCTGGCGGAGTTGCTGGGCGGCTGCGGTTCCGGCCTGGAACTGGGCGACAAGGGGCTGTCGGAGGACATCGCGCTGGCAGGCCAGGTCAACGTCAGCAAGGCCACGCCGACCCTGGTGAGCGGCGTGTTCCAGTGATCGAGGTCGCCGCCGGGGTCTTCGCGATCCGGCACGAGGAGCTCGACCTGACCACGGGTCTGGTGGTCGGCGACGACGAGTGCCTGGTGGTCGACACCCCCGGCGACCACGTCCAAGGCGCCGCGCTTGCCCGCGCGATCAGGCAGGTCACGCCGAAGCCGTGGCAGGTCGTGTACACGCACAACCACTTCGACCACTGGTACGGCACCGGCCCGTTGCTGCCGTGCGAGGTGTGGGCGAACGAGAACTTCCGGTTCGATCCCGGGGAGCGCACGACCTGGGCCCAGCGTTATCGCGACGACGGGAAGCCCGGACTCGCCACCGCGATCGCGGAGTCCGAGCTCGTCACGCCGACGAGGACCTTCGCCCGCGAAGCCGGGATCGAGCTCGGTGGGCGCAAGGTCGTACTCCGTCACTTCGGCCCGGCGCATTCGTTCTGCGACACCGTGATCGAGGTCCCGGACACGCGGACGGTGTTCGCGGGCGACCTGGTCGAGCACCCGCACTACATCGGCGACTCGTTCGGGGACGGCGACGTGACCCGGTGGCCCGCGGCGCTGGAAGCGTTGCTGGCACTGGATCCCGTCGCCGTGGTCCCCGGGCACGGCGACCCGGTCGACGCGAAGTTCGTCGCCGGGCAGCGGGAAGTCCTCATCGCTGGATGGCCTTCAGCTCGGTGAACTCCTCGATGCCGTACTTGCCGAGCTCACGGCCGTTGCCGGACTGCCGGTAGCCGCCGAACGGGGCCAGCGGGTTGAACGAGCCGCCGTTGATGCTGACCTGGCCGGTGCGCATCCGCTTGGCCACCGCCAGGCCGCGCGCCGGGTCGCCGGAGAACACCGAGCCGGACAGGCCGTACACGGTCGAGTTGGCGATCTCGACGGCTTCGTCCTCGTCGCGGTACGGCAGCACCGACAACACCGGGCCGAAGATCTCCTCCTGCGCGATGGTCATGTCCGGGCGCACGTCGGCGAACACCGTCGGCGGCACGTACGCGCCCTTCGGCGGCAGCCCGGACACGTCCTCGCCGCCGAACGCGACCGTCGCGCCTTCCTCGATGCCCTTGGTGATGTAGCCGAGGACACGGTTGCGTTGCGCGCTGGAGGACATCGGCCCGATGCGGGTGCTGTCCTCGTTCGGGTCACCGACGGTGTACTTGGCGGCTGCCGCGGCGGCCAGCTCGACGATCTCGTCGTGCTTGTCCGCGGGCACGAGCATGCGCGTCCAGGCGGTGCACGTCTGGCCGCCGTTGATGTACGCGTTCGCGATGCCCTTCTTCACGGCCGCGCCCAGGTCCGCGTCGTCCAGGATCACGTTGGCGGACTTGCCACCCAGTTCCAGAGACACGCGCTTGACGGTGCCCGCGGCGGCGGTCGTGACGAGCTTGCCCGCCCGGGTCGAGCCGGTGAACGACACCATGTCGACGCCGGGGTGCGCCGCGATCGCCTCGCCGACGACCGGGCCGGTGCCGTGCACCAGGTTCACCACACCGGCGGGCACACCCGCCGACTCGAGCACGGCCATGAACAGGCCTGCGGTCAACGGGCAGATCTCACTGGGCTTCAGCACGACCGTGTTGCCCGCCGCCAGCGCCGGGACGATCTTGGCCACGATCTGGTGCAGCGGGTAGTTCCACGGCGTGATGCAGCCGACGACACCGATCGGTTCGCGCAGCACGAGCGAGTTGCCGATCTCCTCGCTGAACGCGAAACCGCCGTCCAGCAGGTCGGCGACGCTGTTGGTGACCGCGATCGGCAGCGATGCCTGCACGTTCACCGAGAACGACAGCGGCGAGCCCATCTCGGCGGTGATCGTCGCGGCCATCTCGTCGCGCCGCGCGCCGAGCTCGGTGCCGATCCGCCGCAGCAACGCCACCCGATCCTCGACCGATGTCCGCGACCAGCCGGTGAACGCGCGGGACGCCGCCCGCACGGCAGCGTCCACGTCGGCGGCGGTGCCTGCGGGGACGGCGGCGATCACCTCGTCCGTCGCGGGGTTCACCACGTCGATCGTGTCCGGCCCGCCGTCCAGCTGCTGGCCGTCGATCACGTGACCGGTGCGGGTGGTGACTGGGGCCGCCATGGGTTGCTCCCTCAAGGTCGGTGGTGCCGGGACTTGTTCGCGCGGACACCACCGACCTTAGAACGCCGGGTAACTCGCCGGTAACTCAGTTGAAGTTCAGCTCACCCGAGCGAGTGCGCTTGAGTTCGTAGAAGTCCGGGTAGCTCGCGAGCAGCCGGGCCCCGTCGAAGACGTCGAGCGCCTGCTGGCCACGCGGGATGCTGGTGAGCACCGGTCCGAAGAACGCGACACCGTCGATGTGGATGGTCGGGGTGCCCACGTCCATGCCGACCGGGTCCATGCCCTCGTGGTGGCTCTTGCGGAGCGCCTCGTCGTAGTCGGTGGAGCCGGCCGCCTCGGCGAGCTCCGCGGGCAGACCCACCTCGGCCAGCGCCTCGGCGATGACCGCGTCGTAGTCCTTGCGGCCCTCGTTGTGGAACCTGGTGCCCAGCGCGGTGTACAGGTCGCGCAGCACATCCTCGCCCTTGGCCTGCGCCGCCGCGATGGCCACGCGGACCGGGCCCCACGCGTTGTCCAGCAGCTTGCGGTAGTCCTCGGGCAGGTCGCGGCCGTCGTTGAGGACTGAGAGGCTCATCACCCGGAACCTCAGGTCGATCTCGCGGTGCTTCTCCACCTCGAGGATCCAGCGGGAGGAGATCCACGCGAACGGGCACACCGGGTCGAAGTAGAAGTCGACCTTCGTCGCGGTCTTCTGGTCAGCGCTCATGACCTGCACAACCGGATCGGCCGTCAACATCTTCCCGACGGGCGTGATTGGATACCGTTGTCAACTTCCCGTCGAACCTGAGGTGATCAGTGGCCGCCCCCAACCTGACCAGAACCCAAGCCCAGCAGCGCGCCGAGCTGCTCGAGGTCGACTCCTACGCGATAGCGCTGGACCTGACCGACGGCGCGGGCCAGCCTGGCGAGGGCACCTTCACCTCACGCACCACCGTCAGGTTCCGCAGCCGCGAGACCGGCGCCGGGTCGTGGATCGACATCGTCGCCGAGTCGGTGACGCGCGCCACACTCAACGGAGTGGAGCTGGACGTGTCCGGCTACCGCGAGGACGACGGGATCACGCTGCCGGACCTGGCCGGGACCAACGAGCTCGTGGTCGAGGCGACCTGCCGCTACATGAACTCCGGCGAGGGCCTGCACCGGTTCGTCGACCCGGTCGACAACGGCGTCTACCTGTACACGCAGTTCGAGACCGCGGACGCCAAGCGCGTGTTCACGTGCTTCGACCAGCCGGACCTGAAGTCCACGTACCAGCTGACGGTGACCGCGCCGTCGGACTGGAAGGTCGTGTCGAACTCCGCGATCGCCTCGCAGTCCCCGACCGGCTCCGGCGCGGTGACCCGGGTCTTCGAGACCACCAAGCCGATGTCGACCTACCTGGTGGCGATCGTCGCGGGCCCGTACGCGGAATGGCGCGACGTGTACAGCGAACCGGGCGAGGAGGACATCCCGCTCGGCCTGTACTGCCGCGCCTCGCTGGCCGAGCACCTGGACACCGAGCGGCTGTTCGAGGAGACCAAGCAGGGTTTCGCCTTCTACCACAAGAACTTCGGCGTCCGGTACCCGTTCGGCAAGTACGACCAGGCGTTCGTGCCGGAGTTCAACGCCGGCGCGATGGAGAACGCGGGCTGCGTGACCTTCCTGGAGGACTACGTCTTCCGCAGCCGCGTCACCCGCTACCTCTACGAGCGGCGCAACGAGACGCTGCTGCACGAGATGGCGCACATGTGGTTCGGCGACCTGGTGACCATGCGCTGGTGGGACGACCTGTGGCTGAACGAGTCGTTCGCCACGTTCGCCAGCGTGTTCGCGCAGGCGTCGGCGACCGAGTACAAGCACGCGTGGACCAGCTTCGCCAACATCGAGAAGTCGTGGGCCTACCGCCAGGACCAGCTGCCGTCCACGCACCCGGTGGCCGCGGACATCCAGGACCTGGAAGCGGTCGAGGTCAACTTCGACGGCATCACGTACGCCAAGGGCGCGTCGGTGCTCAAGCAGCTCGTCGCCTACGTGGGCGAGAACAACTTCCTGTCCGGGCTGCGGGTGTACTTCGCCAAGCACGCCTGGGGCAACGCGACCCTGGCGGATCTGCTCGGCGCGCTGGAGGAGGCGTCCGGGCGTGACCTGTCGTGGTGGAGCGCGCAGTGGCTGGAGACGACCGGCCTGAACTCGCTGACCCCGTCGTTCAAGGTGGACGCGGACGGCAAGTTCACCGAGTTCGCCGTGACGCAGGGCGGCGCGAAGCCGGGCGCGGGTGAACTGCGGACGCACCGGGTCGCGGTCGGCGTGTACGACGACGTGGACGGCAAACTCGTGCGCACACACCGCGTGGAAGCCGATGTGGACGGTCAGCGCACCGCGATCCCCGAGCTGACCGGTGTGCCGCGCGGCAAGCTGGTGCTGGTCAACGACGACGACCTGAGCTACTGCACGATGCGGCTGGACCCCAGCTCGCTGGAAACCCTGATCGACCGGATCTCCGACATCGCCGAGCCGCTGCCGCGCACGCTGTGCTGGTCGGCCGCGTGGGAGATGACGCGCGAGGCCGAGCTCAAGGCCCGTGACTTCGTGTCGCTGGTGATCAGCGGCGTGGCCGCGGAGACCGAGATCGGTGTCGTGCAGCGGCTGCTGCTGCAGGCGCAGACCGCGTTGTCCTCGTACGCCGACCCGGCGTGGGCGCCGGAGGGCTGGCGGTTGTTCACCGACCGGCTGGTCGAACTCGTGCTCGCCGCGGCCCCCGGTTCGGACCACCAGCTCGGGTTCGTCTCGGCGCTGGCTTCGTCCGTCCTCGACGACGAGAAGGTCGCGCTGGTCCGTGGCTGGCTGGACGGCTCGGCGCCGCTCGACGGCCTGGTCGTGGACACCGACCAGCGGTGGCGGCTGCTGACCACTTTGGTCGCGCACGGCGTCGCCGGGGCCGACGAGGTCGAGGCAGAACTGGAGCGCGACTCGACCGCGACGGGCAAGCGGCACGCGGAACGCGCGCTGGCGTTGCGCCCGGACGCCGAGTCCAAAGCTGAGGCGTGGCAGCGGGCCGTGCACGACGACGAACTGCCGAACGCCGTCAACGAGGCGATCATCGCCGGGTTCTCCCACCCGGGCCAGAAGAAGCTGATCGCGTCCTACGCGGAGAAGTACTTCGAGGACGTCGCGGGAGTGTGGGAGCGGCGGTCCAGCGAGCGAGCGCAGCCGGTCGTGCTGGGCCTGTTCCCGGCGTGGCACGTGGACCGCGGCACGGTCGAGGTGGCGGACGCGTGGCTGGCGCAGGAGCGGCCGCCCGCGTTGCGGCGCCTGGTTTCCGAGGGCCGGGCAGGCATCGTGCGGGCGCTCGCGGCTCGCGAGTTCGACCAGCAGGCCTCTTCATGAATGGGTGGTCCGGTTAGGGCCGGACCACCCCCGAGACCATCAGTTCGGCTGGCAAACGTCGTGAGTGGTTCGGCCGGTTAGAACCGGCCGAACCACTCACGAGGGGTGGACTGGGGTGCCTGCCTGGTCGGCCAGCATCCGCAGGCCGCTGACGAGACCGCCGACCAGGTCGCCTTCCTTGAAGGACGCGACCAGCGCCATCACGACCAGTTTGAGGCCGCGGTCGGGCAGGCGGCGGGAGGCTTCCTCACCGGTGACGAGTTCGACCACGCGCTGCCCGGGCGACACCGCGATCAGCACGGAGTTGCTCACGTCGCCGCTGGTCGCGTGCATGCGCTCGGCTTCCGCCCTGGTGTCGGGCGTGGCGCCGTCGCCGAGCGGTCCCAGGTAGACGCTGAAGGCCAGCTTCGCCGCGCGGGACGCCAGCGTCAGCGCCTCGTCCAACCGGGACAGCTGCACGGGCGTGAACGGCAACGGAGGCGTGGCCTCCTCGTAGGGCCGCGCGATGGACAGCCGTCCGGTGTTCGTGACGACCGTGCCTTCCGGAAGCTGCGACTCGTCGATGACGGCCGGGCCGGCCTTGACGACCTCACCAGCTGCCACGGGCACCTCCCCAAGCGGTCCGCGCCGACTGCGCGGAGTCTTCATCCGTCGAGTGCGCCGGCTGCGCCACCCCCGCGGGGTTGGCGGTCCACCAGACAGGCGGGTAGTCCCAGTCCTGCCCTGGCCGGTACCTCGGGGTCTTGGCGGCACGCTCGCGCAGCGTCAGCAACGCCACGACGCCGTAGATGGCCGCCGGGATCACTACGAAGACGAGAATTGTCTCGACCGGGCTCACCCGTCAACGGTAGCCGACACCCCTCCACTTGGGAGAGTTGACCCCGCGAACGCCCAAGTGGGCGTGTCACTCAGTGGGAGTGTTCCGACTCCGGACAGTTTGTTGTCCTGCGGTTCTGGTAACCCGTATGAGCCATGTGCCTGCCACCCGTGTCCCGCACCCGGATGAGCAGTCAGCGGCGAACGGACGTATCGATCCCAAACCGAACGGTTGGACCTTCTTGACGGCTTGCGGGTTTTGCCGAACCCCCATAACTTTCACCTGTACGGACCTTGCGGACCCGCCCGAAGCACTACTTCTCACGTTTGAGTCACGAGGAGGCCCCGACATGACCACGATGACGACCCCCAATCAGGCGACCGTCGACGCTCTGTTCGCTGCATTGTGTGATGGGTACGCCGAGGGAACCCGAGTTACCGCCGGCACGCGCGTCACTCGTGGCACTCGCGTCACCCGCGGAACACGGGTCACGGCTATTGAGGAAGGTACGCGCGTGACCTGCGGCACACGCGTCACCAGGGGTACTCGTGTGACCCGCGGCACCAGGGTCACGTCGGGTACGCGTGTCACCCGTGAAGGAACCCGCGTGACGCGTGAAGGTACCCGTGTCACCGCCGGTACCCGCGTCACTTGCGAAGAAGGCACCCGCGTGACGGCCGGTACCCGCGTGACCCGTGAGGGCACCCGGGTCACCCGTGAAGGAACCCGCGTCACCGCCGGTACCCGCGTCACTCGCGAAGGCACTCGCGTGACCTCCGGGACGCGCGTCACCCGTGGCACCCGCGTCACGAGGGGCACCCGCGTCACCCGCGGGACTCGTGTCACCGCGGGTACTCGCGTCACCCCCTGAGCGTCTGCCAGGAAGGGTCAGGCGGCCGGCTCGCCCAGGTAGGGCAGCCAGAGCGGATCGGCGTCGGCTACTCCAGCGAGCAGGCGCCAGTGCGGCCCGCGTGGCGCCGCGGGCACGACCCTCAGCCGCCAGCCCAGCTCGCTCAGCAGCTTGTCCGCCTTCTTGTGGTTGCACCTCGCGCAGCTGGCCACACAGTTCTGCCACGTGTGGGGACCCCCGCGGCTGCGCGGCACGACGTGATCTATAGTTTCCGCCCGACCGCCGCAGTAAGCGCATCTGTAGCGGTCACGGTGCATCAAGCCGGCGCGAGTCAACGGCACACGCCCCCTGTAGGGCACGCGCACGTAGTTGCTCAGCCTGATCACCGACGGGATCTCCACGCCCGACGTGGCGGAATGCATCACGATTCCGGTCGGATCGCCGTGCACGACCTCAGCTTTGCCACAGACCACCAGTACGACTGCTCGCCGCAGCGGCAACGCGGTGAGTGGTTCGAACGTGGCGTTGAGTAACAGGACTCTGCGCCGGCCCCACGGCGCCACCGGCGCCGCCATGGGTTCCGGGAACGCAGGCGGTCCCGTCGATACGGTCGACGCCGTGCGCTGCTCCGCCACTGGCAGTTGCGGGTGCAGCGTTGTCAGCGACGCGTTCACGGTGCCGGTTGCACCGGGTTTCGCGCCGCTGATCGGAGTCGGTTTTCGGTCGAGCACGCGACCACCTCCACCGGGGTGCAGGCCATAGTCGACCACAAACCACACCCCTCGCGCACGTGTGTTGCCATACGTGTCACGTCCCGAATCGTCAAAACCCCCGTGAACGGGTGCTGAACGCCCGCGCTTTAGCCTGGCGCAAGCCCCAGTCCCCCACCGCAAGATCGGATCGATGAATCCCCTAGGTCTCGAGCCCCCCACCTGTGTGAAAGAGGACGGAACACTGTGCAAGGCGGTGTTCCAGATGACCGACAACTCCTGGGTGGCGGGGGCGGTGCACTGGCTGGCCAACGCGCCGCTGCGGATCCTCATCATCCTGGTGGTGGCGTTCGTCATCCGCTTCATGGCCCGGCGCACCATCGACCGGCTCGCCAAGGGCGCCAGCAACGGCAAGACCCCCCGGCTCCTGCGGCCGCTCAAGGAACGGGCCCCGCAGGCCGTCGGCGCGCTGGTCTCCGAGCGGCGCCAGCAGCGCGCGCAGACCATCGGCTCGGTGATGAAGTCGCTGGTCTCGTTCCTGGTCTACGGCCTGGCGTTCATCCTGATCCTCGGTGAGATCGGGATCGACCTCGGGCCGATCATCGCCTCGGCCGGGATCGTCGGTGTCGCGATCGGGTTCGGCGCGCAGAACCTGGTCAAGGACTTCCTGTCCGGCGTGTTCATGATGCTGGAGGACCAGTACGGCGTCGGCGACATCGTCGACGTGGGCCCCGCGACGGGGACCATCGAATCCGTCGGGCTGCGCGTCACCACGCTGCGCGACGTGAACGGCACGGTCTGGTACGTGCGCAACGGCGAGATCCTCCGGGTCGGAAACTCCAGCCAGGGTTTCGCGGTCGCCGTGGTGGACATCCCGCTGGCCTACAGCGCGGACATCGAGTCCGCGACCGAGGTGATCAGGCGCATCATGACCGACGAGGTCGCGGTCGCGCCGGTGTCCGAGGACGTGCTGGAGCCACCAGAGCTGCTGGGTGTGGACAAAGTCACACCGGAGAGCATCACCGTACGGCTGACGGTGAAGGTCCGCGCGGGCAGGCAGTGGGCTGTGCAGCGCGCGTTGCGCGCGCGCATCATCCCGGCGCTGGAGGAAGCAGGCATCGAACCGCCCCTCGGCCGTCTCTACGGCCAGCAGAAGTAGGACAATGGTGTTGTGACGCAGGCGCAGAGTTTCTACCAGGCCGTCGGCGGCGAAGAGACGTTCCACCGGATCGTCGCGAGGTTCTACGCCGAGGTAGCCAAGGACGAGATCCTCCGACCGATGTACCCGGAGGAGGACCTCGGCCCGGCCGAGGAGCGGTTGCGGCTGTTCCTGATGCAGTACTGGGGCGGTCCGCACACGTACTCCGACAACCGCGGTCACCCTCGGTTGCGGATGCGGCACGCACCGTTCCAGGTCGGGCCGATCCAGCGCGACGCATGGCTGAGATGCATGCGGATCGCGGTCGACGAGGCCGGGCTGTCGGAAGAACACCGGGCACAGTTGTGGAACTACCTCGAGATGGCGGCGAACAGCCTGCTCAACAGCTGGACCTGAGTGATCTTGCCGAACAGTTAGCGCTTTTCCTCCTCGAACCAGCCCTCCACGATGGCAGGATTACCCACCGTGCCAACACACGCCGACGGACCTTGGTGGCAGAACGCGGTTTTCTACCAGGTCTACGTCAGATCCTTCGCCGACTCGGACGGCGACGGGGTCGGTGACCTCGACGGGATCCGGTCTCGGCTGGGCTATCTGGAACTGCTCGGCGTCGACGCCCTGTGGCTGACGCCGTTCTACACCTCCCCGATGGCCGACCACGGTTACGACGTCGCCGACCCGCGTGACGTCGACCCGGTCTTCGGGGACCTGCAGAAGTTCGACCTGCTGGTCGCGGAGGCACACGAGCGCGGCATCCGGGTGACGATCGACCTGGTGCCCAACCACACCAGCGACCAGCACCCCTGGTTCGCCGAGGCGGTGCGGGCAGGACCTGGTTCGCCGGAACGCGACCGCTACTGGTTCCGGCAGGGGGCGTACCCGCCCAACAACTGGACGAGCATCTTCGGCGGGCCCGCGTGGACCCAGTTGCCCGACGGCGACTGGTACCTGCACCTGTTCGCGCCCGAACAGCCGGATCTGAACTGGGCCAACCCGGAAGTGGCCGCCGACCTGGAGCGCACGCTGCGGTTCTGGCTCGACCGCGGTGTCGACGGGTTCCGCATCGACGTGGCGCACGGCATGGCCAAGCCGGAGTCGTTGCCGGACATGGATCCGTCGGTGATCGCGCAGGGATCCGGGATCCTGCACGACAACGCCGTGGACCCGAGGTTCGACAACGAGGGCGTGCACGAGATCCACCGGATGATCCGCAAGGTGCTCGACGGCTACCCGGACACCATGGCGGTCGGCGAGATCTGGGTGAAAGGCGACGACCGGTTCGCCCGGTACGTGCGCCCGGACGAACTGCACCTCGGCTTCAACTTCAGGCTCGTGGGCGCGGACTTCGACGCCGACGCGGTCCGCACGGCCATCGAGGGCTCCTTGCGGGCGGCCGGGGACAGCACGCCCACGTGGACACTGTCCAACCATGACGTCGTACGGCACGTGACGCGATACGGCGACGGGGAACTCGGCGTGCGCCGTGCACGCGCGATGACGATGGTCGAGCTGGCGCTGCCAGGGTCCGTGTACTTGTACAACGGCGAGGAACTGGGCCTGGCGACTGTCGAACTGCCGGAGTGGGCGTTGCAGGACCCGATCTGGAAGCGGTCGGGGCACACGCAGCGCGGCCGTGACGGCAGCCGGATTCCCGTTCCCTGGGAGGGATCTGAGCCGCCGTACGGGTTCTCCACGACCGCCGACACGTGGCTGCCGATGCCGCTGGAGTGGGCGCCGCTGACGGTGGAGGCGCAGCTCGAGGACGAGGACTCCACGCTGTCGCTGTACCGGCACGGCATCGAGATCCGCAAGACGCATCCGGCGTTCGCCGGGACCGAGATCGAGTGGTACGGCGCCCCGGCCGGGTGTTTCGCGTTCCGCCGCAAAGGCGGCGGGCTGATCTGCGCGTTGAACACGTCGCCCGCGCCCGTCCCGGTGCCGCCGGGCGAGGTGCTGCTGGCCAGCCTCCCGCTCGTGGACGGCCAGCTCCCCCCGGACGCGGCGGTCTGGCTGGTCTGACCGGCTGTCAGGATCCCGCGCTGAAGTCGCCGCCCAGGTCGGTGGCTCCGGCGTCGCCCGAGTCGTCGGTCAGCGCGTCGTAGACGTACAGGCCCGCCGCGAGCGTCGCCGCGCCGCGCAGGCCGTCACCGAGCCGGGTGTGTTTGAGCTGCTGGACGGACGGCTGGTCGTGTGCCGGGTCGTGGGCGCGGGGTTCCGGCCACGGCTCCGGGTCGGGGAACGTCTCAGCCAGCCACTGCTTCGCCGGATCGGGCTCGTCCGGTTTCCCGGCCGCTGGTTTCTCGGTCATGCCACACAGCATGCCCTGCCAGCCGCCCGATTGCTCCTTACGAGTATCGAACGAACGGTGTCAGACCAGCAGCGGCAACAGAGCGTGCCTGCGCCGTACCACTGCGCCGAACCGGGCGTCGATGCGCAGCCACGAGTCCGTCGCGGTCACCCGCACCTGCTCGTCCGGGCCCTCGTTGCCGAGGAACCCCATGCCGGACATCGCGAACAGGCAGCGCAGCGGCACTTTGATCTCCATGCCGTCGCTGCTGACCGTGAGCACCGTCTGGTCGAGCAGTGACGCGGGCGGCGTGCCGTGCGGGCCGGGGTTCTCCCGCGCGACCGTGAGGCCTTTGTCGGCCAGCGACGACACGACCTCGGCGGGCAGCTGGTCGATGATCTGCCAGCCCTGGCCGGGTGGCAGCGCGGACCGCCACAGCAGGTCACGCGGCAAGCCCGGGTCGACCGTCTCGCCGCGCACGATCGCCAGGCCCGCGAGCAGCTCGTTGGCCGACACCGTCACGTCGGCCGGCTGCATCGAACCGCGCACGGTACGGGTGGCGAGCACGTCGAACGGGGTCGCCACCCACGCGTCGATCAGGTCCTCGCCGGTGTTGGCGCTGGTACGGGCTTTGAGCCGGACCACCGAGTCGCCGTCGAGCCGGACGGCCCTGGCGACGAACGCGCCCAGGTCGTCCCGCTCGTGCGAATCAGCGAAGATCAGCTCAGACACCCTCGTCGCCCCCGGACCGCCAGCTTGCCAAGAAGTCACGTTCCGCCGTGGTCAACCGCCTCGGCCGCTCGTTCTCCAGATCGTACGGTGCCAGCGTGACGTCCGCGACGACGCCCACCCTGTCACCCTCCGAAGGTCCACAGTGGACTTCCTGGTGGATGGTGAAGTCGGCGACCCGCAACCGGCTGATCGACATGCCCACCCGGAACGGGTTGCCGTTGACGAAAAGCGGCGCCTGGTACACCGCTTCCAGCCGGGCGACCACCAGGCCGCCGTCCACCAGGTCCGCGCCGTGCCGGGCGCCTTCGCCGTACAACAGCTGCAGCCGTGCCTCCTCGAGCAGCGTGATCGTCTGCGCGTGGTTGACGTGCCGGTACGAATCCATGTCGGACCAGCGCGGCCACACTGTCGCGTAGAAGACGCCCACCGCGAACCTCCCTGCTGTATCAGCGGATCATGCTGCGGATCTGGCGTGCCGCCACGGACAACATGGCGAGGTCCATCCGCGCGGCGGACTGCCGCAGCTCGTCGAGCGCTGTGCGGGCGCGCGCCAGCCGCGACGCGTTCGCCTTCTCCCAGTTCTCGATCTTCTGCTGCGCACTCTGACCGGGGTCGCTGTGCTGCAACGCGTCCAGCGTGATCGACCGCAACGACGAGTACACGTCGTCACGCAACGACAGCCGTGCCAAAGCATGCCAGCGGTTGCCCCGCTCCAGGCCACTGATGAACGTCAGCACTTGGTCCACGTTGAGGTGGTCGGCCATGGCGTAGTACAGCTCCGCGGTCTCCAGCGGGCTGCGTTCCATGTCCAGACCGGCCTCGCGTTCGGCGAGCTCGGCCACCTCGATCACGTCCAGCAGGCCGTACGCGTCCAGCAGCGCCGCGATCCGCCTGGCCAGCGCCTCCGGCACACCGTTGTCGACCAGCCACGCCGTGTCACGCTCGACCGTCTGCTTGGCCTCGCCGCGCAGCAGGTCACCGACTTTGGGCGCGATCACCCTGACGACCTTGGCGAACCGGTTGATCTCCGCGCCGACCGCGAGCGGCTGCGGCCGGTTGGACAGCAACCAGCGCGACGCGCGGTCCAGCAGCCGCCGGGTCTCCAGGACCATGTGGTCGGCGATCTCGGTCGGCACCCGGTTGTCCAGCGCGTCGATCTCCCGCCAGATCTCCGGCAGGTCGTAGACCTTCGTCACGACCGCGAACGCGCGCACCGCGTCGGTCGCCGACGCGTTGATCTCCTCGGCCAGCCGGAACGGGTACGTGATGCCCGCCCCGTCGATGACCTCGTTGGCCAGCAACGTCGTGGTGATCTCCCGGCTGAGCGGGTGCGCGGCGATCGCGTCGCCGAACCGCTCCCGCAGCTGGCTCGGGAAGTACTCCGGCAGCCGCGCGGCGAACACGCCCTGGCTGGGCAGTTCGCTGGCCAGCAGCTGCTCCTTGAGGTTCAGCTTGACGTGCGCGAGCAGCGTCGCCAGCTCGGGAGAGGTCAGGCCCTGGCCGATCTTCTCCATCTCGCGGAACTTCTGCTTGGTCGGCAACGCCTCCAGCTCGCGGTCCAGGTCCAGCGCGGCGACCAGGCGGGCGTGCACCGACAGCATCGGCTTGGCGTGCGCCCGGCTGACGCCCATCATCGCGTTCTGCCGGTAGTTGTCGGCCAGTACCAGGCCGGAGACCTCGTCGGTCATCTCGGCCAGCAGCTCGTTGCGCTGCGCCCCGGTCAGCTGCCCGCCCGTGAGCAGGTGGTCGAGCATGATCTTGATGTTGACCTCGTGGTCGGAGCAGTCCACACCGGCGGAGTTGTCCAGCGCGTCGGTGTTGACCTTGCCGCCTTCGCCGCCGCGGCCGAGCCGGTCGAACTCGATCCGGCCGCGCTGGGTCAGGCCGAGGTTGCCACCCTCGCCGACGACCTTCACCCGCAGGTCGGCGCCGTTCACGCGGAGCGAGTCGTTGGCCTTGTCGCCGACCTCGGCGTGCGACTCGGTGGACGCCTTGACGTACGTGCCGATGCCGCCGTTCCACAGCAGGTCCACCTCGGCCAGCAGGATCGCCTTCATCAGCTCGAACGGCGAGAGCTTCGCGGTGCCTTCCGGCAGGCTCAACGCGGCGACGACCTCGTCGGACAGCGGGATCGACTTCGCCGACCGCGGCCAGATGCCGCCGCCCTTGCTGATCAGCGACCGGTCGTAGTCGTCCCACGACGACCGCGGCAGGTCGAACATGCGGCGCCGCTCGGCGTACGACGTGGCCGCGTCCGGGTTCGGGTCGATGAAGATGTGCCGGTGGTCGAACGCGGCGACCAGGCGGATGTGCTCGGACAGCAGCATGCCGTTGCCGAACACGTCACCGGACATGTCACCGATGCCGACGACCGTGAAGTCCTCGGTCTGCGTGTCCACGCCGAGCTCGCGGAAGTGGCGCTTCACGCTCTCCCACGCGCCGCGCGCGGTGATGCCCATGGCCTTGTGGTCGTAGCCGACCGAACCGCCGGAGGCGAACGCGTCGCCGAGCCAGAAGCCGTAGTCGCCCGCGACCTCGTTGGCGATGTCGGAGAACGTCGCCGTGCCCTTGTCCGCCGCGACCACCAGGTAGCTGTCGTCGCCGTCGTAGCGCACCACCTGCGGCGCGGGGATGGTCTTGCCCGCTTCGAGGTTGTCGGTCAGGTCCAGCAGGCCGGAGATGAACATCCGGTAGCAGGCGATGCCCTCGTTGAGCTGCGCCTGGCGGTCCAGACCGGGGTCACCGGTCGGCGCCGGCGGCCGTTTGACCACGAACCCGCCCTTCGCGCCGACCGGCACGATCACGGCGTTCTTCACCGCCTGCGCCTTGACCAGGCCGAGGATCTCGGTGCGGAAGTCCTCGCGGCGGTCGGACCACCTGAGGCCACCGCGCGCCACCGACCCGAACCGCAGGTGCACGCCCTCCACCCGCGGCGAGTACACGAAGATCTCGAACCGGGGCCGCGGCTGCGGCAGCTCCGGCACCGCACGCGGGTCCAGCTTCAACGCCAGGTACTGGCGCGAGTTGCCCTCGGCGTCGCTGACCGCGTAGTTGGTCCGCAGCGTCGCGTTGATCAGCGTCAGGATGCTGCGCAGGATCCGGTCCTCGTCGAGGCTGGTGACCTCGTCGATCATCCCGGCGATCTCCTCGACCTGCGCCTTGAGGCTCGACAGGCGGGTCTGCTCGTCGGTGCCGATGTCGAACCGGGTCTCGAACAGCTTCACCAGCGCCGTGGCGACCTCGGTGTGCTTGAGGACGGTGTCCTCGATGTACTCCTGGCTGTAGGGCGTGCTGGCCTGCCGCAGGTACCGCGAGTAGGCGCGCAGGATCGTGGCCTGCCGCCAGCTGACGCCCGCACGCAGCACCAGCGCGTTGAACCGGTCGACCTCGGCGTCGCCGCGCCACACCGCCGCGAACGCCTCCTGGAACAGGGTTTTCGCAGCCGCCACGTCCTCGTCGGAGCGGTGCTCCAGCACCGACGGGTCGATCCGCAGACCGAAGTCGTACACCCACCAGGCCACGTCGCCGTCGCTGCGCAGCTCATACGGGCGCTCGTCGATCACCTCGACGCCCATCGCCGTGAGCACGGGCAGCACCTGCGACAGGGTGAGGCCGTCACCGCAGAGGAACAGCTTGAACCGCCGCTCCCCCGGCTTGGCGTCCTCGGGGACGTAGAACTGGATGTCCATGTCGCCGACGTTGCCCAGCGCCTGGAGCCTGCGCAGGTCCCGCAACGCCTCGGTGGCGGTGAAGTCCTCCTTGTAGGCCTCCGGGAACACGTGCGCCAGGCGCTGCCCCTGCTGCGAGGCGGACTCCGAGCCGATCGACAGCACGCCGGTGGTGCCGTTGCCGGTCTTCTCCCGCTGCTCGGCGACCACGGCCTCGGCCATCCGGTCCTCCCAGCTGCGGATGGCCAGCGTCAGCCGCTCCTGGATGCGCTGCACGTCCGGCTCGATCTGCTGCTGCGGATCGGTGTGCACGGTGAAGTACACCTGCGCCAGCGAGAACTCGCCGATGCGCGCGTTGTACTCCAGGTTGGCGCCGTTGAGCTCCTCCAGCAGGACTTCCTGCATGGCCAGCCGGGTGGTCGTGGTGTACCGGTCACGCGGCAGGAACACGAAGCACGAGTAGAACCGGCCGTACGGGTCGCGGCGCAGGAACAGCCGCAGCCTGCGCCGGTCGGCCAGCGCGATCACGCCGGTCGCGGTGGCGTACAACGATTCCGCGGTGGAGGAGAACAGCTCGGCCCGCGGCCAGTTCTGGATCACCTCGAGCATCCGCTGGCCGGAGTACGACTCCAGCGGGAAACCGGCCTCGTGGATCACCTCGCGCACCCGGCGCTCGACGACCGGGATGTCCAGCACGTTCTCGTGCAACGCGGTCGTGGTGAACACACCGAGGAACCGGTGCTCGCCGGTGACCTGGCCGTTCTCGTCGAACGTCTTCACACCGACGTAGTACGGGTACACCGAACGATGCACAGTGGACGGTGCGCTCGCCTCGGTGAGCACGAGCAGCTTCGGCGCCAGCGCGTTCGCCACGATCGAGTCGGGGCCCGCGGTCAGGCTGCGCGCGGCCAGGCTGTCCTGCCGCAGCACACCGAGACCCGAGGCCAGCACCGCTTTCAGCGCGGGGTCGCCGTCGCCGTGCACGAGCTCGTACTGGCGGTAACCCAGGAAGGTGAAATGCCCGTCGGCGAGCCAGCGCAGCAGGTCGATGCCGTCCTGCACGTCCGTGCGCTCCAGCGGCGGCGGGTCGGCTTCCAGCTGGTCGGCGAGGTGCCGGGCCTGGCCGCTCATCTTGGCGGCGTCCTCGACGACCTCACGGACGTCGTTGAGCACCGAGTCGAGACCGTTGGCGATGGCCCGGCCCCGGTCGGGGTCGGTGACCAGGTCGATCTCGATGTACATCCACGACTCGGCCAGCGCGTCCGCGGGCGGGGCACCAGGGTCGGCGGTCGGCAGGACCTCACGCAGCGCACCAGCGACGTCCCTGCGCACCACGACGATGGGGTGCACGACGCGCTGAACCTGCACGCCGCTGCGGACCAGCTCGGCGCTGACGCTTTCGACGAGGTACGGCATGTCGTCCGTGACGATCTGGATGACGGTCGCGGTGGTGGACCAGCCGTCCGTCTCGGCCGTCGGGTTGATCGGGCGGATCACCGGGCGGCCGGGCACCCGCTGCGCGGCCAGGTCGAGGTGCGCGCGCACGGCACCGACCAGGTCGGCCGGATCGAAGTCGATGACTTCCTCCGGCGGCACGTAGCGGTAGTAGAGCCGGATCAGATCGGCGATCTCCGGGGCCGATCCCGCGGCGCTGGCCACGAGCTCGTCCCTGATCTGCTCAGGGCTGGCGGGAGTGACGGCCTTCCCCGCGACGGTGTTCGGATGGGACTGGACTCCAGTCGAGGTCATGTTCTGCGGCTCCACGCTCATCGGCACCCTGCGCGGCACTTCGTTGTGCCAGATTGTTGTGCCTGCTGCGGCTCAACCCTAGTTGGCCGCGCTTGCGTGCCATGCAACCACCAGTGGGATTTGATGTTCATCCAGGGGGCTTCAATAGCCGGTTTCACCCCTATGGCGCTCGCTGTCGCCGGCCCGCGGGGCATCGAGATCCTCGTAAGCGGACAGAATGTCTTCGCCGGCGGACTCAGCCGTCGACGACTGGTACGCGACAAGCGCTTCAGCGAGCAAATCGGCCAGCTTGAGGTCGGACCGCTCACGGCGGCGAAGCCGGCTCGGCCGGTCGTCGGAAGCATTGTCGGCGGCCTGCTCGGCCCTTCTGCGCTGCCGTTCCTGCCTTTCCGACTGCCTGCGGCGGGACAACTCGTCAACGGGGGCAGCGGCGGCGGGCTCGTCGCTCTGAATCGTTTCCTCAACCGGTTCAGCAGGAGGAGGGGAGTCGGGACGGTGCCCCGGAACGGGTGAACTCCGTTCTGGCGCGGTGGCTTGACGGCGCCGCGACATACCGTCGGGCCCCAAGGAGAAAACCTCACGGTCGGCAGCGGCAGGCGGCGAAGGCACGGGCGGCACAGGGCGGCGACGCGGGAAGTCATCGAGGTCGACCGGACCGGACTGCTCGGGCGGAAGGCCGCTGTCCCGAGGCGGCGGCGCGTTCCCACCATCCGGACCCCCCGGCTCACCACGGCGGGCAGCAGCCCCGGACGGCGCGCTGCCCGGCCCGACGAGCTCAGTGTCCAACGTCCGGCGCAGGGAAGCAGGGCGCCCGGAGTCACCGGCGAGACCGTCGAGTGAATCGGACTGCCGCTGGAAAACAGTGGCCTCACCAGGACGGGCCCGCCGCACAGTGGCCTCGCCGGGACGGCCCTTCGCCCCGGGTTCGCCTGCGTCTTCGAAACGGCGGCGTGGAGTCACGTCTTCGACGCCATCAGCGCGATCGACGGCAGCGAACTCACGCCGGACAGTCGCCTCACCAGGACCACCGCGACGACCAGCCGGCTCGAGGTCGTCGGTGGCCGCGCCTTGGGCCTCACGGCGGGTCGGCTCTGAGGAATCCTCGAAGTCAGCGAACCGTTGGTGTGTCGTCAGGTCTGACGAATCGCGCGCCACCGGCCCCGAGTCGGACGTGTCGGTGAACCCGCGGCTTTGGTCCGACTCACCACGGCGGCCGCTCGTCGTGAACTCGTCGTCTGAGTCCTCGGACCTCCGCCGCGCCGTTGTCTCGGCGTGTGTGCCGCGAGGGGCTGGTTGGGGTTTGCCTGGTTCCGCTGTCCTGCGTCGAGCGGTCGCTTCCGGGGATGTTCGCCGACGGGCGGCTTCTTCGAAGCCGTCCGCTATCTCCGAGAGATTCCTGCGAGGACCTGATCCGCCTCGTGGGCCACTCCGGCGTGCTGGGGTGGTCTCGTCTGGCTGCTGAGCTTCGCCGTGCGGGTTGACCGGTTCGCCCAGGATTGCTTCCAGGCCAAGGGATTCACGTTCGGTCTGCGGTGCTTCCCCACCGAGGGGCGCCTCATGGCCGAGGGGGTCCGATTTCTCGTCGGCTGTCCTGACATCGTCCTGTGTCGGCAGCTCGGGCCTGCGACGGCGGCCACCTTCGTCACCTGCGGACGGCAGGTCACGTGGCTTGTCCTGCTCGGCGAAGATCGCGTCCAGGCCGAGGGGGTCACTCGGCCAGTCAGGTGCCGAGGCGGCCGGGACCTCTGGTGTAAGCGAGAAGTCCACGTTGCCGGATTCGGCCGCAGAGTCGGGTTTCCTGCGTCGACCGACCGTTCCAGCCTCGGCATCGACTGAGGGCATCGGGTCTTGATAGCCCGGCCATGGCTGGGGTTGTGCACGTCGACCGGACGCCGACGGATCGTTGGACTCGGCCTCCGGCGCTCGGCGACGGCCCGCGGACTCCGCGCTTTCCCTTGCGGCGCGGGGTGATTCGTCTTCCGAGTTTGACGTCCGGCGACGGCCTGCGGAGCGCTGGTCAGCCGGGTCGCCGGTAGCAGGGGCTTCCGGCACCCGCCTGCGCCCAGCGGACACGGACGGCTCGGGGCTTTCCCCGGACTCCGGCATCCTCCGCCGACCAGCGGATTCCAGCTCGTCGAGCGACACATCGCGATCGCCCCGTCGCGGACCAGCAGACTCCCCACCCCTCGGCGACCCATCACGGCCGAAAGACTCGGAGATTCCCCGCCCATCAACAGACTCGGACTCGCCCAACGCCTCAGTGCGGACGCTGGCCTCGGCCGACCTCCGACGGCCTGCCGACACCGATCCACCAACCGACTCGTCGCGGTCAAGGGAACCCTGCCCCCTCCGCCCACCGGCGGACTCCGGTGAGCCAGGCGGCGTGCCGCGATCGAAGGTCTCCGGCATCCTTCGGCGACCTGCCGGTTCCGGCATACCAGGCGACTCGCCCGGGTCGTACGACTCTGGCATTCGCCTGCGACCAACGGTCTCCGACTCACCGGTCGAATCGTCGCGATCGAAGGTTTCCGGCGGCCTTCGACGGCTTGCTGACTCCGGTTCACTCAACGATTCGTTGTGGACGGGGAGTTCCGTCGCTCTTTGGCGATCCGCCGGTTCCGACCTGCCAGACAACTCGGCCGGGTCGTGCGACTCCGGCATTCGCCTACGACCAACGGTCTCCGGCTCACTGGTCGATTCGTTGCGATCGAAGGGCTCCCGCGCTCTCCGCCCACCAACGAACTCCGGCGCGCCGGATGGCGTGCCGCGATCGAGAGCTTCCGGCCCACTGGCCGAATCGTCGCGGTCAGAGAAATCCTGCGCCCTCCGCCCACCAGCGGACTCCAGTGCGCCAGGCGCTGTGCCGCGATCGAAGGTTTCCGGCATCCTTCGACGACCTGCCGACTCCGGCTCGCCCAGCGATTCGTTGCGGGCACGGAGTTCCGTCGCTCTTTGGCGATCTGCCGGTTCCGACCTGCCAGACAACCCGGCCGGGTCGTGCGACTCCGGCATTCGCCTGCGGCCAAAAGTTTCCGGCTCACCGGCCGAGTCATCGCGGCCAGAGAAATCCTGGGCCCTCCGCCCATCAACGATCTCCGGTGTGCCAGGCGGCGTGTCACGGTCGAAGGTTTCCGGCATCCTTCGGCGGCCTGTTGACTCGCCTGGCGCTGCGGCACGGGGTTTTGCTTCTGTGTCCTTTTCGGAGTTCGGTTTTCCGTGGAGGGTTGTGGGGGTTTTGGTTTCGGGGGTTTCTGCTTTTTCCGGCATGCGGCGGCGGCCGGTGGGGGTGGGCGCTGTCGTCGCTGTCGTTGTTCGCGCGGGGTGTGCCGGGGTTTCCTGTTCTTCTCCGGGTTCCGGCATGCGGCGCCTGCCTGTTGGCGTCTTCTCGTCGTCTTTTTCCGGCATGCGGCGGCGGCCTGCCGGTTCTGTTCCGGTTTCGGTTTCTGGTTCTTCGTCGTCCGGATCCACTGCGCGACGAGTTGGGTCGCGTGGGAGTGCTCGGCGGCGGGCGCGGGGGTTTTCCGGGTCCAGCTCCGATGTCCAGCGGCGGCGGCGTGGGTCTGGGTCCGTGTCCGGGCCTGGCGGTGTTGGGATGTCCGGCCCCAGGGGGAAGTTCCGGCCCGGCTTCGGCCGTGGCTCGGCATCCGGGTCCTCGTCCGGCTGAGCGGGTACCGGCGATCGCCTGCGCCGCCCCGGCTTCGGTTCCGGATCCACGTCCGGGTCCGGCGGTACCGGGATCTCCGGGCCCTCCGGCGGCGTCGGGACCTCGTCCGGGTCCGGCGGCAGCGGGATCGAGGCGCGCTCCGCTTCTTCCGCCGCTGCCAGGATCTCGTCACCCGTGTTGCTGTAGGTCCGCATCGGCTGGTTGATCGCGTACTGGTCGAAGTCCGCGGACTGACCTCGCCGCAACTCGTCCTGAGCACGCCTGCGCCCGCCGCTGCCTCGCGTGATGTCGAGCCGGTCGAGAACCGAACGGCCTTCCTCACCGTCATCACCCGCGTCAGCGGCGTCGTGCCCGGGGAGTGGGACGTCCTCGGCCGACGGCCACTTCCCGCCGACATCCGGTAACGGGAACCCAGCGAGATACTCGGCCATTTCCTGGTCAGGGCCGTCGCTGGACAATCCCGTGTACCCCTCCATGTAGGTGTAACCGCTGTCGACTGGCGGGAAATCGTAGACCGGCTCGACCGACTGCCAGTCCGGCCGGTCCTGCCCCTGATCGTGATCGGCACTGGTCAGCGCCTCACGCGCGGCGCTGAGCAACGCGTCCTCGCTCGTGCCCTCCTGGTACTGGGCCACGCCTGTGCTGACGCTGACGCCCCGCGCCGGGTCCTGCGGGGCCCAGTCCGAAGCCGACACCGTCTCCCGCAGCGTGGCTGCGAACTGCTCGGCCTCGTCCCTCGTCGTGTCCGGCATGAGCACGGCGAGTTCACCTTCGTCCGGGCGGGCGAGCTCCGCGTCGTCCGGCGCCATGTCCCGGACGTGGTCAGCCAGTGACGCCAGCACGTCCGGATCGATCTCGGGCGGGATCCGGCCCGCCGTGTCGATGGCCTTGATCAGGGCCGCGCTGAACCGGTCAGTGCTGTCCGGGTCCTTCTTGCGCGGCTCCGGGTCCGGCTCGGCCTCCCCACTCGGCTCAAGGCGGACCAGCGTGAGCGCGGTCGGCCTGGCCTGGCGGCGTGCCGCGGCCAGCCTGCGACGCAGGCCTTGGCGGTTGAGCAGGCCGGTTTCCTCGTCGCGCTCGTTCTGCGCCGAATCCGGCCACTTGGGCTTGTCCGCGTCCGCCGACCGCTTGCCTTTCCGACGGCTCAACTGGTCCTCGGCGTCCGCACCGGTCGCTGCCGCGATCGCGGCGCTGGCCGCGAGAGCCTCACTGGCCGCGGCCGACCAGTCCGGCTGCGATTCAGCGGACGCGGCCCAGCTAGGCCGGGACTCCGCGTCGCTGGTTGACTCCGCTGTGCCGGGCGGGTCCACGGTCGGCAAGTCCACAGTGGGCAGATCCATGGCGGCCAGGTCCACCGCGGCACGGTCCACGGCCGCTCTGCTGGCAACCCTGTCCACGGCTGCCGGATCGGCACCGGCCCATTCGGGCACGCCCCTGTCGGCCGCGGTATCGGCCCAGTCCGATGTTTTCTTGTCCGCGGCTTTCCTGTCCGCGGCGGTGTCCGCCCAGCCCTCGGCATTCCGGCCCGCGGCGCTGGGGTCCGAGCCTGCCCATTCGGGTGCGGCGCGGTCAGCGGCGACCAGGTCGGAGCCGGCGCGGGTCTGCCCGGCGAGGTCCATGGCCGCGCGTTCCCTTGCGACCATCTCCCAGCCAGCCAGCTCTCGGCCCAGAATGTCCTGGTGGCGGCGGCTGCTGCCTTTCTCACCGCCTGCGCGGCCGGATGTTCTTGTCTTTTCGGGGCCCCCGCCCCCGCCCCCCTCCCCGCCCTCGCCCCCGCCTGCTGTTTCGTAGCCCGCTGCTTCATAGGCCGATGAGCCATAGGCTGCTGAGCCGTAGGCCGCGCCCAGCCCGCCCACGGTTGGGTAGCCCTCCAGGTCATAGCCCTGGCTGCCCGAGTAGGTCGCGCCAAGGTCGTAGTCCTGGCCGGTCGCTGTGGCGCGCTGGCTCGCGCTCGCTTCGGCGGCTGAGTACGCCTGGCTGGCTGTGGTTGCCCAGTCGTAGTTTTCGGTGCCTTGGCCTGTTCGTTCGTAGCCCACGCTGTCGTAGGTACCCATTCCCCGGGTTGGACGGGGTCGTGGGCCCGGGCCGATGTCCCGGCCCGCCAGTTCTCTGCCGGACATCTCCTTGCTGGCCGCTTCGCGGCTGCCGAGGTCCGTGCCCGACAGGTCGGACGCCGTCCTTGCCGGGGTCCGCACCACTCTGCGCAGCAGGGCCTCGGTGTCGTCGGGCAGCCTGGTTCCCGCGCCGAGCTCCTCGAGGATGATCAGCCTGGCTAGGGTGTCCGACCTGAGCCTGCGTTGCTCCGCGGCGTGTGCCGAGCGCAACGAGTTCAGGGCTTCGGTGAGGTCTCCGTCTGCTTCCTGCGCCGATGCCAGTGCGGTCAGCACGTCGGCGAGCAGACCGTCCAGCTCGTGCCGGTGGGCCACTCGCACGATCTCCGCGAGCAGGGCCTGCGCTTCCTTGGGACGGCCCGCCGGGAAGTGCACTCTGGTCGCGAGGATCAGCATCAGCCGCCCGATCGCGGCAGCCGACGCGGCCCGCACCGGTTGGCTCAGTGTCTGCTCTGCCTGGCCGAGCGCCGCTGTTTCCTCACCGGCGTCCAGCAGTGCGCAGACCATCTCCAGGCCCAGTTCGGCTCGTGCCTGCCCGGCGTCCGTCGCCGGGTCGGCCAAACCGTCGAGCAGGGTCATGCCCTCCGTCGCCGCCGCCATCGCACCGGTGGGATTGCCCCACCGGCGCCGGAAGGACGCGATCCGCGCGCACAACAGGGCACGCAGCACACGGCGGACGTCGCCGCTGAGCACGTCGTCGGCCGCGTACAAGCGGTCGGCTTCCGAGAGCACCTCGTCGATGACCTCGAGCCGCCCGGCTTGCGCCAGGCCTGCCACGATCTCGCCGAGGGCACCCGCCCGCACCGCGGGCCGCGCATCACTCCCTTCCAGAATCGGACGCACGATCACGAAAGCACTGCCGGTCAGCCCGACCGCGCGGGTACTGGCCGCCAGGTCGACCCTGACCGCCCCGGCGATCTCGCGGTCACCCGCGGTCTCCGCGTCCCGCAGTGTCGACACCGCCGGTTCGACGGCCTCGGCGTGTTTGCCCAGGCGCACCAGGGCAGCGACCACAAGGGACTTGGCGCGCAACGCCAGCGCTGCGTCCCTGATCTCGTCGGCACGCGTCGCCGCCTGCCGAGCGAAGATCAAGGTGAGCTCAGGCGCGTGCCACCTCAGCCGGTCGGCGGTGGCGGCGAGCAGTTCGCCGTCCGTTGACCCGCCGTCCGACCAAGATCCCTTTCTGCCCGCCGTCACCGGTGCGGCCGCCTAGTCCCGGGTCAGCTTGCGGTACGTGACCCGGTGTGGCCGTGCCGCCTCCGCGCCGAGCCGGTCGACCTTGTTCTTCTCGTAGCCCTCGAAGTTGCCCTCGAACCAGAACCACTTGCTCGGGTTCTCGTCGGTGCCCTCCCACGCCAGGATGTGGGTGGCCACGCGGTCGAGGAACCACCGGTCGTGGGAGATGACCACGGCGCAGCCGGGGAACTGCTCCAGCGCGTTCTCCAGCGAACCGAGGGTCTCGACGTCCAGGTCGTTCGTCGGCTCGTCGAGCAGGATCAGGTTGCCGCCCTGCTTGAGGGTCAGCGCGAGGTTGAGCCGGTTGCGCTCGCCACCGGACAGCACACCCGCCGGCTTCTGCTGGTCCGCGCCCTTGAAGCCGAACGCGCTGACGTACGCGCGGGACGGCATCTCGACCTGGCCGACCTTGATGTAGTCCAGCCCCTCCGACACGACCTCCCACACGTTCTTGGCCGGGTCGATGCCACCGCGGTTCTGGTCCACGTAGGACAGCAGGACAGTCTCGCCGATCTTGACCGAGCCGGCGTCCGCCTTCTCCAGGCCGACGATGGTCTTGAACAACGTGGTCTTGCCGACGCCGTTGGGGCCGATCACGCCGACGATGCCGTTGCGCGGCAGGTCGAACGTGAGCCCTTCGATCAGGGTGCGGTCGCCGAAGCCCTTCCTCAGGTCGTTGACCTGGACCACGACGTTGCCCAGTCGCGGGCCCGGCGGGATCTGGATCTCCTCGAAGTCGAGCTTGCGGGTCTTCTCCGCCTCCGCGGCCATCTCCTCGTAGCGCTCGAGGCGGGCCTTGGACTTGGTCTGCCGCGCCTTGGCGTTGGAGCGGACCCAGGCCAGCTCCTCCTTGAGGCGCTTCTGCAGCTTCTGGTCCTTCTTGCCCTGGACCGCGAGCCGCTCCGCCTTCTTCTCCAGGTACGTGGAGTAGTTGCCCTCGTAGGGGTGGGTCCGGCCGCGGTCCAGCTCCAGGATCCACTCGGCCACGTTGTCCAGGAAGTACCGGTCGTGGGTCACGGCCAGGATCGCGCCCGGGTAGGACGAGAGGTGCTGCTCCAGCCAGAGCACGCTCTCGGCGTCCAAGTGGTTCGTGGGCTCGTCGAGCAGCAGCAGGTCGGGCTTGGACAGCAGCAGCTTGCACAGCGCCACCCGGCGCCGCTCGCCACCGGAGAGCACCTTCACGTCGGCGTCCGGAGGTGGGCAGCGCAGCGCGTCCATCGCCTGCTCCAGCTGGGAGTCCAGGTCCCACGCGTCCGCGTGGTCCAGTGCCTCCTGCAGCTTGCCCATCTCCTCCATCAGCTCGTCGGAGTAGTCCGTCGCCATCAGCTCGGCGATCTCGTTGAACCGGTCGAGCTGGACCTTGACCTCGCCGAGGCCCTCCTGCACGTTGCCAAGGACCGTCTTGTCCTCGTTGAGCGGGGGCTCCTGCTGCAGCATGCCGACCGAGAAGCCGGGCGACAGGATCGCGTCCCCGTTGTTCGGCTGGTCCAGCCCCGCCATGATCCGCAGGACGGTCGACTTGCCTGCCCCGTTCGGACCGACGACGCCGATCTTGGCACCCGGGTAGAACGAGATGCTCGCGTCCTCCAGGATGACCTTGTCCCCGTGCGCCTTGCGCACCTTCCTCATGGTGTAGATGAACTCCGCCATGCCGACGATCGTAGAGCGGTCGGTACACGCCGATTACCGTGACTGCCGAGATTGGTGCTGGAGTGACGGCGGGGGTCATGCCGCGACCGCCTCGACGGGCAGGCCGGAGCGTTCCCCACGGAGCATGGTGACCCGGCAAAGGTTGAGGTCGGGGCCCACGGCAGCCGCCTCCATCTGGATTTCCGACCGCGGCATGCCGTCCTTGCCGATCCACTTGGCGGTGTGGATCCGGCCGGTCACCACGATCGGGTCTCCTTTGACGAACGTCTCCGCGACCGTCTCGGCCAGTTTGCGGAAACAGCTGACGCGCATGAACAGGTCGCGCCCGTTCACCCACACCTCGTTGTCCTTGTCCCACCTGCGCTCGGTGCTGACCAGGCTGAAGAGGGTCAGCACGGTGCCGTCGGTGGTGAGTTTGGCCGTCACGTCCGAGCAGACGCGTCCGACCATGGTGACCTTGGTTTCGTTCCACGCCATCGGATTTCTCCTTGTCCACGGCTTCTGGGGCTGCTGCCAGCTTGCCGGTGGGCGGCCAGGGCGCGGCAGGGTCCGGCCGCCGTGGCTGTGGACAAGCGCCGACTGTGGACAAGTCGGTCGTCCGGGGCTTCGGGGATGCCCGAGGTGTCGGTGGGGTGTGCTAGTGGCTCGTCTCGGAACGTCGCTGGTCTTGTTCGGCGGTTCCAGGTTTCCCCTGGGCGTGCCGCAGGAAGGGGCTTGTACCGGGTTGTACCAGTGCCTTTCCGCGGCGCGGCCAGCGGGAAGCTGGGCCGTCGAGAAGGCTTGTCTACGTTTCGAGACGGGCCACTAGTCGGCTTTCCTGCCGTTCATCTTGTCGAGCATCGCGTTGTAGGCCGCCAGTTCCGCTTCTCCGTCCGCGTCCGCCCTGCGGTCGCGGCGGCGGGCTTCCTTCTCGTCCTGGCGCGCCCACTGCACGAGCAGGGCGACCACCACGACCAGCAGCGGGACCTCGCCCGCGGCCCACGCGATGCCGCCGCCGAGCCGTTGGTCCGACAGCAGGTCGCCTGCCCACGGCAGGGCCAGCGAGCGGTAGAACCGGTCGCCGATGATCTGCTGCATGCTCATCAGGACCACGCCGAAGAAGGCGTGGAACGGCATCGAGGCGAAGACCATCGCCAGTCTGCCGACCGGTGGCAGCTTGCGGGGCGCCGGGTCGATGCCGATCACCGGCCAGTAGAAGACGTAGCCGGCCAGCAGGAAGTGGGCGTTCATCGCCAGGTGTGCCCAGTGCAGGTCGAGCGCGCTGTCGAACAGGCCGGAGAAGTACAGCACGTAGTAGGACCCGACGAACAGCACGAGCGCCACGACCGGGTGCGTCAGCACCTTGGCCGCGGGTGAGTGCACGAACGCCACGATCCACTCACGCGGCCCCGGCGGGTTGTCCTTGCCCGCGGCGGGCAGCGCGCGCAATGCCAGCGTCACCGCTCCGCCGAGCACCAGCAGGATCGGCGCGAGCATGTTCAGCATCATGTGGCTGATCATGTGGATGCTGAACATCGACGGCGAGTACCGGCCGATTCCCGACGACGTCGCGAGCAGGATCGTCGCGCAGCCGAAGAGCCACGCCACGGTCCGGCCGACCGGCCACGCGTCGCCGCGGGCGCGCAGCCTGCGGACACCGAGCAGGTAGAGCACGGCCATCGCGATCGCCAGCGAGCCGTAGATCAGGTCGAACCGCCAGTCGATCAGCATCTTCAGGAACGTCGGCGCACCGTCGAGGGTGTACCCGATGCGCAGTTCGACCGAACTCGGCTGGGTCACCGACTGCTGCGGCGGCGGGGTGCGGCCCAGTGCGGCGGCGATCCCGATGGTCAGCATCATGACCAGCACTTCGAACGCGGCCAGTTTGACCAGCGCGCGCCCGGTTCCGCCCGCCACGAGCGCCGCGACGCCGCGTTCGCGCTGGAAGTACCCGAAGACACCGAGTGCGAGCAGCGCGACGGTCTTGGCGACGACCAGCAGGCCGTAGTTGGTGCTGAACAAGTCCGCCAACGGCAGCCGCACCAGCGCGTTGATCACGCCGGAGGCCGCCATCACGATCCAGCAGCACAGCGCGACCTTGGAGAACCGGCTCGCGGCCAGCGCGAGGTGATCGCCCTTGCGCCTGCCGTGGGCGAGCAGGGCGACCAGGCCACCGACCCACAGCGCCGCGGCGACCAGGTGCAGGATCAGGCTGTTGGTGGCCAGGTCGTGCTGGCCGCCGCTGGAGGAGTGCCCGCTCACGCCCAGCGGCAACAGGCCGAACACGGAGACCAGGAACAGCACGGCGGTCCAGCCCCAGGTGAGCACGAGCCTCGTGCCGACCGCGAGGAGGAACGCGATGGCGGCTGTGATCAGCCACGTGTTCGTCGGTTCGGAGTTGGGCGCGAGGTCGACGAGGGCCTGGATGTCGAACAACTGCGACACCGGGCGGCCGAAGGTGTCCGCGGTCGTGAACGGGATCGACAGCAGCGCGCTGGCGCACCAGACGATCGCCGCCCAGTTGGCGGTGCGCACGGCCGCGTAGCCGTCCGCGGCGAGCACACCGGATGTCTGTGGCGGCACCATGAACGCGGCGAACATCAGCGACCCGATCACCAGCACGCTGCTGATCTCCGCGACGACGCGCAGCGTGATCATCCCGTACGCGGTGAACGCGCCCGGGTTGGCGACGCCGATGACGTAGCGGTTGCTGACGAGCGCGAACAGGGCGGCCGCGACGAGAATCGCGAGCACACCGCCCACCACCAGCAATGGGCCGATTCGAGCACGTGCCCGCTTCGTGCCGGCCGCCTGCACAGGTGAGTCGGTGGAGGTCACAACCTGAGGGTAGTCGTCAGCTGGTCACGCTCTCGACGGCCTGTTGGTGGGTTTGCCGCTCGCGTCGCCGTGCCCGGCTGGCCAGCAGCGTCAGCGGCGCCATGGCCCACGCGATCAGCGCGGCCACGCCCAGCGCGACGGGCAGCGACGTGACATGCGCGATGCCGCCGATCATCGGCGGTCCGAGCAGGAAACCGCTGTAGGCGATGGTCGTGACGAACCCGAGTTCCCGTTCGCCGCCGCCGCCGTCGGCCCGGCGCCCGGCCGCACCGGCCATCTCCAGCGCGATCGGGAACCCGTACGCCAGGCCCAGCCCGGCCAGGGCGAAGCCGATGTACGTGAACGCGGGCACGGGAACGAGCACGGCGACGAGCAGGCCGAGCGCGCCGATGGTCGACCCGCCGATGAGCATCCGCTGCGAGCCCCAGCGGTTCTCCACGCGTTCGCCCAGCAGCCGGGCGATGGCCATGCAGACCGAGAACCCGGCGTAGATGAGGGCCGCCGCGGCCTCGCCGATGCCGCGCTGGTGCACGCCGAAGAACGCCGACCAGTCCACGCTGGCGCCTTCGGCGACCGACGAGCAGAGGGCGATGAACCCGAGCAGCCACAGCACCGGCCGTGTGACCACGGACTTCTTCGGACCGGGGTCGGTGGTCCGCGCGGTGAGGTCCTCCACGGGGATCCGGCGCGCGAACACCACGGCCATCACCGCGCCGAACACGGCCGCGATCGCCAAGTGCCGCAACGGGTTGAGCCCGAGTGAGGCGGCACCCGCGGCGCCGAGCGAGCCGACGAGCCCGCCGATGCTGAAGGCGGCGTGGAAAACGGGCATCATCGCGCGGCCGGATTGGCGGATCGCGGTGACGGCGGCGATGTTCATCGCGACGTCGAGCGAGCCGACCGTGACACCGAGCATGAACAGCACCAACCCGAGTTGCAGGGGCGTGCGGGTCATACCGAGCACGGGCAGTACGGCACAACCGCCGATGGCGCTGATCACGACCATGACGCGGGCACCGAAACGGGCGCAGAGCGCACCGGTCAGCAGGGCCGAGGCGATCATGCCGATGCTGGCGCCGAGCAGCGACAGCCCGAGTGATCCTTCCTGCGCGCCGATCTGGGCGGCCAGTGCGGGCACGCGCGGCGCCCATGACCCGAAGACCACGCCGTTGAGGGCGAAGATCCCCAGCACGGCGGTGATGGCGGCGCGCACGGCGGTCCTCCTTGGGATGATCGGATGAAGCGCTTCAGACCGCCAAGGGGGTTCGCGATCCGGCAGAATCGGGGAGCGATGATCCGAGAACTGACGTTGCACGGCGGCATCCCCGCGCTGGCATACGGACAAGGCCCGCCCCTGGTGTTCGTCAGGGGCCTGGTGCCGCAGGCGGGCAACCCCGACGGCCGCAGCCGCTGGGCGGAGACCCGGCAGATGGACCGGCTCGCCAGGGGCCGCACGATCTACTCCGTCGGCAGACGGCCCGGCCTCAGGGCGGGTGCGACGATGGCGGAGCTCGCGGCGGACCTGGTCGGCGCGATCCGCCACAAGTTCCGTGAACCGGTCGACGTGATGGGCATCTCGACCAGCGGGTCGATCGCGTTGCAGGCCGCGGCCGACCACCACGACGCCGTCAAGAAGGTCGTCGCGTGCGCCACCGCGGCGCGGCTGGGCCCGTTGGGCGCGCAGGTGCAGCGGGAATGCCGTGACCTGCTGGCGCGGGGCGAGTACCGCGACGCGATGGCGGCGCTGGTCCCCGGACTGACCGAGAACCAGTGGGCGCAGGGTGCCCTGACGCGGATCATGCGGTTGTCAGGCGCCCCCGAGGACCCCGACGGCATGATCGCCTTGCTGGACGCCGAGGACGGCTACGACCTCAAGTGCGAGGACGTCGCGGCGCCGACGTTGCTCATCGCCGGCGAGAACGACTTGCTGTACCCGCAGGACGTGGCCGCCGAGACCGCGCGGCGCATCCCGGACGCGCGGCTGAAGCTGTACGCCGGCCGCGGGCACATGGGTGTGTTGCGGGACAAGAGCTTCTACCCGGACATCATCCGGTTCCTGGTCGGCTGAGGCGTCAGCCGGTCAGGAACCCGCCGGAGGCGTCCAGGTCGGTGCCCACGACGGCGCTCGCGGCCGGTGAGGCGAGGAACATCACCACAGCGGCCATCTCCTCGGCCCGGACGATCCGCTTGATGGGGTAGTCCTGGGCGATCTGCTCGTAGGTCATGCCGAACGCCTCGGCCGCCCGGCGCAGCATCGGTGTGTCCACCGCTCCGGGTGCGAACGCGTTGACCCGGATGTTGCTCGCGGCGTACTCCATCGCCGCGACCTTGGTCAGGGAGGCGACGGCGTGCTTGCTGGAGTTGTACGGCGCGATGGTGGCGAACCCGACCTCGGCGGAGATCGACGCGGTGTTCACGATCGCGCCGCCGCCTTGCGCGAGCATCCGCGGGATCTCGTACTTCATGCCCAGGAACACCCCGGCCACGTTGGTCCGCCAGACCGCTTCCATGTCCGCGAGGGACTGTTCGTGCGACCGGACCGCGCGCGGGCTTTCGATTCCCGCGTTGTTGACCGCGATGTCCAGCCGCCCGTAGCGGCGGACGCACGCGTCCACCAGGTCACGGACCTGCGGTTCCTCGCGGACGTCGGCACGCCGGAACGTCGCCTCGCCACCGGCGGAGCGGATGCTCGCGGCGACCTGCTCGCCGAGGTGCTGCCGGCGCCCGCAGAAGAACACCCGCGCGCCCGCGGCGGCGAACGCGCGGGCCGTGGCCTCGCCGATGCCTGACGTGGCACCGGTGATCAGCACGACCTTGCCCGACGAGGCCTCCGCGACGCCCGGCACGGCCGCGAGGCCGAGCGCGCCGGTGGCGGCCAGCATCTGCCGCCGGTTCACGCCAGCCTCCTGGGGATCGGGGCGAGCGGGTACTGCCGCCAGAAGAACGCGTCGGCGGCGTGCTGGTCGGCCGCGAAGTTGACCGCCTCGACGATCTGGCGCCCGCGGATCCGGTACGCCAGCGTCCACGTGATGTCCAACCCGGTGGGGGTTGTGCTCCACCCGCGGTGCATGTCGACCACCCAGTCGCCGTCGGCCGCCAGGAACAGGATCTCCGCGCGGAACCCGGATTTCGCCAGCTGCGCGAAGAACGCGAGAACCTCGTCCGGGCCGTTCTTGGTGCCCGCGAGCGGGTGGTGACCGGGGATGGTCCACCGGATGCCGGGGGCGAAGAACTGCCGGAGCGCCGTGAGGTCTCCGGACCCGTACACCTGGTAGTAGCGGCGGATCAGTGCGACGTTGGGGTGTTCGCCACCGGTGGCCGATGCCGCCGGTGCGGCCAGGACGGTCGCGGCCAGGCCCGCCGCTCCGGCACGGACCACAGTGGCCCGGGATAACCGTTTCTCCATGACGCCAACGCAACCAGCGTGACCTCACAGCGGTCCAATACCTGTGCCCATACGTTTCAGGTATGGACGTCGACACCCGTGTGCTGCGTTACTTCGTGGCGGTCGCGGAGTGCTTGAGCTTCACCGAGGCGGCCAGCCGGTTGTACGTCGCCCAGCCGTCGTTGAGCCGTCAGATCAAGCAGCTGGAGACCCGGCTGGGCACGGATCTGTTCGTGCGAGCCAACTCCACGATCACGCTGACCAGCGCGGGTGAGGCGTTGCTCGGCGCGGCACGCACGCAACTGTCGGACTGGCAGCACACGCTGCGCCTGGTGCGTACTGCCGCCGCCGCGGAGAGCAACGTGGTGCGGGTCGGTTTCGTGGCCACGGGCGGCGGCACACTGGCCCGGCAAGCACGCGCGCTGTTCACCGAACGGCACCCGGACGCGACGATCGCGCCGAAACGGTTCGACTGGGGCGGTGAGGCGCAGGCGTTGCGTGACGGGCTGGCGGACATCGCGTTCGTCTGGTTGCCGGCGGACCTGACCGGGTTGCGTTCGCGGGTTGTGGCGACTGAACAGCGGTGGGTCGCGATGCGGGTGTCGCATCCCCTTGCCCGTCAGGAGGAAATCAGCATCGAGGATCTGCGGGACGAGCCGCTGATGTGGACGCGGGTCGCCCCGGCCGAGTGGGTGGACTGGTGGGCGGTCAACCCACGGCCGGACGGTTCGGCGGCCGTGTGGGGCAAGGAGAACGACAACGTCGAGGAGATGCTCGAGCACGTCGCCACGGCGGCGTCCGGGGTGTGCATCGGGCCCGAGTCGATGTCCTCCTACTACTCGCACCCGGACCTGACCTGGCGGCCGTTGGTCGACGTGGAACCGTTGCGGATCGCGTTGGCCTGGCCCGAGGACTCGGCCGGGTCGCTGGCCGCGCAGTTCGCCGACATCGTCGCCGCGTTGACGAGTCAGCCGTCGCCGGACTGATCGGCGCGGTGCCGCAGGTATCGCGTGTGGTCGGCCTGCTGGGTGATGTCGTCGCGGTAGAACCGTTCGGCGATCCGGTGCGACTCGGCTTCCAGCAGGTCCAGCTGGGCCAGCAGTTCGTCGGCCGCGCCGCGTTCCTTGCGTGCCAGCCACCACGGCACGTTCAGGTACGACTCGATCGACAGCGGCACGTCCACCCGCGCCAGCCGGATCACGCTGTGCAGCAGGTCCGGGTCCGCCCGCAGTGCCTGGGGCCGGTCGAGCATGCCGGTGAGCACCGCGGTGATCCTGGCGACGAAGTCCGCCGCGGGGCCCGGCATCCGGTCGCCGTGCCGCTCCACTGTGGACGAGATCGTGGCCAGGTCGGTGCGCAGCTGCTCGATCTCGGTGAACGCGTCCCCGGGCACGAGCCGGACCCGTTCCGGCGGCGCGAGCAGCGCACCCACCGCGTACAGGCCGATCACGACGACCGGCCAGTACCCGCCGACGACACCGAGGAGGTACAGCAGCACCCCCACGAGGCCCGCGGCGGACCCGGCGAGGTTCTTGGCCGACCCGAGGTACTTGGTCATTGGTAGCCGCGGATCTCCTGGAACACCTTGGCCAGCGGGGTGCTGCGCGCGTCGAACACCTTGCCGCCGGTCAGCGCGGCGACCTTGTTCATCTCGTCCTGGCTGCTTTCGCCGAACAGCACGGTGAACACCGGGATCTTCGCGTCGCGACCCGCGGCCTGGAAGGACGCGTACGGGGATCCGTTGGTGTTCTGCCCGTCGGTCATCAGCACGATCGAGGTGAACTTCGCCGGGTCCGGCCGGCCCAGCAGCTGGTAGCCGCGGGTGAGGCTGTCGTAGATGGCCGTGCCGCCGGTGGCTTTGAGCGCACCGGCGAAGGCTTTGATCCTGTCGAGTTCCGGCTGCGGGTCGGTGTCCGGCACGAGGAACGTGACCGGTGCCGCCGGGGCACCGGAGAACGGCAGCAGCGTGAGCTCTTCACGGCCGCGGAACCCGCGGTACTTGCCGAGCAGGCTGCCGTCCGCGCCGGTCAACGCGATGAGCGCGGACCGCAGCGCCTCGATCCGGTCGCCCTGCATCGAACCGGACGTGTCCAGCACGTACAAGGTGCGCGACGGGCGGCGGATCTTGTTGAAGTACGCCGACAGCAGCGCGTCGACCGCGTCGGCACCGGCCGGGAACGGCAACTCCACCAGGTCGCGCTGGGTGAACTGGCCGCTCAGTTCGACGCCGGGGATCGCGGGGCGCCTGCGGGTCTGGTCCATGATCCTGCGCTGCACGTCCGGGGTGCGCAGGTGGTCGGTCAGCCGCTGGTGCGCCGAGCGGGCGTCGTCGGCCGCGTCGGACAGCAGCGTGAACGGGTAGTCGGCGCTGATCACGCCGTCGCTGGGGTAGACCAGCGACAACGGTTGCGGCAGTTTGCCTTCGGCGTTCATCGACAGCAGCACCGACTCGTAGTTGACCAGCCCGTCGACTTTCTCGCCCGCGTCGGCTCCGGTGGCACGGCGCTGATAGGCCTCCGACAACCAGCCGGACGACCCGGCTGACAACGCCTGGGCGCTGAAGAACCTGGTCAGGTCCGGTGTGATCGGGGCGATCTGGCCCGCGGTCACGGCGGCGCCCGTCCCCGCCAGGGCGGAGGCCACACCGACCAGGGCGGAGAAGCCGGAGTTGGACGCGGACGGGTCGGTCATGCCGTAGGTGAAAGCCTTGGCGCCCGCGGCTTGCGCGATCTGCGACCACGTGACCCGCTTGCCGTCCCAGCCCAGCTTGCGGACCGTGTCGGCCGCCAGGCCGAGCACGACCGGCGAGTTCATGATCTTCACCTGGTTGCCGAGGCGTTTGCCCGCGTCCGGCTGGGTCTGCAGGTAGCGGTTGGAGGAGAACCAGACGGCGTCGAACTTGCCGCCGGCCTCGCCGCGCGCCAGCGTCTCCGCGCCTTCGATCGTGCCGCTGAAGGTCATGTTGACCTGCACCCCGGTTGCTTTCGCGGCTTCGTCGAGGATCGGTTGCATGTCGGCGAGTTCGCTGCCCGCGAGCACCCGCAGCACGCCCGGTTGCGGCGGGCCGAGCGGACGCGCGGGGTCCGGGGTGGCCGAGTCGCATCCGGCGAGCGCGAGCAGCAGCCCTATCGCTAGAAGTTTCCTCATCCCGCCCTCTCAGCGGAGTTGGACCGGCGGAGGTGGTCCTCGGCGCGGCGAAGCTCGGCCGACAACGCGTCCACGGTGACGGCCATGTTGTGCACGGCACTGGCCTTGAACTCGTCGATCGCGTCCATGGCACGGAAGATCTCCTCGAAGGAGGCCTGGATCGTGCGCACGCCCACGGCCGGGTCGCTGCCGGCGCGGCGGATGTCGGCGGCCTGCGACGTCAGCAGCTCCGCGTTCGTCTGGATCAGGCCCTCGGTCGTGGCCCGCAACGCGTCGATCTCCTCGTGCACGTCGCGTTGGTGCGCGAGGGCGCCGCTGATGACCAGCGCGATCCGCAACGCGGACACGGTCGTGGCGACCGCGCGTTCCACTCCCCTGATCAGCTGGTCGTTGTTGCGGCGCAGCAGGTCCAACGCGAGGTAGCCCTGCGCGCAGACCGCCAGCTGGGTCAGCAGGTCCTGGTGGCGTTCGCGGATCGGGTGCAGCACGTCGGCGCGTAACGCCGTCGCCAGCGCGGGGTCGGCGAGGTCGAGCACACCTGCCTGCCGGTCGATCGCTTCGTCCACCGCGGCCGCGAACGCCGCCGCCTCGGACAGTTTGGTCATGTTCTGCCACAACCGTTCGCGTTCGCCCTTGATGGCGGAGTTGTCGCGGTGCAGCAGGTCCTGGCGCATCCGCAAGTGCACGACCAGGGCGTTCACCGGTTCACGGGCGGCCTGGTAGCGGGCCCACAGTCTGCGGGCCTCACCCGCGACCGGGATCAGTTTGAAGATCTTGCGACTGGTCACGGGCAGCTTGGCCGGGTCGAGACCGCGTACGGTCTTGCGCAACTCCGCGAGGCTCAGCGCGATCTCCTGCTGCGGCGAGGATCGCTCACCTCGCGCGCCCTCGAGCGCCTTGGCCGAACGGTCCAGCAACGCGCTGGCGATGCCCGCGGCGACCCGCATGTCCGCTGAGCCGACCGTGAGCAACTCGTCGAGCACCGCGCCGAAGCCGGGGGAACGCGGGTCCGCCGCGGCGAGGCGTTCGGCGAACCGCGCGGCTTTGCCGTTCGCCTCGGCGACGGCGTCGTCGCTGAGGGCGATCATCCCGGCGGCCCGGGCGGGCGGGATCGGCTCGACCGGATCCGGTGGGGTCAGCACGAGATCGGTCACCGGTACTGCCTGCCGATCGCGTCGAGCATCCGCTCCAGCGCCTCGTAGGACGGCGGTTCGATGATGTCCACCAGCTCCGGTGGCGCGGCGACGCCTTTCCCGGTCAGCACCTGGCCGAGCACACGCGAGTCGTTGGGACGGAACCCGAACGTCGCGGCGAGCCGCACCAGCTCCGGGTCGGTGGCCAGCAGCTGGCCGACTTTGTCGCCGTTGCCGGACAACGGGACCAGCGTGTGCTTGGAGAACACTGTCGGCGCGGTGTACAGCATCCGCATGTCCGGGCGGATCGCGCCGTCGCCGCGGATCTGCCGGTCGAGGAACTGCGACTCGTAGATCAGCGCCAGCGGGGTCTTGCCCATGCCCGCCGCCAGGTAGTCCTCGAACGGGCCCTCGGTGCTGTTCTGCGTGTACCCCTGGTCCAGGAACAGCTTCGTCAGCTGGGGTAACAGCCGGGTGCGCGCTTCTTCCGTGCTGACAACGCTGTTGCCGTTCGCGACGAACGACACGATCGCCAGGTACATCGACGCGGAGTTGGAGTCACGCGGGTCCGTGGTGGTGACCAGGAGGTTCTTGCGCGCGGGGAACGTGGTGTTGCCGGGCAGCTGGTCCCAGCGCGTCCCGGCCTTGGCCAGGTCGAGGTACTTGGCCACGTCCAGCTGCCCGTTGCGGGCCACGCCGTTGGCCGTGAGCAGGGCGACGATCGGCTCGAACGTCGCCACCGCCATCGGTGACGAGAACGGCGTGTACCCGGCGGTGATCTTGCGGTCCCGCTGGATCCGTTGCGCCGCCGGCGAACTGGACGGGAACACGAACTCGTAGCGGCTCAGGTCGACGCTCGTGGCGATCTGCCGTGACCCGGCGGAGTCCACCTCGACCCGCAGCCCGTGCTTGGCGAACACGTCGGCCACGCGCCGGTCGTGGAAGAAGGCGAGTTTCTCCGAGCCGATCACCCCACGGACGACACGCGCATCCGGTTCACCTTCCCCTTGCTGGTCAAGCACTATCACCACGACGACCGCGACAAGCAGCACCACAGCGAGCACGATCGACAACCGCCGCTTCACGCGCGGTCGCCTCCCCTCAAGGCCTGGACCATCCATCCCGGATCATCCGGGTTCTTCGACTCTTTTGACGCGCGGGCCGGACAGCTGGCGGTGAACTGTTGATGAACGACCGGTGTACGACCACGAAGCGGGAGAGCGGAATTCCGGATTCCCACCGGGGCACGGAATCGGGATTCCCGTCATTGCCACACACAGAAGTGGCCCGCTCCTGCCGGAGCGGGCCACCACATTCCCTGCCCGAGAGAGGACCAACTCATGAAGCTCGAACAAGGAATCCTATCGACGGCAATTGTTCAATCGCGGCTCCGGACGACCGTCCAGTCGAGCAGGTCGTCGAGCTCGAACGAGCTCTTGCCGCCGATCTGCCCGCGCAGCGCCCCGGCCAGGCCGCGCACGAGCGGCGCGAGCGAGGCCGGTTCCGGTTTCGCCTCACCTGTCTCCCATCGGGAAATCTGGAATCTGGAAAGGCCACATTTGTCGGCCAGCTGTTGCTGGGTCAGCCCGGCGCGTTCTCGCCAGGTACGCAGCCGGGCCGCACTGAAAGGAAGAGTCAGCGATGTCCGGGACATAACCGGGAACAGTAACGCTCACGAGCGCTCCCAACAAGTCGACACCGGCCAATCCGGCGGAGATCCCTGCGAAATACAACGAATCGCGTTAGTGTGCGCTGATGAGCGCTTATGAGGATCGTCAGCGGTTGGCCGCCTTGATGAACCGCTCACGCCTCGAGCAGAAGCTGGAGTGGAAGGACGTCGCCAAGCGCGGCGACATCTCCGACCCCACGCTGCGCCGGATCCGCAACAAGCCGGAGTCGACGCTCACCGAGGACGCCAAGATCCGCATCGAGGACGGACTGGGCTGGACCCCCGGTGACGTCGACGGCGTACTGGCGGGCGGGACGTACACCTACCGGCGGCCGATGCTGGACGCGGAGTCCGCGACCGTCGAGCAGATCATCAACTTCATGCTCGACATGGAAGCCAAGCGGCGCCCGGACTTCCGGCTGCTGCTGTCGCGGATCGACGCCCGGTGGTTCACCACCCCGTGATCGGGTACCGGTGATCAGGCGCCGGTGACACCCCGGCGCATCGCCCTGGTCCCCACCACCAGGCCGACCAGCGCGACCACTACGGCGACCACCCCGCCGTAGAGCACCGACATGTCGTCGAACCGCCCGGAGAACAACGCGCGCTGGGCGTCGACGATGTGCGAGACGGGGTTGACCGCGCCGACCGCGCGCAGCCACGCCGGTCCTTGTTCCAGTGGCAGCAGCACGCCCGACAGCAGCGTCAGCGGGAACATCAGCGTCTGCGTGACCACCCAGAACAAGGCGCCGCTCGGCTGTGAGCGGATGGCGAGGACGAACGACAACGAGCTGAGCCCAATGCCGAACACGGTCAGCATGAGCAGCGCGGCCAGCACACCGGCCGGGTGGAGCCGGAACCCGAGCGTCATCGCCAGCGCGACGATCAGCACGGCCTGCACCAGCAAGGTGATCGATTCCTTGAGGTCGCGGCCGACCAGCATCGCGGTCCGGTTGAGCGGCGTGACCATCATCCGTTCCATCGAGCCGCCGGTCAGCTCGATCAGCAGCGAGTGACCCGCGCCCATCGGGCCGACCAGGCACATCATCACCAGGATGCCGGGCACGAACCACTGCCACGAGTCGTCAAGCAGCGACCCGAAGAGCAACAGGAACAGCAGCGGCTGGCCCATGGCGAAGACGAGGCCGACCGGGTCACGCAACGCGGGCGTGGCCTCGCGGGAGAACACGGTCATGGTGTCGCGCAAGATTTTCACGCGGCCTCCTGCTCGATGCGCCGGCCGGTCAGCGCGAGGAACACGTCGTCGAGCGTCGGCTGGAGAGCCTGGGCGGCAACGACTTTCACGCCTGCCGCGTCGAGCGCGCGCAGGTGCCGCGGCAGGGCGGTGGCCGCGTCCGGGACTCTGATGTGGACGGTGTCGCCGTGCGCGTCGAACGGTTCGGCGATCCTGGCCATGTCGGCCCGGTTGTCCAGGGTGAGCACGATCCGGTCGCCCGCGAGGTCCTTGCGCAGCCGGTCCGCGGTGCCGTCGGCGATGATCCGGCCGTGGTCGATGATCACCACCCGTTCGGCCATCCGGTCGGCCTCCTCGAGGTAGTGGGTGCTCAGCACGAGCGTCATCGCCAGTTCCCGCCGCAACCGCAGGATGTGGTCCCAGATCTCGGCACGGCTGTGCGGATCCAGACCCGTGGACGGCTCGTCGAGGAACAGCAGGGCCGGGCGGTGCACGAGCCCCATGGCGATGTCGACGCGGCGCCGCTGCCCGCCTGACAACGTGTTCGGCGTGCGGTTGGCCAACGGCGTCAGGCTGAGCAGGTCGAGGACCTCGTCGGCGCGCCGGGCCGCGCCGGCGCGTGTCATGCCGTGGCTGCGGCCTTGCGTGACGAGTTCGTCGCGGACGCGGAAGTTCTCGCCCGCGCTGTGGTTCTGCCCGACATAACCGATGCGGGCGCGTACACCGTCGGGGTCGCGGGTGATGTCACAGCCCGCGACGGTGGCGGTGCCCGCGGTCGGCGGCAGCAGGGTGGTGAGCATGCGGAACAGCGTCGACTTGCCCGCGCCGTTCGGGCCGAGCAACGCCACCAGCTCGCCGTCGCCGATGTCCATGTCCACCCCGCGGACCGCCTCCACCTTGGTCTTCTTCATCCGGAAATGCCGGACAAGGCCGGCTGTCATGACTGCCATGCGGAACACCGTACTACAGGAATGGAACGTTGACGTTCCACTTTCGGCTTTGATGGTACAACTTAGGAGTGGAGAGAACCCGTTCCGCCATCCTCGCCGCGGCCGCGTCCGTGCTCGCCCGCGACCGCACGGCCACCCTCCCCCAGATCGCCGCCGCCGCGGGCGTCGGCCGCACGACCGTGCACCGCTACTACGCCGACCGCGACACCCTGATCAAGGCGGCGGTGGAGGACTCGGCGCAGGTCATCGGCGAGGCGATCGGCGAGGCACGACTGGACGAAGGCCCACCCGTCGAGGCACTGCACCGGCTCGTCACGGCGTACCTGAGCGTCGGCGACCGGCTGGTGTTCCTGTTCAACGACCCGCACGTCATGCAGCAGTACGGCGTGGACCAACCCGAGCAGCCGCCAAGCGCCGACCCCGTGATGGACCTGATCGAACGAGGGCAGCGCGAGGGCGTCTTCGACGACCAGTCGACCGCCTGGTGGATCCAGCACGTGCTGTGGGCGTTGGTGTACACCGGGATCGACGAGGTGAGCAAGGGCAACCTGTCCCGGCACGGCGTCGCCGCGACCGTGATCCGCACACTCGAGCGGGGGATCCTCGCATGACGACCGCCGACATCTGGTTCGACCCGTCCTGCCCGGCCACCTGGGTGACCTCACGGTGGCTGATCGAGGTCACCAAAGTCCGGCCGGTCAGGGTGCGCTGGAACGTGATGAGCCTGTCCGTGCTCAACGAAGGCCGCGATGACGACCCGGAAGGCGACCCGGAGGGATACCTCTGGTACCCGGTGCGTGTCTGCGCGGCGGTACAGCAGAAGCACGGCCACGAAGCGCTCGGCAGGTTCTACACCGAGCTGTGGAACAAGGACAACGGCGCTGAGGACTGGATCGGCGACTTCGAACGTGCACTGGACCGCGCCGGTCTGCCGACCGTGCTCGCCACCGCCGGACCGGAGTACGACGACGCTGTGCGCGCCTCCCACGCCGAGGCCATGGCCCAGCTCGGGCCGCACGTCGGCACGCCGATCATCGCGGTGGACGGTGCCGCGTTCTTCGGTCCCGTGCTGTCCCGGGTTCCCCTCGGCGAGGAGGCCGGGCGGCTGTGGGACGGTACCTTGCTGGTCGCGTCCACCCCGGGGTTCCACGAGCTGATCGGGCACGCGCGCACATCATCGTGAGGAACAATCGACCTGTGCGGATCGGGTTGCTCGGGCCGTTGGAGGTCCACAGCGCGGACGGCGCCGGCATCCCGGTGCCGGGCGCGAGGCTGCGCGCGCTGCTGACCGTCCTGGCGTTGGAGCCCGGCAACCCCGTGTCGGTCACGCGGATCGTGGACGGCGTGTGGGGCGGGCGACAGCCGCACCGGCCGGGCAACGCCGTGCAGGCGTTGGTTTCCCGGCTGCGCAAGACCGGGATCACAGTGGAGGCACACCCGAACGGGTACGCACTGGCCGTGGACACCGTCGACGCCTGCCGGTTCGAACAACTCGTCCGCGGTGGACAGTGGCGGGAGGCGCTCGACCTGTGGCGCGGGCCCGTTCTGGCGGACGTGCGCGACCGGGAGTACTTCGCGGCGGCTGTCGCGCGCTTGGAGGAGATGCGGTTCGCCGCGCTCGAACAGGACGGATCCGTCTCCGAGCTGACCGCTCTCGTCGCCGAGAACCCGTTGCGGGAGAAGCTGGTCGGCGCGCTGATGCGCGCACTGGTCGCGGCGGGGCGGGCAGCGGACGCGCTCGCCCTGTACGCCAGGACACGCGCCGCGCTCGCCGAGGAACTCGGCGCCGATCCGTCGCCCGAACTGGCCGCGCTGCACTCGGAGATCCTCCATGGCACGGCGGAGACGAACCTGCGTGCGGCGCTGACGAGTTTCGTGGGACGGACCGCGGATGTCGCGCAAGTCCGGCACCTCGTTCGTGAGCACCGGCTCGTCACCCTCGTCGGACCGGGCGGGTGCGGGAAGACCCGGTTGGCGGTGGAAGCAGCGCGGGCGTTGCCCGGTGAGGTCTGGCTGGTCGAACTCGCCGCGCTGACCGACCCCGACGAGGTTCCCGCCGCGATCCTCACCGCACTCGGGATCCGGGATCTCGCCGCGCTGCGCACCCGTGACATGCTCCTGGTGCTGGACAACTGCGAGCACCTCGTGGACCGCGTCGCCCACCTGGCCGACAAGCTGCTCGGCGAATGCCCCGCACTGCGGATCCTCGCCACCAGCCGTGAACCCCTTGCCATCACAGGCGAAGCAGTCCGCGTGGTCGAGCCGCTCGAACTTCCCCCTGAGAACACGCGGCTGGCCGACGCGTTGTCGTATCCCGCTGTCCGTCTGTTGACCGAACGCGCCTACCCGGGTTTCGTGGCGACCGAGGCCGTTGTCCGGATCTGCCGAGCGCTGGACGGTATTCCGCTCGCGATCGAACTGGCGGCGGCCAGGTTGCGGACCATGCCCGCCGAGCAGATGGCCGCACGGCTCCACGACCGCTTCGCCGTACTCACCCAGGGCAGCCGGACCGCCCTGCCACGCCACCAGACGCTCCGCTCGGTCATCGACTGGAGCTGGGACCTGTTGTCCGAGCGGGAGAAAGCCGTGCTGTGCGGGCTCGCCGTGTTCGCCGGCGGCGCCACACTCGAAGCAGCGGAGACCGTGTGTGGCGCGGACGCGTTGGGTGTTCTCACGGCGTTGGCGGACAAGTCACTCGTCATCGCGGGTGGGCGCTACCGGATGCTGGACACCATCAAGGCCTATTGCCTGGAGAAACTGACCGACCGAGACGCGGCGTACCGCGCACACGCGTCGTACTTCATCGCGCTCTGCGAGACCGCCGACCCGCACCTGCGGCGTGCGGAACAAGTCGAGTGGCTGCCCCGCATCCACGCTGAGGACGACAACATCAACACCGCCCTGCGCCACGCCACCGACGCGAGCGTCGGTATCCGGCTGACGGCGGCGGCGGGCTGGTACTGGCTGCTCGAATGGTCGCTGCGGTGCCGCGAAGTTCTCGGCGCCGAACTCGGCGCCCGCGCGTTGACGTTGCCCGGCGAGGTCGACGACGACACACGCGCGACCGCGTTGGCCTCCGTCGCCCAGTTCAACTTCCTCGGCAACGGTGACGAACGACTCGCCGAGGAATGGATCGCCACCGCACGGCACCTCGGCGGGCGGCACCCGATCGTGCGACTGGTCACCGGTGCCGAACCGGACGACCCGTGGGCGCAGGCGATGGCGCGGCTGTTCCAAGCCTCGGAGTCGGTCAACACCGGTCATCCCGGCGAAGCCGGGATGCGCGCCGCCCTGGCCGGGTTCCGGGCGATCGGCGAACGCTGGGGAATCGCCCACTGCCTGGCAGGCATCGCCGACCAGGCCTCGTGGCGCGGTGACCTGACCGCAGCGGTGGCCGGATACGAGGAAGCCATTGCCGTCACCGAGGAAATCGTGCCGAGCGAGGACGCGTGGAAACCCCGGCTCCGGCTCGCCCAGTTGCTGTGGCTGCGCGGCGACCGATCACGCTCGGCCGACGCGTTGCGCAGAGCCGAGCGTGACGCGTCACGGATCGGACTGCCGGAAGCTCTCACCGCCGCGGCGTGCACACGTGCCGGGATCGCCCGGTGGTCCGGCGACATGGACGGCGCACGTGCCGCACTGGCCAGGGCCGAGGCAGCGGTGGAAGGGCTTGCCGTGAACTGGGGTTTCCGGGCGTTGCTGCTCGACTTGCGCGGGTATCTGCTGGGTGACCGCCGGGACGCTTTGGCGTGGGCACGGCGTACCCGGAGCGCTCCCCTGGTCGCCCACGTCCTTATTGGACATGCCGATGAAGCTTTGCGCGCGGGTGATGCGGCGCAGGCTGCCCGGTTGCTGGCGCAGTCGGTGGAGGTCCGGGGCACCCCGGACCTCACCAACCCCGACGCCGCCCGGATCCAGGCGAAACTGTCAGACCTTCGTGCTTGAATCGAATTAGGGTTTCCCCGATGGCGGGATTTGCCGGGAGATCATGGCGGTCTGCGAGGATTATGGGCTGCAGGTTTTCGGGCTGCGGGGTCATGGGCTGAAGTGGTTGATTGCGGCGGTTCTGGGCAGCGGTGGTTGCAAACCGCGGTCACACGTAGCCCTGGTTACAGGTTGCGGATGAGGAAGTCCCAGGTGCGGCGGTGGACGTAGGCCTCGTAGCCGGTGAACACGTGATCCGCGCCCGGAACAACCAGCATCTCGAAGTCCTTGTCCGCGGCGATCAGGGCTTCTGCCAATCGGTAGGTCTGCTCCGGCGGTGCTTGGTCGTCCAGGCCGCCGTGGATCAGCATCAGCTTGCCCGCCAACCGCTCCGCTGACTCCACTGTGGAGAACCGGGCAGCCACCGCCGGGTCGTAGGGGCCGTATATGTCTGTGTTCGCCGGGTCTGTGTAGCGCAGGTCACACACGCCTGCCAGGGCCACTCCGACGGTGAAGACGTCAGGGAAGTCCAGCATCGCCCGCACTGTGCCGTAACCGCCGCCGGAGATTCCGCAGATGCCCACTCTGCCGAGATCCATCCACGGCCGTGTCTCCGCCAACTGCCGCAACGCGGCCACGTGGTCGTCCAGCCCGGCCGCCGGGTTCTGGTAGGACGCGTCGAAGAACGCCTTGTCCCGCCCTGGCATTCCGCGACCGTCCATCGCGATGACCACGAAGCCCAAGGCTGCCAGCGCCTCCGCGTCATAGCCGTGCCATCCGGCGTCGAAGCCCGCGCTGACCCGTGTGGTGAGCGGAACGGGATACGTGTGGTCGACGACGGGGTAACTGCGCTCAGGGTCGAACCCGTGCGGGCGGTACAGCACGCCATACACGTCCGTCGAGCCGTCGGCTGACTTCACGCTGAACCGTTCCGGCGCTGCCCACCCCGTCTCCACCAACCCCGTGATGTCGGCACGGCCCAGTTCCGACAGCACCCGACCGTCCCACGAACGCAGTGTGTGCACGGGTGGGGTGTCTGTCGTGGATGCGGTGTCCAGGAAACGCGAGCCGTCCGGTGACACCGAGACCACGTGGTCCAGATCGTCGTCGGTCACTCGCGCGAAGTCGGTTCCGTCCAACCGGACACGGCACACCGTGCCGCGGTAAGGGTCCGACCGCACAAGCCCGGCGGCGAGAAAGTACACGTATGACGAGTCGGCCCACAGCACCTGCTTCACCAGCCATGCGCCGGACGTCACCTGCCCGAGCAACTCACCGGAGTCCGCGTACCGGTACAGGTGCCCCCACCCGTCGCGTTCGGAGTACCACAGCACCTCCCCCGACGGCAGTACATGCACCGCGGGGCCGAGCATCGGGAACTGGGTCGGCACAACCCGCGTGGGTCCGGTTTCGTGCACCACTGTTCGTACGTCACCCGTTGCCGGGTCGACCCGCTGTAGGCGCAACCCGTCACCGCCTGCGAGGAAGTACACGGCGTCGCCTGCCCACCACGCCCATTTCATCTGGATCGGCGACAGCATCGGCATCGGGACGGGCTCGGCGTCGGCCCGCAACACGGTTGAGGTTCGCACGTCGATCACCACGAACTGGGCACACTGGACTACCTCGTCGCCCGGCAGCGCCGAGCGTTTCGACCGCAGCCCGTCGAACGACAACAGGTGCTTGCGGCGTATGCCCTCCTGCAGCGTGCGGTGAGTCAGTACCTTCGTCGAGTCGGGGGACCACAGTGCCGCGGGCGGCGCGTGCGGGAGACCCATCTTGGTGAACACATCCGCGTACATGTAGTAGTCCGGGCTGGCGCCGTAGTCGTGGTCGATGTCGCCGTCCAAGGTCAGGGGGTGTTCGTCGCCGTCGACGCGGGTCCACAGGTTGTGGTCACGGCGGAACACCACCGCCGACCCGTCCGGCGCCGGGATCTCCATGGGATTTCCGGGCGGTACGGCCCACGGGGGCATGATCGCCGCGTCCCGCACGAGGTTCGGCCGGTTGGCTGCCAGCAACCGGTGCGCGGTGTCGTATCCAGTCATGGCACCACCGTCGCCGCGCGTGCTGATACGGGGCTCGCGGGCACTGACATATGGCTGATACGGCCTCGCTTGTCGTGACAGCAAGGTTTGTTCCCGGCTGCGGCGCGCGTGACCGGATCCGTCCGCATCGCGGCCGTGACGTGCCTTCCCGCGTGGGCCGCGATCGGCGAGGGTTGGGGTATGACCAAGGCGCTTTTGGTGATCGACGTGCAGGAATCGTTCAGGCAGCGGCCGAACTGGACCGAGGTGTCCAACCCGGACATCGTCGGTGACGTGAACCAGCTGGTCGAGATGAGCAGGGCGGAGAACGACCTCGTCGTGTGGGTGCTGCACAGCGAGCCCGGCTCCGGCACGGTGTTCGACCCGGCCAGCGGGCACGTCCGGCTGATCGACGGGCTGGCACCCCGCGAGGGCGAGCCCGTGCTGACCAAGACGTCGCACAACGCGTTCACCACGACCAGTCTGCAGCAGACCCTGACCTCGCTGGGCATCCGCGAGTTGCTGGTCAGCGGGATCCGCACCGAGCAGTGCTGCGAGACCACCACCCGGGTGGGCAGTGACCTCGGCTTCGAGATGACGTTCGTGACCGACGCCACCGCGACCACGCCGCTGCCGCACTGGCAGACCGGTGCTGTGCTCGGCACCAAGGAGATCATCGAACGCACGGAGTATGCGCTGGCCGGTCGGTTTGCGACGATAAGGAGCGTGGCGGAGCTGACCGGATCGTGACCCGAGTGGTGTTCCTGCTCGTGCCTGGCCTGCACCTGCTGGACCTCTCGGGGCCCGCGCAGGTGTACTCCAGCGCGGCCGACCTCGGCCTGGGCTACGAGCTGCGGTACGTGGGTGAGCACGCCGACGTGCCCAGCGCGCAGGGCGTGATGTTGCGGGCCGAACCGGAGCTGCCTTCGCTGTGCCCGGCCGATCTCGTGCTGGTTCCCGGGTGGCGGTCGCCGCGGCTGGCCGGCACCGGGGTGCTGACCGACGCGACGCTGGCGTGGCTGCGTGAGCACCACGCGGCGGGCGGGACGGTGGCGAGTGTCTGCTCGGGCGCGGACGTGCTGGGCCGGGCGGGCCTGCTCGACGGACGCCGCTGCACCACCCACCACGAGCTGCAGGACGAGTTGGAACGCCGCTATCCCCACGCCTCGGTCGTCCGTGACGTGCTCTACGTCGTGGACGACCGGGTGGTGACCTCGGCCGGGATCGCCAGTGGCATCGACCTGGCGCTGCACCTGGTGACCACGCGCCACGGACCGACCGCGGCCGCCGCGATCGCGCGCACGATGGTCGTGTACGCGCGCCGCAACGGCGGCGAGCATCAAGCCAGTGTTCTGCTGCGGCACAGGTCGCACGTGAACGAGGCCGTGCACCGTATCCAGGACATCATCGAGACGCGGATGACGGACCGGCTGTCGCTGGCCGAACTCGCGCGCCTGAGCGGCTGCAGTGAGCGGACCGTCACACGCTTGTTCACACGCGCCACGGGCATGACGCCGTTGCGGTATCAGCAGGCGTTGCGTGTCGAACGCGCCGAACACCTCATCGGGCATGGGACAACAGTCGAGTCCGCCGCGCGGATGGTCGGCTTCGAGGACGCGCGCATGCTCCGCCGTCTGCGTTCCCGGCCTGGTTACGCGTCGGCGACACCGCGTTCGTAGGCCAGCAGGGTGTCGATGAACATCCGCCGCTGCTCCGCGGTCAGCGGGCGCAGCGCGTTCTGCCACGCCGTGGCGCCGCGGGCGAGCCACTCGTCGATGGCGGGACGGTGCCGCTCGGTGATGCTCACGATCCGGCGGCGCCGGTCGTGGTCGTCCTCACGGCGTTCGAGGATGCCTTTGCGGCCGAGGTCGCCGATCATCAGGCTGACCGTCGCCGGTGCCACCTCCAGCCGTCCGGCCAGGTCGTTCACGGTCATCGGGCCGTCGAAGACCAGGTAGGACAGCAGCGACAGGTGCCGGGGCGCCAGCGCGAAGGACTGCAGCTCGCCGGGCACCTTGATCCGCTTGATCCGGCCGGCCATGCGCGGCATGAGCAGAAGCAACGCCCGGACGGCGTCGTCGACCTCCAGGCCCGCTGACATGGCCACCCCTCCGCAAATACCCTTTGAACGCATAGCTGCTTTGCTTTCAAAGCAAAATCACTGTCCGGCTCATGCTATCCAGGAAGCTGCCGTGACCACCCTGGAACGCGGGCAGGCCATGCCGCGACAGCTCGCTGACCAGCCGGAAGATCATCTCGCGTTCGAGGAGGAGCAACTCCTGCCCGTCCTTCGCGGGCAGGTCAGTACGCTTTGCCCGTGAGTTCCAGGCGACCGACGCTCGACACTGTGGCACGCGAAGTGGGCGTGTCCAGGGCGACGGTGTCCAACGCCTACAACCGGCCGGACCAGCTGTCCGAGCGGTTGCGTGAGGAGATCCTCAGCGCGGCGGCGCGCCTGGGCTACTCCGGGCCCGACCCGATCGCCCGGAGCCTGGCCACCCAGCGGTCCGGCGCGGTCGCCGTGATGCTCGACCGTGGCCTGTCGGCCGCGTTCTCCGACCCGGCGCTGTCGATCATGCTCGACACCCTGGCGTCCACAGTCGACACCGGCGAACGGTCGCTCGTGCTGATGCCGGGCGGCCCGGACGGCGGCGGCCCCAGCCCCTCGGCGGTGGCCAGGGTGCACGCGGACGTCGTGATCGCCTACTCGCTGCCGGACAACGCGCCCGCCATCACCGCGGTCCGCCAGCGCGGCCTCCCGCTCGTCGTGGTCGACCAGAGCGGCGCGGACGTCCGCGTCGACGACCGCAACGGCGCGGCCCTCGCGGCACAGCACGTGGTCGGCCACGGCCATCGCGACGTCGGCGTGATCAGCCTCGACCTCGCACCGGACGGCTACACCGGCCCGTTGACGCCGGAGCGGATGGACGCGGCCGACTTCCAGGTCACGGTGGAGCGGCTCAACGGCTACCTCGACCACCTGCCGGCCTCGACGCCGATCTGGGAAGCGCCCGACAGCCTGCGTGAACACGGCCGCAACGGGGCGAGCTGGCTACTGGCCCAGTCTCCTCGGCCGACCGCACTACTGTGCATGTCCGACGAACTGGCGATCGGCGCAATCCGGGCAGCACGTGACACAAATCTCGTGGTACCGGACGATCTCACGGTCGTGGGCTTCGACGACACCCCGGCGGCCGCGTGGGCGGACCCGCCGTTGACGACTGTGCGCCAGGACCTGCTCGAAAAGGGCAGACAGACCGGTGAGCAGGTACTTCGCCTGCTGGACGGCAGACAGGCGGGCGGCCCGGTGACCATCCCGGTCGTCCTGGTCGCCAGAGCGTCCAGCGGACCGGTGCCGGCGGGCCGCCTACCTCGGTGATCTTGTTCACCCAGACTGGTGCGATTCAGAAACACTGAGGCGCCGTCGAACGATCACCCCACTGAAGGCGGATACCCTGCCGCCCTCAGCCCCCGTAGCTCAGCGGATAGAGCGAGTGACTTCTAATCACTTGGTCGCAGGTTCGAGTCCTGCCGGGGGCACCCTTCTTGTCCAGCTCAGCCGTCATCGCCGGTCCTCCCGCGAGGACGGCGGGACCGGTCCGCATGCGGGTTACCCACGCTGATCCACACGCAAACCCTTTTCCCGGGCGTCAGCCCGGTGGCGCGAACGGGTGGTTCGCGGAGGCGGCGTCCGTGGCGTCGGCGGGTGGGTCCGGCAGGGGCTGCGGCGCCGGTTGGTCCGCGCGTTGCAGCCGCGCTTCCTCTCGTGCCCGCCGCTCGGCCAGCACAGCCGACAGGTACGCCCACACCGGCGCGCCGGGCGGGATGGGGGTGCCGAGGTGCGCGCTGACCTCGGCGGCCAGGCGGTCGCCGAGGGCCTGCGCGGCTTGTGAGTCCAACTGGTCGAGCCGGCCTAGGTACTGCCGGATCGCCAGCGCCAGGTCGTTGGGCAGGGCGGACACGCTCTGCCCTGACGCCCACTGCGCCAGCGGCGGTGGCATGTACACCGGGGCCGGGTGCTGCTCGGGAATCCGTTCCCTGACCACCAGGGTGCCCGCGAGCATGTCGCCCACGCGCTGGCTGTTGCGGGACGTCAGCGACACGACCACCGCGACACAGCCGAACAGGCCGACGCCCCAGAAGTCGACGAAGAACCCGGCAAGCGCGCGCACCAGGGCGTGCCGGAACCGGATCGGGCCGCCGTCGGTGCGCACCACCCGCAGGCCCGCTGCGGCTTTCCCGATCGTCTTGCCCCTGGTCAGGGTCTCGGCGAGGACCGGGTAGCCGATCAGCACGGCGACGAGCACCAGCAGCGTCACCGCGGACTGCAGCGCGTCGTCGAAGCCGACCGCGCCGCCCGCGCCGAGGATCAGGAACACGAACAGCAGCGTCAGGAACTGGATCAGCACGTCGAGCGCGAACGCCAGGCCGCGGCTGGCCAGCCGGGCGACCCGCATCTCCAGCAGCACGGCCTCGCCAGTGACGAGATCTGACACATCCACCCCCTGGTCAATGCGGAATAGTACGGGGTGTGGACATCGATGTGTTCGTTGCCGCGCACCGCGCCGAATGGGACCGGCTGGCCGCTCTGGTCCGCCGCGGCGGGGCGCTGCGGGGCGCCGAAGCCGACGAACTCGTGCGGCTCTACCAGCGCACAGCGACGCATCTGTCGATCGTGCGCACCGAACTGCCCGACCCGGCGTTGATCGGGCGGCTCTCGACATTGGTGGCACGGGCCCGTTCCGCGGTCACCGGCACCCACAGCCCCGCGTGGCGCGAGATCGGCCTGTTCTTCTCGCGGCGGTTCCCCGCCGCGTTGTACCTGGGCTGGCGGTGGTGGGTGCCAGCCGGGCTGGTGTTCGTCGCGGTCAGTTCAGTAATCGCGATCTGGATCGGGACCAACCCGGATGTGCAGGCCACGGTGGCGGCGCCGGACGAGATCCGTGAGATGACCAAACCGGGTGGTGCTTATGAGGCGTACTACTCCAGCAACCCGGCTGGGTCGTTCGCCGCCCAGGTGTGGACCAACAACGCCTGGGTCGCTGCCAGCTGCCTGATGTTCGGTGTGCTGCTGGGCCTGCCGGTGATCTACGCGCTGTGGGCGAACGCGTTGAACGTCGGGGTCGGCGGCGGGCTGATGATGTCGGTCGGCCGCGGTGACGTGTTCCTCGGCCTGATCGCCCCGCACGGCCTGCTCGAACTGACCGCGGTGTTCGTGGCCGCGGGGATCGGCCTGAAACTCGGCTGGACGGTCATCGACCCGCGCGGCAAGCCCCGGCCGCAAGCGCTTGCCGAGCAGGGCAGGGCGGTGGCCGTCGTGGCGCTGGGGCTGGCGTGCGTGCTGGCCGTGTCCGGTGTCATCGAGGCGTTCGTGACGCCGTCCGGTCTGCCGACGTGGGCGCGGATCGGCATCGGTGTGGTCGCCGAGGTGGCGTTCCTGGCGTACGTGTTCATCCTCGGCCGACGCGCCGCCCGCGCCGGGGAGACAGGCGACGTGGACGCGAAGTACGCGGGCGACACCTTGCCGGCCGCGGCTTAGAGCAGGCCGTCGGCTTTCAGCGCCAGGTACTTGTCCGCCAGCGCGGGCGCGAGTTCGTCCGGTACGGCGTCGACGACGTGCACGCCCCTGCGCCGCAGCAGGCCCGCGACGTGGGCGCGTTCCTGCAACGCGCGTGCCGCGGCAGCCGCGTCGAACACGGCTTCCGCGTCGCCTCTCGCCTTGGCCATCTCGTTGACCCGCGGGTCCGCGACCGCCGCGAGCAGCACGACGTGCCGTGCGGTCAGCGTGTGCAGGATGGGCAACAGGCCCTGCTCCAACGGATCCGGGTCCAGCCCGGTCAGCAGCACGACCAGCGACCTGCGCCGGCTGCGGCGCAGCACCTGCGCGATGATGCCGGACGCGTCCGACTCCACCAGCGTGGGCTGCAACGGCGCCATACCGTTGACCAAGGACGGCAGCAACTCCGCCGCGGACGCACCCTGCACGCTGGCACGTACCTGCCTGTCGTAGGCGATCAGGTCCACGCGGTCACCGGCGCGGGAGGCCAGCGCGGCCAGCAGCAGCGCCGCGTCCATCGCCGCGTCCAGCCGGGGGATGTCGCCGACCCGGCCGGCGGACGTGCGGCCGGTGTCCAGCACGATCATCAGGTGCCGGTCACGCTCGGGCCGCCAGGTCCGGATCATCACGTCGGTCGAACGGGCGGTCGCGCGCCAGTCGATCGAGCGGACGTCGTCACCGGCCACATAGGTGCGCAGCGAGTCGAATTCACTGCCCTGGCCACGCGCGAGCGTGCGCAGCCTGCCGTCGAGGTCACGCAACCGGCCCAGACGGGACGGAAGGTGCTTGAGGCTGGTGAACGGCGGCAGCACGCGGACCGTCCACGCCACGGCGTGGGATCCTTGCCGTGCGGCCAAACCCAGCGGGCCGAACGAGCGAACGGTGACCAGGTGCGCCACCCGGTTGCCACGCCTGGTTGGCAGCAGCGCGGTGGTGACGGTCCGCGAGCCGTTCCCCGCGACGTCCAGCGTGTGCCGGTCCGACGCGCCCGCACTGGGCGGCCACGCGTCCCGCAGCACACCCCGAACCCGTGCCCTGCCTGGGTTGTGCACGGTCAACGTCACCGACGCCGGTTCGCCCAGCCGCACCGCCCGGTCGCCGCCACGGGTGAAGGTCAACGCGCGTACCGGCCCGGCCAGGGCCAGATCCACCGCCAGCACGACCAGGATCGCGCCGGTGACCAGGAGGATGCCGGTCCACGACGGCAGCAGGAGGCCGACGACGAGAGCGCCGAGCAGTGCCAGCAGCCCGGCCCTGCCGGAGACAGCCACGGGCTCTAGCGGGGCACCGGCACGGCCGCGAGCACGCCGTCCAGCACCCCGTCGGTGGTCGCGCCTTCCAGCTCGGCCTCCGGCCGCAGCTCCAGCCGGTGCCGCAACGTGGGGCGCGCCAGCGCTTTCACGTCGTCCGGCGTCACGTATTCCCTGCCGGACAACCACGCCCACGCCCGGGAAGCGGCCAGCAGCGCCGTCGCGCCACGCGGGGAGACACCCAGCCGGACGGCGGGCGAGTTCCGCGTCGCCCGGCAGATGTCCACGATGTACCCGAGGACCTGCTCGTGCACGGTCAGCGCGAGCACCTCGGCACGGCCCGCGTCCAGGTCCGCCTTGGTCGCGACCGGTCGGATCCCGGCCGCGGCGAGGTCACGCGGGTCGAACCCGGCGGCGTGCCGCGCCAGGATGCCGACCTCGTCCTCCCGCGACGGCGTCGGCATGGTCAGCTTCAGCAGGAACCGGTCCAGCTGGGCTTCGGGCAACGGGTACGTGCCCTCGTACTCGACCGGGTTCTGCGTGGCGATCACGATGAACGGGTCGGGCAGCGGCCTCGGCGTGCCGTCGATCGAGACCTGCCGCTCCTCCATCGCCTCCAGCAACGCGGACTGGGTCTTGGGCGGGGTGCGGTTGATCTCGTCGCCGATCAGCAGACTGGTGAACACCGGGCCCTCGCGGAAGACGAAGTCGGCCTTGTGCGGGTCGTAGACGATCGACCCGGTCACGTCGCCCGGCATCAGGTCGGGGGTGAACTGCACCCGCGTGCACTTCAGGTCGAGCGCCCCGGCCAACGCGCGCACCAGCAGCGTCTTGGCCACCCCCGGCACGCCTTCCAGCAGCACGTGGCCCCGGCACAGCAGCGCGACGATCAGGCCGGTGACCGCGGCGTCGTTGCCGACCACCGCCTTGCCGACCTCGGCGCGCAGCGCGACGAGCGCGTCGCGTGAGTTACCCATCAGTGTGAACCTACCTCATCAGCCAGGGCGTCCAGTGCGTCCGCGAGCTGGACGAGCGCTTGTTCGGTGTTCGGTGGTGGTCCGAAGAGGACCGCGTGGATCTCGTTGCCCTGCCGTCGAGTCCGAGCGGTGATGCCTTCGACGATCGCCGTGGGCGTGGCGTCGGCGGGCAGCCCGAGCACCGGTATCAGCCTGCCGAGCGTGGCCGCGCGCAACGCGTCGGCGGCGTGGTCGGTGGCCTTGGCGCGCCGGTAGAGCCGGGCCCGGCCCTCGGTGGTTTCCGCCGCCCGCACCACGACCGGCAGCGGCTCGGCGACGATCGGGCCGAGCCTGCGCGCCCGCCACACCATGAACAGCAGCACGGCGACACCGGCCTGGCCCAGGCCGAACCACCAGCCGACCGGCACCAGGTCGTAGAAGCTCTTCTCCGTCACGCCCGCGCCCGCCGTGGCGTCCGCCAGCGACGGCAGGTACCAGACAAGGCGTTGGTGCTGACCGAGAAGACGCATCGACAGGGCCGCGTTGCCTTCGCCGTCCAGCTGTTCGTTGGTCAGCGGTGTCGCGTCCCCCAGCAGCGTGACACCGTCCTCCAGCACCAAAGCCCCGTCGTAGCAACGAGTAGAGCCGCGGTAGAGCACGCCTCCGAGCCGCGCGACACCCGCCGCCGCGAAGTCGCACCCGGGTTCGCGGTTCTTGGGACTGTCCGTGCCGTTCTCACGCACCGACGGCGCCAGCGCGGTCAAGGCGTCGTTGCTCGCGCCGATCGCGACGAGCGTGCGGGCTTTGCGCCGCAACGCGGTCAGCTGGTCCGGCGCCAGCCAGTTGGGCTGGGTGATCAGGAGGGTCGTGTCACCGTTGATGGTGCTGTCCGCGGATTCCAGCGAGTCGACACGGATGACCTCCACGCCCTGCGCCTCCAGCAGGCGCGCGATGGCGCGGCTGCCCGCCGGGGTGACCGAGCCGGGGTCGACGGCTCCGTCCGTGCCGCCGCCGCGCAGCAACGTGATCACGATCGCGGCGGCGACGATGATCGCGCCGATCAGGGCCGGGCCACGCGCGGCGCGCCAGATCCGGCGCGAGCCGGGGGAAACAGACGTCTGTACGGTCATCGGCGGGCGCCGTCCAGAACCAGGTCGAGGTCGGTGAGCCGGCGGTATTCGTCCACAGTGGCGTCATGGCCGCCGTACCAGACGTCGTCGAACAAGCGCGCCGCCGCACGCAACTCGTCGGCGTGCTGGGGCAACCGCGCCCCGGCGGCGCGGGCGACCTCGTCGACTGTCCGGCCGGAACGCTCGTCGAGCACACCGCGTTCCTCGAGGCCGCGCACGATCGCGCGGAAGCGTTCCCGGACGGCTTCGGCCAGATCCCCTTGTGCCTCAGCGGCCAGCGCGGCCCTGCGGTGGTCGGCGGCGGTGAGCTCGCGTCCGGCGAAGACCGACGCGCTCGCCGCCGAGCGCGCGAGTTTGCCGACGCGCAACCGGACGGCGACGACCACGACGATGATCAACGCGACCAGGATCATCAGCCCGACGATGCCGCCGGGCATGATGCCGGAGATGCCGCTGAGCAGTTCGTCGAGCAGGTTGAGCACCCAGCGCAGGACCTTGGCGAACGTCGACGGCTCGGCGTCCCGGTAAGCCGGATCCGACAGCTCCCGCACGGCCGCGTCGCGTGCTGCGTCGCGGCCGATGTCGACGGGGACGTCGTTGTTCACCAGGTCGTCGGCGGTTGCGGCGGCGGCTGGCTGACGCCCGCCTGGCGGGCCAGTTCGATGTCCATGCCTTCCCGCCGCATCCGGCGGTCGACGTAGATCAGGGTGGTGACGCCCGCGGTGAACGGCATCGTGATGGTCTGCGCGATGATCCCGGCGATGGCCGTGAGCAGCATCGCGACCTCGAAGTCGGGCGCGAGCCCGACCCCGGTGGCGTTGTAGAAGTCACCGGAGGCCAGCGAGAACGGGATCTGCACGATCTGCGTGATCAGCGAGACCATGATCAGCGCGAGCAGCAGGATGCCGAACGTGCGCCACCACGCGCCGCTGACCAGCCGCCGCGACCGGGTCAGCGCCGTGCCGACCTTCGCGCCTTCCAGGATCAGCGCGGTGCTGGACAGGCCGAACAGGATGTACAGCCAGATGCCGGGGATGACGAACGCGATCGTCCCCGCGGCCACGATCAGCGTGTACAGCACGCTCAACCCGAGCAGCGCGAAGAAGCGCGGCCGGATGTGGCTCCACGCCTCGCCGACGGTGATGGGCTGGCCGAGCACGGCCTTGCCCATCACGACGGTGAGCACGCCGTTGACGACCATGGCGATCAGCACGGTGATGATCGTGGTCGGGGCGGTGAGGGTCAGCACCCGTTGCAGGTCGTCCACGGCGCGGTCGGCCTCGGACGCCGTCAGCGGGAGGTCGCTGTGGAGCAGCGTCGTCTCGTTGACGATGAAGATCATCAGGCCGATGCCGAGCAGGTTGGAGATCGTCGCCGCGATCGCCGACATCCCCAGCATCTGCTTGGGATACGCCCGGATGGCCGAGATCGCGCCGTCGAGGATCTCGCCGAGCCCCAACGGCCGCAACGGGATCACACCCGGCTTGGCGGCCCGCGGGCCCCACTGCGGCGGCGGTGCCGCCGGGTAGGGCTGCTGTGGATGCGGCTGCCGCGGGTATGGCTGTTGCTGGTACGGCTGCTGGGGACCCGGCGCGGGATCCTGCGATCTGCCGGACTTGTCGTCGGGCGACGACCAGCCTTCGTTCTCCGTCACCGCGAACCCCCTGCGTCGGCCCTCATGTGGCGTCCACTTTAGGGGTGTTCGCAACAGGTATACACCGGAGGTGTCAGAGGCGTGACCCACCTGTCGCGTCGATGTCCTGGCCGTTGACCCACCGCGCGTCGGAGGAGGCGACGAACGCGACGACGTCGGCGACGTCCGCGGGTTCGCCGACCCGGTTGTAGGTGGAGAACGCGGCGGCCCGCGCGTACTCCGCGGGGTCGCCGCGCAGCCATTCGGCGTTGACGTCCGTGTCGATGATGCCGGGTGACACCGAGTTGACCGTGATGTGCCGGTCGGCCAACGCCTGCGCCAGGGTGAGGCTGAACGTGTCCAGTGCTCCCTTGGTCATCGAGTACGCGATGATGTCGGGGAAGGCGACCCTGGTGACGCCCGAGGAGATGTTGACGATCCGGCCGCCGTCGCGGATCCGGCCGAGTCCCTTCTGGACGATGAAGAACGGCGCCTTGACGTTGACCGCGAAGATCCGGTCGAACTCCGCCGCGGTGACCTCGCCGATGGCGCCGGAGCGCCCGATACCGGCGTTGTTGACCAGGATGTCCACGCCCGCGCCGGCCCCCAGCCCGCGCAGGCCGTCGTCCACCCCGGTCCACAGGGTCTCGGCGTCCCCGGCGACCCCGAGTTCGGCGCCGACGGCGAACGCCCGCCCGCCGGCGGCCTCGATCTGCTCGACGGTGTCCTTGGCGGCGGCTTCGTTGCTGCCGTAGTGCACGGCGACGAGCGCACCGTCCTTGGCCAGCCGCAGCGCGATCCCCCGGCCGATGCCCCGGCTTGCGCCCGTGACCAGCGCGGTCTTGCCCTTGAGCGACACAGCGCAGCTCCTTTCTGTAGTGACCGTTTCAAAATAGGGCCTGTTTTGAAACGAGCGCTATAGAATTAGGGTGTGAGCGTGACGACACGAGGACGGCCCCGCGCCTTCGACCGCGGCGAAGTGCTGGCGAAGGCACTGGAAGCGTTCTGGGAGCACGGCTTCGAAGCGACGTCGGTGGCCGGGCTGACCAAGGCGATGGGCATCGGCCCACCGAGCCTCTACGCCGCGTTCGGCGACAAGAAAGCACTCTTCCGCGAGGCAGTCGCGGTGTACCAGCGCACCCACGGCGCGTTCGCCGCACGTGCCCTGGCGGAGGAACCGACCGCCCGGCAAGGCATCGCCCGGATGCTGCACGAGGCAGCCACGCAGTACACGTCCCCCGCGCACCCCCGCGGCTGCCTGATCATCTCCGCCGCGGTCAACTGCACACCGGACTCCGCGGACATCGAGCAGCACCTGCGCGACGAACGCAACGCCAACGTGGCCGACCTGGAACGCCGCATCCAGTCCGATGTCGACTCGGGAACGCTCCCGGCGGGCACCAACGCCCGCGCGCTGGCCGTTTTCACCGCCGCGACCTTGCAGGGCATGTCCCAGCAGGCACGCGATGGGGCGTCACGGGAAGACCTGGAGGCGGTTGCGGCCTCGTCGATGCTCGCTTGGCCCGGGTGAGCAGTGCAGGCCTAGCCCGGCGGTGCGCTGCGTAGTCCGCACCACGCGGATCTCACGCGCTCCCCGCGTGAGATCCGCGTGGCCTCGCCGGGCAGCATCTGCCCGCGTCCGCGACGCGGCAAAATGTCGTACCCCTGGTGTTGAATGAAGATCAGGGGCTCCCCTGGTGGCGGTGTTTGGCGGAAGGGGCCCGGCTGTCGGTGTGACCAGGGCGGCCGGTGCTGTCGAAATTGGCCGCGCCCAAGACTGCCTGGACCGTCAGCGCTGACAGCGGAAGCGGTCGGTCGCGGCGATCAGCGCGCTGACCATGTCCGGGGAGTGGGTGTCGTGGCCCGCGTCGGTGATCACGAGTTCGCTGCCCGGCCACGCGTGGTGCAGCAGCCACGGGCCGCCGAGCAGGTTGGTCATGTCCATCGCGCCCTGCACCAGCACGCCGGGGATGCCCGCCAGTTTCGGCACGTTGTCGAGGACGTACCGGTCCTCGACGAACGAGCCCTGGCTCCAGTAGTGCGTGACCAGGCGGGCGAAGCAGATCCGGTAGTCCGGGTCCTTGTACCGCAGGCTCGGCGGTGCCGTCGGGATGATCGCGTCCTCCCAGTCGCACCAGTCCCGCGCGGCTTTGTCGCGGACCTCGAAGTCCGGGTGCGACAGCAGTGGCAGGTATGCCGCCGCGAGGCTGCCGTCCCGTGCGTGTTCCGGCACGCCCGTGCGGAACTTCTCGTACGCCTCGGGGAAGACCTTGCCGAGTCCGTTGATCAGCAGGTCCACTTCGGCTCCCCGGCTGGTGGCCAGGCCGAGCAGGACCATCTCGGACACCCGTGACGGGTGGCGCAGCGCGTAGACGAGGCCCAGCAGCGATCCCCACGACCCGCCGAACAGCAGCCACTGGTCGATGCCGAGCGCCGACCGCAGCAACTCCATGTCCGCCAACAGGTGGTCGGTCGTGTTGGCCGACAGGTCCGTCGCCGGGTCACTGGCGTGCGGGGTGCTGCGGCCGCAGTTTCGTTGGTCGAAAAGGACTATCCGGTACGCCGAGGGGTCGAAGAACTGCCGTGTCCCTGCCGAGCACCCTGAGCCCGGCCCGCCGTGCAGCACCACGGCGGGTTTCCCAGCGGGGTTGCCGCATTGCTCCCAATAGATCTGGTTGCCGTCGCCGACGTCCAGCATTCCGTGCTCGTACGGTTCGATTTCTGGGTACCTACCGGCCATCCGGCCAACTTAGCGAACCAGTGTGCGCCGTGCGGCCCATCCGAGCAGGATCAGGTCCAGCGCCGAGAACAGCACCACGGCGGCCGGGCTCGGCAGCCAGATCAGCGTGACCCCGATGGCCAGCACGGGAATCGACAAGCCCGCGTACGCGCCGAGGAACAACGCGGCCAGAACCTCACCTCGTACGGCGGGTTCGGCCAACGAAGCCGCTGTGGCGACCGAGGAGCGGAACGCGAGCCCGGTACCGGCACCTCCGATCACCGCGCCGGCGAAGAACAACACCATGCTGACCGTCAGGACACTCACGGCGACCATGACAAGTCCGGCGGCCATCAAGGCGAAGCCTGCTTGGAGCTGCGGGCGGGTCGTCAGCCGGGCGAACACGACCTGTGCCACCGCTGCCGCGCCCATCAGCGCGAACGTCGCGACTGCGCCGAACAGTCTGGACGGCTGCCCGAAGACCAACGTGAGCAGCGTCGGTGCGAGCGCGGTGAACAGGCCCATCAACGCGAACGCGGCGAACGCCCCGGTCGCGGCGCCGTAGAACTTCGGCCGCGAGTCCTTCGGCAACGACATCGCCTGCGGGCGGTAGGCCGGGCGTTCCTCCGTGCGCTCGACGGTTTCCGGCACCAGGCTGATCGCGAGCGCGCTGAGCAGCAGCAACCCGAGGAAGATCGCGTACGGCACGGTCAGCGGCGAGTCGACGAACTGCACGAGCACTCCGCTGATCAACGGACCGATCGCCAGGCCACCGCTGTTGACGACGGTCGAGATCAACCCGGAACGCGCCGGATCCCCGTGCGGGCGGGCGATCAGGCGCAGTTCGGACAGGTGCGCCGTCGCCGTGGCGACCATCGCCCCGATTCCCGCGCCGCCGATCAGCCTGGCGATGATCAGCCCGGCGACGTCCGGCCAGACCAGGAAGATCAACGCGGAGACGGCTTCGACGAGGGTGGCGGCCAGGATCACCCGGCGGCGGCCGAACCAGTCGCTGACGTGACCGGCGAGATACAGGCTGGCCACCACGCCCACCGCGTACATGGCGTAGATGACGGTGATCACCCACGTCGGGAACCCGTCACGTTGCTGGTAGATGCCGTACAGCGGGGTCGGCACGGTCGAGAACGCGAGCGCGACCGTGAACGCGGCCGCGATCACCCAGAAGCCGCCGCCGTGGCTGACACGCCAGGCAGGCGCGGACGGGCGCGCGGCAGCAGTGAGAGTCATACGTTCACAGTGAGCCGCCACATCCATCAAGTCCAACGAAAGATCCTGGCCTTATTTATCGACAAGGCCGATAATCGGATCGTGGAGACCCGTCAGCTGGAGTACTTCGTCGCGGTCGCCGAGGAACTCAGTTTCACCCGTGCGGCGCAACGCCTCTTCGCGGTGCAGTCCACGGTGTCCGCCGCGATCAGGACACTGGAAGCCGAGCTGGGCACGACCTTGTTCGACCGGTCGACCAGACGCGTCACGCTGTCCGCGGCGGGTGTCGCGTTCCTGCCGGAGGCCAAGGCGGCGCTCGACGCGGTCGACCGCGCGATGGCCGCGGCGCAGGAGGCGTCCGCCGGGCTGCGCGGCACCATCCGGGTCGGCACGATGACCAACATCACGGTGTTCGACCTGCCGGGCCTGCTCGGCTCGTTCCACCGGCACTACCCGCTCGTCGGCATCCACGTCACAGTCTCGGCGACCGGGTCGAGCGGGATGGCCGACGACGTCCGCTCCGGCAGGCTGGACCTGGCCCTGCTCGGGTTGCCCGAGGCCGACTTGAGCGGGCTGGTCGTCCGGCCGCTGGCCGATTGGCCGTACATCGTGATGCTGCCGCCGGACCACGCACTGGCCGGTCGGACGAGCGTGTCCCTCGCCGAGCTGGCGCGGGAGTCCTTCGTGGACACGCCGCACGGGTTCGGCAACCGGGTCGCGATCGACCGCGCGTACGTCGCCTTGGGCACACCGCGGCACGTCGGGGTCGAAGTGGCGGACATGTTCGCGGTCCCGTCCTACGTCAGGGCAGGGCTGGGTGTCGCGGTCATCCCGGACGCCGGGATGACCGTCGGGCCGGGTGTGGTCCGCGTGCCGTTGTCGGACGACATGCACTGGCCGATGACGATGGTGACAGCGGCGGGAAAACCGCCCAGCCGGGCGCTGCGGACGTTGCTGGACCTCATCGCGAGCGACTTCTGACGCCACGGGAGTCCATTGTGGTCATTCAGGTTGCCTGGCGGAACGGCGCGACCGACCCCCGGCGGACCAGTTCGACGGGCAGGATCACGCGTTTGGCCGGGGTCGCCGGGTTGGCGATCCGCTCGAGCAGCAGCCTGGCCGCCTCGAAACCCATTTCGTAGTGCGGGATCCGCACGGTCGTCAGGCCGGGCCGCTGCCGGTCGGCGAACGGCATGTCGTTGAAACCGACCACGGACACGTCCCGCGGGCACGACAAACCCCGCTCCTCCAAGGCGGAGTAACACCCCAGCGCGATCAAGTCGTTGCCGGCGATGATCGCGGTGACGTCGAGTTGCAGCCGCATCGCCGCGATGTACCCGGCTTCCTCGGTGAACGCGGTGGAGAACGTGATCCGCGCCGGATCGACGTCCAAGTTGTGGGCGGCCATCGCGTCGACGAACGCCCGGTAGCGCTCCCAGCCCGTGGACAGTTCCCTCGGACCTGCGACGTGCCCGATCCTGGTGTGCCCGAGCGACGCCAGCAGCCCGACCGCGGAGTGGACACCCGCGTTGTTGTCGTTGGTCACCGACGGGATGTCGCCCGAGTCGGTGCGGCGGTTGACCAGCACGGTCGGTACGTGGTCAGCCGGGGACGGGTCGTCGCGGCGGCCGGTGGCCAGGATGAACCCGTCGGTCTGCCTGCCGCGCATCGCCAGCAGCAGTTCGTGTTCACGCTCGGCGTCGCCGTCGGTGTTGCCCATCAAAGCCATGTAACCGGCTTCGCGCAGGCCGTCCTCGATTCCTCGGACGATCGGAGGAAATACCGGGTTCTTCAGGTCGGGAATGATGACCCCGGCGACCGAGGACGTCTTGGTGCGCAGCATTCGCGCCGCCGAATTCGGCGCGTAGCCCAGGGACTTCGCCGCTTCGAGTACCCGGTTGGCCGTCCGGGTGCTGACCTTTCCCCTGGTCTGGGGATTGAGGGCGCGACTGGCTGTTGCCGCGTGCACCTTGGCCAGGCTGGCGACGTCCTTGATGGTCGGTGGTTTTTCCACGGCGGCCACCCTAGCGGTAACCGTGTGGCTACTTACCGCTCTCGCTGAAGAAATCACCAGGACACCGCAACGCGCCCCGACTCTGCGTGTCCGGTGGGTCCAGGTGGCCACCCGGCTGGCCGATCGATGTCCACATCGGCCGGTTCGCTACGCCTCCCCGCCGAGCCCGTCGGTCACGTCGGTGTTCTCCGGTTCGAGCACCCAGCCCGCCCGGCGAGCCTGTTCCAGGATCAGGGCGGCGAAGTCCTCGTCGACGTGACCGGCGCCGACCGCGGACGCGATGAGCTGCGCCGCGGCCGACGCGAGCGGCATCGGCGCCTCGAGGGCCCGCGCGGCCTGCAGGCCGAGATCGAAGTCCTTGCGCAGCAACGGCATGGTGAACGTGGGCGTGAAGTCGAGGCGGACCAGGGCGGGCGTCTTGTACTGGCTGAACGCGGAGCCCATCACCGACTGGTTGAGGAACTCGAGGAACGCCGACCTGCTCACGCCGCCCTTCTCGGCCAGCACGGTGATCTCGGCCATGGACTGGATGACCACGCCGAGGAACACGTTGTGGCAGATCTTGACCAGCCGGGCTGTCTCGTCCTCGCCGACGTACGTGACCGCGCGGCCGAGTTCCGCCAGCACCGGCTGGACCTGGTCGAACACCGGGCGGGGACCGGACACCGCCAGCGTCACGCGGCCCGCGTCGACCACCTTCGGATTGCCGCTGACCGGCGCGGCGAGGAACTCCGTTCCCCGTTTCAGCGCGGCCACCCGGACACCCGCGGACGCCTCGCCCGACACCGTCGAGGAGTCGATCAGCACCTTGGGCGCGAAGTCCGGGTTGGTCAGCACGCCGTCCTCGCCCGCGGTCACTTCTTCGAGGTCGTGGGACGCGGCCACCATCGTGAACACGACATCGCGGTCCGCGAGGTCGGCCGCCCGGCCGGCGACGGTCGCGCCGAACGGCACCAGGGCCTCCGCCTTCGCCCGCGTCCGGTTGTAGGCCAGCACGTCGTAGCCGGCCTTGAGCAACCGCCGGGCCAACGCGGCGCCCATCCGGCCGCAGCCGATCCAGCCGATCCGGGGACGGTCAGCGGGGAGGGCCGTCATCGTTACCTCGCTCCCAGTGATTGCAATCGTTCGCATTCACGATGCCTCTAGATCCGACCACCGTCAAGTCCCCGATGTCGGGCAATGCTATGAGAACGATTGCACCCCTCACGCACACCCGGTCCAGGTGGTCACCTCGAGCCGGCCGGGGCACCAGCGCACGGAACCCTCGGGCTGGCCGTGGAGGAGTCGCACCACCTCCCCGCCGGCCCAGTTTGCCGCACCACAGGGGCGGCGCACCGGAAGCCGTTGTGACCAATACCGGCAACCTCGCGGCGTGCCGCTGTCTGCCGGACACCCCACTGAGCCGAACCGCCGACGGGCGAATACTCATCACGGCGGACCACGCCACGACCATGGCCGAACACCGGGACACCGCGGAACCGCTGACAGCCCTCAGATCCCCGGAGCCGCACGCACGCCGGATGGCCGGCCGGCGGCGAATCCCCTCTGCCGAGCCGTTCAGTCGCGGCTCAGGACTTCTTGGCGACGGCCCTGCGCTGGTGCTCGACCACGTCCATGAACGCCGCCTTGAACTGGGCGAACGCGTCCCTGCCCAGCCTGCGGGCATGCCGCTCCTGCAGGGCGTTCATGATCTTCTCGGCGGCTTTCATCTGTTCCAGTCCGCGTTCCGTCGGGCAGACCAGCTTGGCGCGGCGGTCGGCGGGGTCGGGGTGCCGTTGGACGTAGCCCAGCCGTTCCAGCTCGTCCACGAGTGTGCCGATCACCTGCTTGTGCTGGCCGGACAGACGCGCGAGGTCTGTCGCGCGCACGCCTTCCGCGTCCAGGTACGCCAGCACCGCCCCGTGACGGGGTAGCAGGTCGTCGTAGCCCTTCGCCGCCAAGGCGGTGAACAGTTCGTTCTGCACCGCGAAGAGCAGTCGCCCGGCCAGCACACCGAGATCCGGATTCGTCCTGTTGCGCTGCGCCCGGCTCGTCATCCGCTCCGTCCTCTGCACTCCCGCGCCGTTGCCCGCGGTGGTGGCGATTGTCCCGCATCGAACCCTTGTTCACGTCGCCGCCGGGATAACCGATCAGTGTAGTTCGCGGGTGCGCAACCGCCGTTGCACCCCGTCCAGCAGCAGCCGCAGCCCGTACTCGAAGACCTTGTCCAGGTCGTAGTCGAACTCGTCGGTGATGATCTCGGCCATCGTCGGGTACCGGCCTGTCGCCAGCAGCTGCCCCAGCGCCTCCTCCTGGGTCACTATCCACTCGTCGTGGGTCACCCCGGAGTCCTGACGCGCCCGCGTCTCGTCCTGCAGGGTCAGCGCGAGGCCCCGGACGTGCCCGAACACGCTCAGGTGCGTGTACATCATGTCGTCCATCGACAGGCCGAACCGGCGCAGCACGGTGAACACCCACTCGGTGTACATGATCAGGTTCGGTGACACCCTCGGCCGCGTCATCGACATGGCCTCGGCGATCCACGGGTGCCGTCTGCACACCGTCCACATCAGACGAGCCGCGATCTCCATCGCGGCCCGCCAGTCCCCGGGGATCCGCTCGGGGAACGGCCGCTCGCCGAACGCGGCGTCCGCCATCTCCACGACCAGGTCGTCCTTGCTGGGCACGTGCCGGTACAGCGACATCGTCGCCACGCCGAGGTCCATCGCGACCCGGCGCATCGAGACCGCCTGCAGGCCCTCCGCGTCCGCGATCACGATCGCGGCCCTGATCACCGCCCCTCTGCCGAGGTCGCGTTCCTTCGCCGCCTTCCGCGGCGCGGCGGCCGACCGGACGACTGTGCCGGCGCCTGGCTTCGTGTCCACGACACCGTCGTCGCGCAACACCGCGATCACCTTGGTGGCGGTGGCCATCGCGACACCCCACTGGCGCGTGATCTCCCGCGTCGAGGGCACACGGTCGCCCGGCCGCAGTTCCCCGCGCGCGACCCGTGCCTTGATCTCGGCCGCGATCCGCAGGTAGGGCGCTTCAGTCGACATCGCTCCTCCACCGCACTAGTAAGCCCTGGACTCGATGCAGCATAACAGCGTCCAGCGCACTAGTTCGCTGTACAGCGTACAAACCGCTCTGTACGGTGTACTCATGCGCACTGCACTGATCTCCGGGGCCGGCATCGCCGGGCTCTCACTGGCTTACTGGCTCACCGGCCACGGCTTCCGCGTGACCGTCGTGGAACGCGCCCCCGCGCTGCGGTCCGGCGGGCAGGCGATCGACATCCGCGGCACCGCACGGGAAGTCGTCACCCGGATGGGCCTGATGGACCGGATCCGGGCCGCCCACACCGGCACCCACGGCATCGCGATGATCAACGGCAAGGGCGAGCAGGTCGCCAGGATGGGCGGGGACGCGTTCGGCGACTCCGGCGGGATCGTCGCCGAGCTCGAGATCCTGCGCGGCGACCTTATCCGGATCCTGCACGAGGCACTGGTCCCCGGCTCGGTCGAGTTCCTCTTCGGCGACACCGTCACCGCACTGGCCGAGAACGCCACCGGCGTGACCGCCACGTTCGGTGAGTCGGGCACGCGCGACTTCGACATCGTCGTCGGCGCGGACGGCATCCGCTCCGGCGTGCGGGACCTGCTGTTCGAGGCCGACGTGCGCGACCTCGGGTACTACTCGTCGTACTTCCCCGCCAGGATGGACATCGACTTCGGCGGCTGGGAGCTGATGTACAACGAGCCCGGCCGCGCCGCGATCGTGTACCCGGTCGGTGACAGCGGCGAGGTCCGCACCCTGTTCGCTTTCGCCGGGCCCGAGATCCCCGATGCCCGGCGCGACCCCAAGCGGGTGCTCGCCGAGGTGTTCGACGGCGCGGGCTGGGAGGTCCCCGGCCTGCTCGAGCAGATGTGGCGCACCGACGACCTGTTCTTCGACCGGGCCTCGGAGGTTCGGGTCCCGCGGTGGTCACGCGGACGTGTCGTGCTTCTGGGCGACTCCGCGTTCGGCGGCTCGCTCGGGATGGGCACGAGCATGGCGCTGGTCGGCGCGTACGTTCTCGCGGGTGAACTGTCGTCGAGCGGTCACGAGCAGGCGTTCGCCCGATACCAGGACGAGATGGGCGAGTACGTGGCGCTCAACCGGAAACGGCCGCCGGGCTCGGGCGGTTTCGTGCCGCGCACCCGCACGGCCATCTGGCTGCGCAACCAGTTCCTGCGCGCGCTGCCGCACCTGCCGGGTCGCAAGAGGATGCTCGGCGGCATCGGCAAGTCCGCCAACGCCATCACGCTGAAGACTTACACACGATCTGTCTCTCCCGCGTGATCGGTCTGTTGTGCGACCCTGTGGGGTATGAGCGACGACCGGAACGTACTCGGCGGCGCCCTCGAGGAATGCGGCACTGACCCGGTGACCGGCTTCTACCGAGACGGCTGCTGCGACACCGGCCCGGAGGACGTGGGCAACCACACCGTGTGCGCGGTGATGACGGGCGAGTTCCTGCAGCACCAGCGGGAAATCGGCAACGACTTGGCGTCGCCGCGGCCACACCTGGGGTTTCCCGGCCTGCGGCCGGGCGACCGGTGGTGCGTCTGCGCTTCGCGGTGGCTGCGGTCCTATGAGGCCGGCGTCGCGGCGCCGGTGGTGCTCGCCGCGACGCACGCACGCGCGCTGGAGGTCGTCCCGCTGGGGGCCCTGCGGGAGAACGCGGTCGACGTGCCCGCCGACCCCAGCTCGCTGCTCTAGACCGGCGCCGCCAAGGGCCGCCGGATCTCCAGCAGCGTCTCCCGGGCCACCAGCACGAGCGCCGCCAGCATCGCCACCGCGAGCCAGCGCAGGTCGACCCCCGCCTTGCCGAACAGGAAAGGCGTGCAGGACAAGAAGGACGCGAACTGCACCAGCAACGGCACCGGCCAGAGCCTGCGCGGGAAGTAGAACGCGACCACGACGGAAAGCACGTCGGCCAGGTAGAAGTAGCGTTCGTGCATGGCGGGCAGGAAGAACGGCACGAGGATCGCGAACAGTGCCGCCAGCAGCACGACCCTCGGCACGGTCAGCCGCACGCGGGCCGCCACGACGCCGAAGACCACCACCAGCGTGAGCAGGCCGGTGAACAACACCCCGGCGGTCCGGACCAGGTCCGCGCCTTTCGTGACCTCCAGGAACTGGTAGGCGTTCGGCGCGTTCAGGGTCAATTCCGTGTACGCCCCGGCCTGGGCGGTGTACACCGACAGCAATTGGCCCGGATTCGCGCCCGCCAGCAGCGCCGGGCCGTCCAGCAGGAGCACGACTCCCGGTACGACCAGCAATCCCGGCCACGGCACTTTGCGCAGCAGCACCAGCACCAGCAACAGCGGGAACAGGAAAACGACCTGCAATTTGAAAGCGAGCGCGAGTCCGAGGAACACGCACGCCAACCACGGCCGTGAACGCACCGCGTAATACACGCCACCCAGTCCGAATGCCGCGTAGATCACATCGCATTGCGCCCACAAAGCGCCGTTCGTCACGACTGTCGGGAGCACGCTGACGGTGACGGCGGCGATGAACGGCCACCAGCCGCGCGGATACTTCAACGCGACCAGTTTGTAGACGTACAACGCCAGCACCACGTCGAACAGCACGGAGATCACCTTGACGCCGGCCAGCGCGGGAACCGGCAGGTAGGTCAGGATCGCCAGCAGGTACAGGTACGGCACGTTGTAGTCGGCGAACTGGTACCGCAGCGCGGAAAAGCCGCCGTTGGCCGAGATGAACTCGTACCACTGAGCGACAAACGCCCGGTAGTCGAGTGATTCGAACGGGAACAGCACCAGCCGCACGGCCAGCGACAGCGACACGATCACAGCGGCGGCGGCCAGAAGCGGGACTGGGCGGGCTATTCGGGTCACGCCACCAACCAGACCAGCCGCGGCGCAACGACAGCTGTGAACCGGCTGGGAGATCGCTGAGCGTTTGATCGGAACGCCGGATCCTCTTGACGGTTCCGGTCCAGACCACAGACACTGACAGGCACCCGCCGCCGCCGGAACGTTCAAAGGAGAACGATGTCCGCATCCGGTCGCCGTTCGGGCCTGCTGTTCGGCGTTCTCACCCTGCTCATGACGTTCGCCGCGCCCGCCGTCCCGGCGAGTGCGGCTCCCGCGACCTTCGCGCACCCCGGTGTGATGGTCAGCCGTGCCCAGCTGGATTTCGTGCGCGGCCGCGTCAACGCCAACGCACAACCGTGGCGCGACGCCTACGACCAGATGGCCGCGAGCCCGTACGGATCATTGTCCCGCACGGCCAAACCACGCGCGGTCGTCGAATGTGGTCCATACTCCAATCCGAACCTGGGTTGCACCGACGAACGCCAGGACGCGATCGCCGCGTACACGTTGTCGTTGATGTGGTACATAACCCAGAACTCGCAGTACGCGACGAAGTCGATCCAGATCATGGACGCGTGGTCGGCGACGATCCGCGACCACACCAACTCGAACGCGCCACTGCAGACCGCGTGGTCGGCGGCGTCGTGGACGAAGGCCGCCGAGATCATCAAGCACACCTACGGAAACTGGCCCAACTCGGCGCGTTTCGGCACGATGCTGCGCACTGTGTACCTGCCCGAGGTGGTCAACGGCCGCGCCAACACCAACGGCAACTGGGAACTGACGATGATGGAGGCGTCGCTGGGGATCGCGGTGCACCTGGAGGACCGTGCTGTCCACGACAAGGCGGTCGGCATCTTCCGCACCCGTGTCCCCGCGTTCATCTACCTGCCCAGTGACGGCGCGCTGCCCAGGACCCCGCCGGGCAGCGGGATCGACACCCGGCAGGAGATCATCTCGTACTGGCACAACCAGTCGACGTTCGTGGCGGGGTTGAGCCAGGAAACCTGCCGGGACTTCACGCACACCGGTTACGGCATCGCGTCCATCGCCGCGTTCGCCGAGACCACCCGGATCCAAGGCCAGGACCTGTACCCGGAGATCGGTGACCGGCTGCGGACCGCGCTGGGCTTCCACACCCGCTACGAGCGGGAAGGGATTCCGTCGTGGCTGTGCGGCGGCGCGGTGAAGCGCGGGCTCGGCCCGGTGACCGAGGTCGGCATGAACCAGTTCGTCACCCGCCAGGGCATCGCGATGCCCAACACCCAGGCGTGGACGGAGGAACGCCGTCCGCACGGGTCGAACAGCCTGTTCGTCGCCTGGTACACGCTGACCCACGCGAACAACCCCAGCTAGTTCCACCATGGACATGAAAGGGCCACCCCCGATCACTCGGGGGTGGCCCGCGTTCACGGCTCCACTGTCTCGTACGGATCGCTTGTGTCGGCCAGCTTCTTGAGAGTCGCGAGTGCGGTGCGCAGGGTTTCCAGCGGTGGCGCGGACAACGACAATCGCACCGCGCGGGGTGCGTTTCCCGGGGCGACGGTGAAGGCGGTGGCCGGGGCGATCGCGATACCCTGCCGTGCCGCCGCCGTGACGAACGCCTCCGCTGTCCAGTGATCAGGCAGCCGCCACCAACAGTGGTAGGCGCCCGGATCTCCCTCGACCGGCAGGCAGGCACGGGCGATCTCCTGACGCGCCTTGGCGTCGACGCGTTTGTCCGCGCAGACCCGTTCCACCACACCGTCGGTGAGCCATCGTGTGGCGGCCTGCATCGCGAAGTGCTGCGCGCCGAGACCCATGGCACGTGCGGTGACAGGTGTTTGACTGGCCAGCTCGGGTGGTGGCGCGATAAAACCCAGGGTCAGTCCCGGTGACAGCCGTTTCGACAAGCTGTCCACCATCACTGTTCTGTGCGGTGCCACCGGCGGATGGTCGTCGGCCAGGAATCCGTAGATGTTGTCCTCGATCACCGGTACACCCGCTTTGTCGAGCACACGGGCCAGTTCCTCGCGCCGGGCCCGCGGCATCGTGACGCCGAGCGGATTGTGCAGCGTCGGTTGCATGTAGACCGCGTGCACGCTTTCCAGGTCCGCCGGGGCCGGGCGCAGCCCGTGTTCGTCCATCGGCAACGGCACCAACGTGATCCCGCGCCTGGCGGCGAGCCCTTTGATGACGGGATACGTCAATGGCTCGACACCGAGTCGGCCCCCGTTGGGCACCAGCATGTCCAGTGCGACCGCGATGGCCTGCCGGCCGTTGCCGGTGAAGACGACACTCGCCGGGTCGGGCTCCCATCCCGCGCGCGCCAACATCTTCGCTGCCGCGGCACGCAGCAGCGGAGTGCCCGTCACGCTCGTCGGCCGCAGCAGCGTGTCCATCACGTCCGGGCGCAGCAGGCCCGTCAGGCTTTCCGCCTGTGACTCCGCTTGTCCTGGCAGTACGGAGAAGTTCAGTTCGAGGTCGACGGGCGCCTGCGCCGGTTCGGTCAGCGCGGGCAGCTCCGACGGCGGGACCGCGCGGACGAACGTGCCCCTGCCGGTCTCGCCGACGACCAGTCCCCGGCGCTTGAGCTCGCTGTACACGCGGGTGGCGGTCGAGCTGGCGATGCCATGGGCGCGGGCGAACTCACGCTGCGGCGGCAGCCGGTCGCCGGGCTTGAGCTTGCCCTGCGCGATGGCGATGGCGTAGGTGTCGGCGATCTGCCGGTAGTCGTCCACTATTGCACCATATTGCACCGAGTGCGATTTTTCTATTGCACCGAGGCGGGGTGGCTGGTTAGCGTGAAAACCGTGCTTACCGCGTATGAAGACATCGGTTCCGGCAATCCGGTCGTGCTCGTGCACGGCCACCCGTTCGACCGCACGATGTGGCTGCCGCAGGTCGAGCGGTTCACCCCCGGCCACCGGCTGATCCTTCCCGACCTGCGCGGATACGGGGACAGTCCGGTGGTGGCGGGCAAGACCACCTTGGACGTCTTCGCCCGTGACATCGCGGAGCTGCTCGACCGGCTCGGCGTGCGGCAGTTCGTCCTCGGTGGACTGTCCATGGGCGGGCAGATCGTGATGGACTTCTACCGCCAGTTCCCCGAACGCGTCCTGGGCGTGCTGCTCGCGGACACCTTCCCCGGCGCGGAAACGCCCGAGGGCGTGCGGGCGCGCAACGACATGGCCGACCGGCTGCTGCGCGAGGGCATGGGCCCGTACGCCGACGAAGTGCAGTGGAAGATGGTCGCGCCGGGCAACGACTCGGAGCACGTCATGCGGATGATGAAGAACGCCCCGCCGGAAGGCGCCGCGGCAGCCCTTCGCGGACGGGCCGAGCGCCCCGACTACACCGATGTGCTGCGCGGCATCACCGTGCCCACGCTCGTCGCCGTCGGCAGGCTGGACGAGTACACGCCCGTCGAGGAGGCCGAGCGGATGCGGGCACTGATCCCCGGAGCCGACCTGGCAGTCATCGAAGGCGCCGCGCACATGCCCAACATCGAGCGTCCGGCGGAGTTCAACGCGGCGTTCGAGCGCCTGCTGAATACGGTGTGGGCATGAGCAACGAAAAGACCGTGTTCGTGACGGGAGCCAGCACGGGATTCGGAGCGGCCATCACCCGCCGGTTCGCGGCGCAAGGCGCACGCGTGATCGCATCGGCCCGGCGGGTCGACAAGCTCAAGGAACTCGCGGACGACCTGGGCGATCGGGTGCTCCCGCTGCACCTGGACGTCACCGACCGCCAGGCGGTCCACGCGGCGGTGGCGGACCTGCCCGCCGAGTTCGCCGGCATCGACCTGCTGGTCAACAACGCCGGTCTGGCGCTGGGCATCGCGCCCGCGCAGGACGCCGACCAGGACGAGTGGGACCGGATGATCGACACGAACTGCCGCGGCCTGGTCACCTGCACCCGCGCGGTCCTGCCGGGCATGCTTGAACGCGGCCGCGGGCACGTGATCAACATCGGCTCGGTCGCGGGCACCTACCCGTACCCGGGCGGGAACGTCTACGGCGCGACCAAGGCGTTCGTGCAGCAGTTCAGCCTCAACCTGCGCAGCGACCTGCACGGCACGGGCGTGCGCGTGACGTGCGTCGACCCCGGCATGGTCGGCGGGACGGAGTTCTCCACCGTCCGGTTCTCCGGCGATCAGGGCAAAGCCGACGCGGTGTACCAGGGCATGCAGCCGCTGACAGCCGACGACGTCGCGGAGTCGGTGCACTGGGCCGCCACGCAACCCGCGCACGTCAACATCAACGTGATCGAGCTGATGCCGGTGGCGCAGAGCTTCTCCGCCTTCCAAGTCCACCGAAACCCCTCGTGAGTGTTTCGGCCGGTTCTAACCGGCCGAAACACTCACGAGGTCAACGGTGTTTGGCCAGTGTGACCGCGAGGACCGCGTGGGCGTCCGGCCGCAGGGCCAGCCCGCGCAACGCCGCCCACAGGGACGCCGCCACCAGGTCCGGGCCGGGCACGAACGCCCGGAACCGCGCGAAGGCAGCCGTGCCCAACGGGGTCATGTCCGGGCGGAACATCAGCTCGAACAACGCGGGGCCGCCGCGGGCGAAGTCGACATAGGACTCGCATGCGGCGGTCAGCCGTTCGCGCGGTTCGCCTTCCGGCACCGCGTCAAGGCGCTCAGTCAGTCGCGTGTACCCGGTTGCCGCGACAGCCGAGAGCAACGCGGCGCGGTTCGGGAAGTGCCGCAGGGGCGCTCCGTGGGAGATCCCCGCGTCGCGGGCGACCCGCCGCACGGTCACCGCGTCGACGCCTTCGCTGGCGAGTACCTCGAGCGCGCAGCCGATCAGCCGCTTGCGCGTGCCGTCGGCCACCGGGTCACGCCGTCTCGGGGACGGAATGCCACTCGGTCACCGGGAGCAGCTGCGGACGCTTGGGCAGCACGCCGTCGCCGGGCTGGCGGCCGACCAGGCGGTTGCGGATCCGGCCACGTACCAACGGCCACACCTGCTGGGTGGCCCACCGGACGTTGGCGGCCACGCCCGGCCGCGCCGCGACACCCGGCAGCGGCTCCAGCCACGTCGGGTCGTGTGTTGTATCGAGGCTGGCCAGCAGGTGCGCGGCCAGCCGCCGGTGCCCCGCCTCGGACAGGTGCAGCCGGTCCGGGCCGAAGTACCGCGAGTCGTGCGCGGCCAGGTCGGGCCACAGGTCCACGAGCACCGCACCGTAGCTGACGGCGGCCTCCCGGATGGCCGCGTTGAGCGCCTCGATCCGGGGCGCCATCCGCCAGCCGAACGGCATGCGACGTGCGATGTCGCTGAGCGTGAACACGACCACGGTCGGCGCCAGCCCGGTCAACGCCCGGACCGCGCCGTCGACACGGCGGGCGACGGTCCGCTCGCGGTAGCCACCCGACATGATGTCGTTGCCGCCGCCGAACAGCGCGACCAGATCGGGGCGCAGCGCGGTGGCCGCCGGGATCTGCTCGGCGATGATCTGGTCGAGCCTGCGGCCGCGTACGCCGAGGTTGGCGTACCGGAACTCGGCGTCGTCCCTGGCGAACCGCTGGGCGGCCAGGTCCGCCCAGCCGCGGTACACGGCGTTGCCCGGATACGGGTCGTCCAGGCCCTCGGTGCAGCTGTCACCCAGGGCGACGAAGCGTTGGTATCTCATTCACGTCCTAGTAACCTCAGGTTCAGGTAGACAGTGTCTACCATGGCGCTCCGTATTCAGGCCAGGACCTGTCCGTTATTGGCCATACTGTTCGTGTTATGACCGCATTGATCTCACGCAGGGGCCTCAACCGCGCCACGCTGGCCCGTCAGCTGCTTCTCGAGCGCTCCGACATGCCCCTGCTCGACGCGGTCGAGCACCTGGTCGGCCTGCAGGCCCAGACCACGCACACCTGGTACCACGGGCTGTGGACCAGACTGAACGGCTTCGACCCGCACGCGTTGTCGCAGCTGCTGGCCGACCGCGAGGTCGTCCGGATGGTGCTGATGCGCTCGACGATCCACCTGGTCACCGCGCGCGACAGCCTCGCGCTGCGGCCGGTGCTGCAGATCGTCAGCGAACGCTCCACGGCGAGCGTCTACGGCCGCAACATCCCCGACCTCGACAAGGACGAACTGATCGCCGAGGGCCGCAGGCTGCTCGACGAGAAGCCGATGACCTTCACCGAACTGGGCCAGCGGATGGCCGAGCGCTGGCCGGGACGCGACGAGCACTCGCTGGCGTACTCGGTGCGCGCGTGGGTGCCGCTGATCCAGATCCCGCCGCGCGGCCTGTGGGGCGGCAGCGGCCAGGCGGTGCACTCGACCGTGGAGACCTGGCTGGGCTCGCCGGTGGACGCCGAGCCCGACGTCGAACGGCTGGTGCTGCGCTACCTGTCCGCGTTCGGACCGGCGTCGGTGAAGGACGCGCAGGTGTGGTCCGGCCTGACCAGGCTGGCCGAGGTCTTCGACCGGCTGCGCCCGGAGCTGGTGACCTTCACCGACGAGAACGGCCGTGAACTGTTCGACCTGCCGGACGCGCCACGACCGGACGAGTCCAGGCCCGCGCCGGTGCGTTACCTCTACGACTTCGACAACCTGCTGCTGTCGCACGACGACCGCAGCCGCGTGCTCGTCGACTACCAGCAGCAGCGGCCACGCAACGGCATGCTGCCCAGGCTGTTCCTGGTCGACGGGTTCACCACCGGCTGGTGGACCGTGGAGCAGGGCAAGGACAAGGCGGTGCTCGTCGTGCACCCGTACCGGCCCCTGCTCAAGAAGGAGGCCAGCGCGCTGGCCAAGGAAGGCAAGCCGCTGCTGGAGTTCGTCGCACCAGGTCTCGCCCACGACATCCGCTTCGACCAGCTCGTGAGTGGTTGAGGTGTGACGCGGCACACTTGCCGGGGTGTTCCGCTGTCATGTGTTCACAGCAATGGGGCGACTCGACTACGGAACGTTGAATACCGGCATACCGCTCCTTATCGTGGCGTCGGTTCCCACCCCGGAAAGGGGCTCCGATGGCCACTCCCACCACCAGGCGCGGATTCCTGACGTTCCTGGTCGCCGCCCCGACCCTGACCCTCGCCACGGACATGTCCGCCGAGGCGCTGCCCAGCCTGCCCGCGCCCGCGGACATCGCCGACCTCGGCGACGTCCTCATCCTCGCCGGGACACCGACGGCGAACATGCTCGTGCTCGAAGTGACACCGGAGGGCACGGTGCACTTCCAGCTGCCACGCGCGGAGGTGGGCCAGGGCATCACCACGGCGGTGGCGATGCTGGTCGCCGAGGAGATGGACATCCCCGTCCCCGACGTCCGGGTGTCGCTCGCGGACGCCCGCCCTGAACTGCTGTTCAACCAGCTGACCGGCGGTTCCAACACGATCCGCTCGGTGTACGGGCCGGTCCGGCGCACGGCGGCGGCCGCACGCGCCCGGCTGGTCGCGGCTGCGGGCGAGGAGTGGAACCTGCAGACGTCCAAGCTGACCACGAAGAACGGAACGGTCGTCGCGCCGGACGGCAGGGAAGCGGCGTACGGAGCTCTCACGGCGAAAGCCGCGCGGTCGACCGCGACCGTGGAAGCGGAGCCGAAACCCGAGTCGCAGCACCGGGTCGTCGGCACCGAACAGTCCAGAATAGACGCTCGGGCGATGGTCACCGGGCAGCTGAAGTACACGCTGGACCTCGACGTGCCCGGCGCGATGCCGACGGTCGTGCGCAGGGCGCCGACGATCAACGGCTCGGTCAGGTCGGTGGACGACTCGGTGGCCAAGGCGATGCCGGGTGTGCTCGCGATCGCTGTCGTGCCAACGGGTGTCGCGGTGATGGCGGAGACGTTCGGCCAGGCCATCGCGGCCAAGGACGCGCTCAGGGTGACGTGGAACAAGGGCACCGTCGACGAGTTGTCCGATCCGGACATCAAGGCGAAGCTGCGCGCGGCGGCGTTGCCGTTCGTCGTCCCGCCGCTGCTGACGCAACACGTCGACGGCGAGTTCGACTTCGCGTTCGTCAGCCACGCGCCGATGGAGACCAACTCGGCGATCGCCGACGTGCGAGCGGACCGCGCGGAGATCTGGGCGGGCCTGAAGTCGCCGATCGTGGCCAAGCAGACCATCGCCGCCGCGCTCGGCCTGCCGCAGGACAAGGTCACCGTGCACGTCACGCAAGGCGGCGGTTCGTTCGGCCGCAGGCTTTTCTTCGACGCCGCACTGGAAGCCGCGCAGATCTCCAAGGCGATGCGCAGGCCGGTCAAGCTGATGTGGACGCGCGTGGACGACATGCGGCACGGCCGGGCCCGCGCGGCCAGCCACCACAAGATCCGCGCGACGTTCGCCCTCGGCCAGGTGCTCACGTTCGAGCACCGCGTGGCGTCGGTGGAAACCGACTTCCGGCACGGCCTCGGCGAGATCCTCACCGCGACCGCCGCGCACCTGCCGGTGGCGGGCAACCTCGGGTTCGCCGAGACGGTGTTCCTCACGACCGTCAAGGTCCCGTACGACTTCGGCGTGGTCACGCAACTGCTCAACGAAGTCCCGCTGCGCATGCACACCGGCAGCTGGCGGTCGGTGTACTCGGCCAACACGCGGGGCGCCGAGGAGATCATCGTCGACGAGGTGGCCGCGAAACTCGGCAAGGACCCGGTCGCGTTCCGCAGGGAGTCGCTCAAGACGGCACGGCAGCGCGCGGTGCTCGACAAGGTCGCGGCGGCGGGCAACTGGGGCCGGGCCATGCCGAAGGGATTCGCGCAGGGCGTCGGTTTCCACGACGAGTACAAGTCCTGCACGGCGTGCCTGGTCGAGCTGGACGCCCGTGACCCGAAGAAACCCCGTGTGGTCAAGGCGGTCATCGCGGTGGACGTCGGCAGGCCGGTGAACCCGCTCGGCCTCAAGGCACAGCTGCTCGGTGGCCTGACCGACGCGATCTCCACGACCCTGCGGGCGGGCCTGCACATCGACAAGGGCCTGCCGCTGGAAGGCAGCTACTCGCAGTTCCACTACGCGCGGCAGAAGGATTCCCCGCCGCAGGTGGAGATCCACGTGATGCCCGCGGGCGGCGAGCCCGGCGGCGCGGGCGAACTCGGTGTCCCGGCCGCGGTCGGCGCGATCGCCAACGCCTACGCCAGGGCGACCGGGATCAAACCCCGCAGCTTCCCGATCACCTTCCCGGTCGACTTCGACCCCTTCCCCCGCTAGGAGAAAGCCGTGCCGGAATACACCTTCTCCGTCAACGGGAAACCGGTCAGCATCGACGTGCCCGCGGACATGCCGCTGCTGTGGGTGCTGCGCGACAAGCTCGGCGTGAAAGGCCCGAAGTTCGGCTGCGGCATCGGCGTCTGCCACGCGTGCACGAGCCACCTCGACGGCGCCGAGATCCAGCCGTGTGTCGTGCCCGCGGCGCAGGCGTCGGGCAAGGAGGTCACCACGATCGAAGGCCTCGCCGACGGCGAGGACCTGCACCCGGTGCAGGAGGCGTGGCTCGAGGAAGACGTCGCGCAGTGCGGCTACTGCCAGCCCGGTCAGATCATGGCGGCGGTGGCGTTGCTCAAGCGCACACCGGACCCGACCGACGCGGACATCGACAGGATCGAGAACGTCTGCCGGTGCGGCACGTACTTCCGGATCAGGCAGGCGATCAGGAAAGCCGCCCGAAGGATGTAACGCGTTGACCTGAACGGCGGTGTTAGGGTCCATGAACTACGCACAGAGGCTCAACGTGGAGCGTCGATGCACTTCGTGGACACACAACCGGTGCCCGCCCGGCTGGCGATCGATGCCAGGCAGCGCGTACCGGAGATGATCAGGCGGACGGTCGACCAGATCCTGGAGCAGATGCCGGTCTACGGCCGGGCCGAGTTCGTCCCGCACGACGAGCTCACCCGGTCGGTGGCCGTGAACATCGCGGTGGCGCTGCGGACGCTGGAAGGCGCGCAGCCGCCGGACATGTCGCAGGTCGCCGCGACCGGTCGGCTGCGCGCGCACCAGGGCGCGCCGCTGCCCGAACTGCTGCGGGCGTACCGGATCGGCCTGACCCAGGTCTGGCTGGAGTTCACCGGACTGGTCCGTGACACGACCGAGCTGGTCGCGGTGACGAGCGCGATCTGGGCGTTGATGGACGACTACGCCGAAGCGCTGACCACCTCGTACCGGGACACGTCGGCGTCGATGATGCTGGCGCACCAGAACCGCCGCTGCGCGTTGGTCGAGGCGTTGTTCTCCGGCGGCTCGGAGGGTTCGCTCTGGGACATCGCCAGGGTGCTCGACCTGGCGCTGGACGGGACGTTCGTGGTGGTCGCCGCGGAAACCCCGGCACTGGGCCACGAAGGGCTGCCGCAGATCGAGTCGCGGCTGCGCGCCCGGTGCCTGGCGTCGGCGTGGCGGCTGACGCCGGATCTCCAGGTCGGCGTGGTGTCCCTGCGGCACCCCACCGCCTCGCCCGCGATCGTCGAGCTGATCCAGGAGGACATCGCGGGCCGCGTCGGCGTCAGCCCGGTCTACTCCGGCCTCGGCAACACCGCGCGGGCGTTGCACCTGGCCAGGGTGGCGCTCTCCAGCCTGCCGCCGGGACGGCCCGGCATGGCGCAGTTCAACGACTCGCCGCTGGCCGGGCTGGTGGCGAGCGCGCCGGAAGCGTCCGTGCAACTGGCCCACCAGGTGCTGCGCGCGATCCTGGACCTGCCGGGCGAGGACCGCAACGTCCTGCTGCTGACCCTGCGGGCCTGGTTCGAGTGCCAGGGCTCGACCAAGCTGACCGCGCAGCGGATGTTCTGCCACCCCAACACGATCCGGCACCGCCTCAAGCGCGTGACCGACGAGCTGGGCCGGAGCCTGACCGACCCGGCGGACATCGTGGAGATCGGTACGGCGCTGCGGGCGTTGTCGATCTTCCCGGGCACCGCGCACCTGCCGCCGCCCGCCGGACCGGCATAATCGCGGAGGTGGAGGACAGCACCTACCGGCGGGACTGCGCGGCGTTGCGGGAAACGTGGGACACCGCGATCGCCGTCGACGGCGGGCCGCTGCCGGGTTCGGCGCTCGATCCGCTGGTCACGCCCCAGGGCTGGTGCGGGCACGTGCGGCTGGCCGAGGGGCAGCGCGCGGCGACCGTGATCGACGCGGCACCGCGGATCGCCGAGGCGTTCGGCCTGCCGGACGGGTCGATCGTGGTGCGCACCATGCCGGACAACCGCGAGGTGTTCGTCTGGGGCTACAGCACGAAGTCCGGCGCGGACTACCACCTGAGCTGGCCGCACCCGGTGCTCGACGGCAGCGAGTTCATCGACATCAAACGGGAGAGCAAGGGCACCACGCTGCTGGACCTGGTGCAGCTGACCACGTGGGCGCGTGCGCACAAGGAAAGCTACGAGGCGCTGCGGGCCGGGCGTGCGCAGGACGTGCAGCAGTTCGCCCGGCGGCTGGGCCGGTTGCGCGCCGGCATCGTCGACATCCTGACCCGCGCGAAACCGCAGCAGATCCGGGAGTTGCTGCTGCGCGTCGGCCTCGAGCGGGCGGCGCTGCCCAACGACCTGGCCGACGAGATCGGCTACCCGCGCGACCGGGACGCCACGATCCCCATCCCCCGCTGACGATCCACAAAGGGCGTTATTGTCTCAGCGTGACGGTCGCCATGGAAACAGCTCAGCCGCGGCACCTCATCGTCACGGTGTACGGCCTGTACGCGCGGGGTGAGGGCGGCTGGATGTCGGTGGCGCGCCTGATCGGCCTGATGGCCGACCTGGGAGTCGACCAGGCCGCGGTGCGCTCGTCGATCTCCCGGCTCAAACGCAGGGGCATGCTGCGGCCCCGGCGGCAGGGCGGCGCGGCCGGGTACGAGCTGTCCGAGGAAGGCCTCGCGATCCTCAAGGAGGGCGACCGGCGGATCTTCAACCAGGACCGGGCCACGCTCGCCGACGGCTGGCTGCTCGCGGTGTTCTCGGTGCCCGAGTCCGAACGCAACAAGCGGCACACGCTGCGCACGCAGCTGACCCGGCTGGGCTTCGGCACCACGGCCCCCGGCGTGTGGATCGCGCCGGCGCACCTGTCCGGCGCGACCGAGGACATGCTGCGGCGCTTGGACTTGAGCGGCTACGCGGACCTGTTCCACTCCCACCACCTCGCGTTCGGCGACCTGGCCGGGAAGGTCCGCCGCTGGTGGGATCTCGACCAGCTGGAACGGCTCTACGCCGAGTTCGTCCACACCCACAGCCCCGCCGGGACCGCCGGGGACGACCGGGCGGCGTTCGCGACGTACGTGCGCCTGCTGACCGACTGGCGCAGGCTGCCGTACCTCGACCCCGGGCTGCCCGCCGAACTGTTGCCGGACAACTGGGTCGGCATCCGCGCGGCCGACCTCTTCTTCACCCTTCAGGCGCAACTGGCCCGACCAGCCGAAAGGCACGCCGTAACGTCTTCGTGACCCGGCCGGACGTATCTGGCACGCAGGTCAGGCGCACCTGTGGTACCAGAGCGACCCGAAGGGGAGAGCGAATGGTGGTCAAGTTCGTCCCGAAGCCGGCCAGGCCGTCCGGCGAGGATGATCGCACCGCGGTGCCCGTCGTACCCCAGCACCTGCTGGAGCGGCACGGCGCACGCGTGCTGAACCCGGTCAACGCCTTGGTCGCCGGTGGCCCGTACCAGCCACCGAGGTCCACTGTGTACCGCGCGGGTTCGATGCTGATGCCCAACGACATGGTGCGGGACGCACGGATCGTGGCGTCCTTCAACGAGGTGCTCAGCCGGGCCGACCTGGAACTGGTCCCGCCGAGGCGCCAGGACCAGTACACCGAGCGCCTCGCCGGGCTGCCCCGGCCCGTGTCGCTGCGCGCGACCGGCAAGGCGGCGAAACCGGCGCAGGTGGACTGCTGGCTGGCGTTGCAGGAACTGCGGGTGGCCGCGTTGACGGGCAGGCTGCGCAAGGACCTCGTCGACCGGTTGTCAGTGGACCACCTGCTGGTCGGCACCGTCGACATCGGAGGAACGCCGTGGGAGGCCAGCGGTGTCGGTGGCGCGCCGTGGGAGGCCAGCGGCACGCCGGGCTCCGGCTACGCGCGCGGCGGCACGACCGGGCGTATCCCGGTGGCGCTGGCCGTTCCCGCGCCACCGCGCGGCGCACTGGACCGCAGGCCCGTCGTCGCCGTTGTGGACAGTGGTATCGGGCCGCACCCGTGGTTCGACCTGCCCGACCGCACCGCACCGCCGCCCGCGGGCGGTTTCCTGAACGTCTTCCCGGAACTGCAGGAGGCGCTCAGGAAACAGGGTGAGCAAGCCGCGCTGACGGCCACGACCCAGGTCCTGCTCGACTACTGGGACGCGCCCGTCACCGACAACCCGCTGGTCGGCATGCTCGACCGGGACACCGGGCACGGCACGTTCATCGCCGGGATCGTCCGGCAGAGCGCGCCGGAGGCCAACGTGCTGGCCGTGCGTGTGCTGCACAGCGACGGTGTCGCGTACGAAAGCGACGTCCTGCTCGCGTTGTGGGGTTTGATCCTGCGGGTGCAGGACGCGCAGGAGCACGACCCGGAACGGATGGTCGACGTCGTGTCGTTGTCGCTCGGCTACTTCGACGAGGCCGGGTCGACGAGCACGTTCACCGGCCAGATCGCCGAGGCCGTCGACAAGCTGCGCGAACTGGGCGTGCTGGTCGTCGCCGCGGCGGGCAACGAGGCGACCAGCAGGCGGTTCTACCCCGCGGCGCTCGCCGAGCGGCCGAGCAGCCCCGACATCGCGCCGCAGGTGGTCAGCGTCGGCGCGTTGAACCCGAGCACGACACGGGCCCTGTTCAGCAACGAGGCGCCCTGGGTCACGGCATGGGCCACGGGCGCGGGCGTGGTGAGCACGTTCCCCGACGACGTGCAGGGCGCGATCAGCGCGAGCCTGGTGCCCGCGACCGGCCGCGGCGCACTGGACCCGGACGACTACCGGGCCGGGTTCGCGGTCTGGGACGGCACGTCGTTCGCCGCGCCGCTGGCCGCCGCGGAGATCACCGCGGCGTTGATCAAGTGCTCGGCCGAGAACCCGGCGCTGGCGCTCAAGAACGTCGACCGGCAGGTGGCCGTGAAACGGGCCTGGGCGGCGTTGACGAAAGCCGGCGGATGATGCCGGAAACCTCGTTACACCACGCCAGAATGGCGGACCTGCTGGAAGCGGCGCGGGACGGCGACCACGGCAGCCTGGCCGGGCTGGTCGACGAACTGACCCCGTTGCTGTGGCAGGTCGCCCGCGCGCAGGGACTCGACCGGGACACCAGCAGCGACATCGTCCAGACGGCCTGGCTGAAGCTGCTCGGCGCGCTCGGCCAGATCCGCAGCCCGATGGCGCTGACCAGCTGGCTGGTGACCGTGACCCGGCGGGAGGCGTGGCGCGTGCGCAACGCCAGCCGGATGGAGCTGCCTGCCAAGGACGTGCTGTTCGCCGAACTGCCGGATCTCGGGCCGACTCCGGAGGAGCGCCGGGTCGAGGCCGAGCGCACCCGTCAGCTCTGGCGCGCGGTCAGCACGCTGTCCGACCGCTGCCAGCGGCTGCTGCGGATCATCGCGTTCACCCGCAGGCCCGACTACGACACGGTCAGCGCGGCGCTCGGCATGCCCCGCGGGAGCATCGGCCCCACACGGGGCCGGTGCCTGGCCAAGCTGCGGGACGCGCTGGCGGGCGATTTCGTCGAGGAGGGCTGGTCATGACCGCGCCGGACGAACCGCTCGACGGGCTGGACCACGCGATTCTGGCAGGGGTCAAGGACATGTGGCGACAGGCCGACCCGGTACCGGCCGACCTGCTCGACCGGATCAAGTTCGCGATCGACCTGGAGACCGTGGACCTGGAGGTGATGCGGCTGACCGAGCTGGCGCGACCGGCGGCGACACGCGGCGACGAGCAGTCCAGGCTGATCACGTTCGACAGCGAGACTGTCACGATCATGGTCAGCATCAGGCAGAACCCGGACGGCACGATCCGCGTCGACGGCTGGCTGACCCCGGCAGGCCGTCACCCGATCGAGCTGCGCACGGCCGGCGGCACGGCGGCGACGGTGTCCGACGAGGACGGCCGGTTCGTCCTCGACCCGGTGTGCTCGGGCCTGGTCCAGCTGATCGTCCGGCCGACCGGCACGACGCGCACGGTGACGACACCGTCGATCTCCTTGTAGATCAAGTCCATACTTGGCTGGTGACACGGCTTGACCGGGTAAGCGCCCTGCACCGGCGTGGCCTCAACGCGCTCAACCGCGGCAGGCCGTTGCTCGCGGTGCGGGCGTTCCGCGACGGGCTGCGGATCGCCCCGGACGACGTGCGTCTGCTCAACAGCCTGGCCGCGGCCGAGGCGGCGCTCGGCAACACCGGGCAGGGTTTCCTGCTGCTCGACCGCGCCGACGCGTTGGCCACTCCGGCGACGAAAGGCCTGCTGCTGCAGCAACGCGGCCTGCTGCTGGTCCTGGTCGGCCGGATGGACGACGCACTGGTGTGCCTCGACCGGGCGATCGGGTTGCTGCGCGACGATCCGACCGTGCTCGCGCGCACGTTGCTCAACCGCGCCATGCTGCACCAGATCGCCGGCCGGGTCCGCGCGGCCCTCGGGGATCTGGAGCGGTGCGAGCGCCTCGGCCGGGATCTCGGGCTCGACCGGCTGGTGGCCAAGGCGATCCACGGCCGCGGCTCGTGCCAGCTGCTGGCCGGCAACATCCCCGCCGCGCTGCGTGACTTCGACCAGGCACGCCGGGTCTACGAATCGCACGCCGACGGGATGTTGCCGGTGGTCGCGGTGGAACGGGCGCGGGCCTTGCTGGCCGCGGGGCTGCACAGCGACGCGGCGACCGAGCTGGATTACGCGCTGGACCGGTTCCCCCGCACCCGGATGGACCAGGAGCACGCCGAAGCCCTGCTGACCAGGGCACAGGTCGCGCTCGCGGCGGACGACCTGACCACGGCCAAGACGTGGGCCAGCCGGGCGGAAACGCGGTTCCGGAGACGTGGCAACGAAACCTGGGCCGCGGTGGCCGCCGCGACCAAGGTCCGCGCGGAGTTCGGGAGCGGCAACCGGTTGGGTGTCGTCGCGGCCCGGGCGTCCGCACTCGCCGCGCGACTGGCCGAGCTGGGCCTGGACAACGACGCCGAGGCGACGGGGCTGGTGGCGGCGCGGGCGTATCTGGCGCGAGGCCGTGTCGACGAGGCACGCGGGCACATCCGGCCCCGCAGTGGCCCGAGGTCGTTGCTGGAGACGAGATTGACGCGCCGGTTGGCGTTGGCCGAGCTCAGCGCGGTGACGGGGAACAGCCGGGCGATCTTCACCCACGCGCGGGCGGGCCTGGCGCTGCTGCGCGACCACCGTGGTCGAGCGGGCAGTCTCGACCTGCGCACGAGTACGACGTCGCTGGGGCGCGAGCTGGCCCGTGCCGGTCTGGCCGCCGCGTTGGCCAACGGCTCGCCGCCGGTGGTTTTCGGCTGGCTGGAACGATCACGGGCGCAGGCGTTCCGGTTCCAGCAGGTGCGCCCGCCTGACGACGACGACACCATCGAGGCGGTCGCCGAACTGCGCCAGCTCGCCCACCAGGTCCGGACCGCGGAGCTGGCGGGCACCCCGGACGCCGACGCCCGCCGGCGCTGCGCCCAGCTGGAGCGCGCGATCAGAGCACGCGGCTGGCACGCCGAAGGCACCGGGGAGCATTCCGCCGACGCCACGTTCAGCCAAGTGCGTGCCGCGCTGGGTGAGACGACGATGGTGAGCTACGCGTCCGGCGACGGCGGCCTCTGGGCGCTGGTGATCACGTCGGCCAGGGCGCAGCTGGTCCCGTTGGGTTCGCTGGCAACGGTTTCCGAGTCGCTGGCCAAGTTGCACAGCGACTTGGACGCGTCCTGCGGACGGCAGCTGCCCGCCGCGCTGGACCGCGTGATCAAGGCGTCGATCCGGCGCAGGCTGGCGGCGCTGACCGACGACCTCATCCGGCCGATCCGGCCGTTGCTCGGCGACTCCGCGGTGGTGATCATCCCGACCAGCGCGTTGTCCGCTGTACCATGGGGTTTGCTGCCGGACATGGCCGGCCGCCCGGTCACGGTGTCGCCGAGCGCGTCGACGTGGCTGGCCGGGCGCGGCGCCGAACTGGCGCGGCCGTCGGGGTGCTTGCTCGTGGCCGGGCCGGATCTGGCGCACGCCGACGACGAAGTGCTGCGGCTGGCCAAGATCTACGGCGACGGAGCCGTCCTGCTCGGCGCGGACGCCACAGTCAAGTCCACATTGGACGCGCTGGACGGGTGCACCACGGCACACTTCGCGGCGCACGGCCACCATGAGTGGGAGAACGTGCTGTTCTCCCGGCTGGACCTGAGCGACGGGCCGTTGATGGCCTACGACATCCACCAGCTCCGGTCGGCGCCCGCGCACGTGGTGCTGTCGTCGTGTGACGTCGGGCAGACGGTGGTCCGCAACGGCGACGAGATCCTCGGTTTCACAGCGGCGTTGCTGTACAGCGGAACCAAGACGGTGGTGTCCAGTGTGGCCTCGGTCGACGACGACGCGGCGGTGGACGTGATGGCCGCGTACCACCGTGGCTTGTTGCGGGGACTCAGGCCCGCGCGTGCGCTGGCCGACGCGACGCTCATCCAGCCGCTGATGCCGTTCGTGTGCTTCGGCTCCTCGTGAGTGGTTGGTCCGGTTAGAACCGGACCAACCACTCACGAGGTTTTCTTGGGGATTGCCGCGAAGGCCTGGACTTCCACGAGCGCTTCGGCGTCCCAGAGCCTGGTGACGCCGATTCCGGCCATCGCCGGGTATTCGGTGCCTGCCAGCTCACGCCAGACCGCGCCGATCTTGCGGGCGTTGGCTTTGTAGTCGTCCATGTCGACGATGTAGATCGTGACGCTGACCAGGTCCTGCGGCTGGCCGCCCGCCGCGCGCAACGCGGTCAGCAGGTTGCCGAGCGCCTGCTCGAACTGCTCGACGACGCCGTCCCCGGCGATCTTGTTGTCCTGGTCGAGCGCGGTCTGCCCGGCGAGGAACACGATGCGCTCGCACGCCGCGGGGTCGACCGCGACGGCGTGGCAGAAACCGGATGGCTTGCCGAGCTCCGGCGGGTTGATCCGGTCGTTCATGACTGCACCGCTCCCCCGTCCACGTTGATCGCCTGACCGGTGATGGCCGCGCTGGCCACGCAGAGGTCCACCACGTCGGCCACCTCGGCCGCGGTGATCAGCCGGTTGATCGGCTGCTTGCGTTCGAGCGCGGCCCTGATGTGCTGGGGTGGCTTGCCGGTGCGGTCCGAGATGCGTTCGACCCAGCCGTCGGTCATCGGCGTGTCCACGTAGCCGGGGCAGACCGCGTTGACCGTCACGCCGGTCCTGGCCAGTTCGGCGGCCGCGGCCCGGACCAGGCCGATCACCCCGTGTTTGCTCGCGGTGTACGCGGCGACGTTGGGTTCACCGACTCGTCCGGCGGTCGAGGCGATCACGATGATGCGGCCCCATCCGCGCTCGGTCATCGCCGGGATCGCGCGGCGCATCGCGCGGAAGGGCGCGGTGAGGTTGAGGTCGAGCTGGCCGAGCCATTCGTCGTCGGTGAGTTTCGCGATCGGCTTGGACACCGCCGCGCCCGCGTTGAGAACGAGGACTTCCACCGGCCCCCACGTCTGCTCCACCGTCGAGAACACGGTCCGCACGGCGGCGGGATCGGTCGCGTCGGCCGGCAGGCACAGCGACGGCCCCGGCAGCTTCCCGGCCACGTCAGCGAGCTGTTCCGCGCCGCGGGCGGTGAGTGCGACGCGGTGCCCGGCGGCCGACAGCCTGCCCGCGATCACGCTCCCCATCCCCCGGCTGGCGCCCGTGACCAGGCAGTTCCTGATGGTTGTAGAGCCAGTCGTCACCGGGTCAGCGTGCCAAATGTTCGTAACGGTCGTCAACAGGACGCAATATGTTGTATCGTTGACGGTCGTAAGACGCACGACAGAAGAGGTGGGCGCGTGCGAATCGCGGTAGCGGGCGGCGGCCCTGGCGGGCTCTACTTCGCCGCGTTGGCCAAGGCCCTCGACCCGGGCCACGAGATCACGGTGTGGGAGCGCAACGCCCCGGACGACACGTTCGGCTTCGGCGTGGTGTTCTCCGACGAGACGCTCGGCGGCATCGAGCACGCCGACACAGCGGTCTTCGCCGCGATGAGCGAGGAGTTCGCGCGGTGGGACGACATCGACGTGCACTTCCGCGGCACCACCTTCACCTCGGGCGGGCACGGCTTCGCCGCGATGAGCAGGCGCCGCCTGCTCGGCATCCTCCAGCAGCGGTGCCTGGACCTCGGCGTGACGATCCACTTCCGGACCGAGGTGCCCGGCGACCTGACCGGCCACGACCTCGTCGTCGCCGCGGACGGCGCCAACTCCGCGACCCGCGCCCGGCATGCCGCGACTTTCAAGCCGACCGTGGAAACGCGGCGCTGCAAGTACATCTGGCTCGGCACGGACCTGGTCTTCGACGCGTTCAAGTTCCACATCCTGGACACGCCCGCCGGGATCATGCAGGTGCACGGCTACCCCTACAGCCGCGACGCGAGCACGTTCATCCTCGAAATGCACGACGACGTGTGGGAACGCGCCGGTTTCGAGGCGGCACAAGGCCTCAAACCGGGTGAGAACGACGAGGCCTCGCTGGCGAAGATCCGCGCGTTGTGCGCCGACGTCCTGGATGGACACTCGATCGCAGGCAACAACTCGAAGTGGACGAACTTCGCCACCGTCCGGTGCGCGACCTGGCAGCACGAGAACGTCGTCCTGATCGGCGACGCGGCCCACACCGCGCACTTCTCCATCGGCTCGGGCACCAAGCTCGCCATGGAGGACGCGCTCGCGTTGGCCGCCTGCCTGCACGAGCAGCCCGGCGTGGCCGCGGCGCTGGCGGCCTACGAGGAGGAACGGCGGCCGGTCGTCACCTCGACGCAGCGCGCCGCGCAGGCCAGCCTCGAGTGGTTCGAGAACATCGGGCAGTACGCCGACCAGGAGCCGCACCAGTTCGCGTTCAACATCGTCACCCGCAGCCGCCGCGTCACCTACGACAACCTCCGGCTGCGCGACCCGGAGTTCGTCGCGGACCTGGACACGTGGTTCGCCCGCGACTTCGACGCGGTCCGTCCGCCGATGTTCCAGCCGTTCCGGATCGGCGAGCTGGCACTGGCCAACCGGATTGTCGTGTCCCCCATGGACATGTACAGCGCGGTCGACGGCGTGCCCGGCGATTTCCACCTGGTCCACCTCGGCAGCAAGGCGCTCGGCGGCGCCGGGCTCGTGATGACCGAGATGGTGTGCGTGTCGGACACCGGCCGGATCACCCCTGGCTGCACCGGCATGTACCGGCCCGAGCACGAGGAGTCGTGGAAACGGGTCGTGGACTTCGTGCACGCCCGGTCGGCCGCGAAGATCGGCATCCAGCTCGGCCACTCCGGCCGCAAGGGCTCGACGAA